>JAHEFE010000071.1 GCA_024640365.1 Woeseiaceae bacterium | reverse complement strand
GTATGCGTCTAAAGACGACGACTTTATTCTTTGTACTCGTGGCGAGTTTCACTGCAGCGCTCGCAGAAACTGTGAACCTCAACGTATTCCCGACACGTGGGAATCCTATCGCTATCTCCGGCGAATTGGAACGGCCCGCAGGCGAAGGCCCTTTCCCAGCCATCGTCATATTGCATGGTTGCGGTGGCCCTTGGCCGCTACGCGATGATATGTGGTCAAGAAGGCTAGTCGATTGGGGGTATGTCGTTCTTCGGGTAGATAGTTTTGGTCCACGTGGTTTCTCGGAGGGTACTTGTGATCAGATTGGCTCTGTCACACCACTCACGAGAGCTGAAGACGCTCATGCGGCCAAAGCGTATTTGAAGAATCTTTACAGCGTTGACGGAAGCAATATTGCGATTATGGGATGGTCGCACGGTGCGATGTCAGTGCTTTGGGCTATAGAAAATACCTATATGGTAGACGCGATTCGGCCAGACCCCTTCAAGGCTGCAATTGCCATGTATCCTTGGTGCGAACAAGTTCTGTTTCGCCCTGATGCGCCGTTGCTATTGTTGATTGGCGAAATGGATGACTGGACGCCCGCTTCGCGATGCGAACGAATGGAGCTAAGGGACCCGATTGTGAATGATATGACACTCAAGGTATATCCGGGCGCCATGCATGACTTCGATGTGCCAGGCCTCAATACAGAGGTACTGGGACACGTTCTTCAGTACAACCCAGACGCCGCGGCAGATGCGCAGATACGTATCAAGGCATTCCTGTCAGCACACCTAAGATAGTCAGATACGGCTATTGTTTTCAGAGAAGTTGTAAAGACTATTGACAACCAACCAGTCACATCGACGCAGTCCAAGTCCTCACATAACAAGGCGTTGCACTCGGACGGCAATTCCGCTGCGCTCCATTGCCGCCGGTGAGCTTGGTAGTTAGGACTCGCTGCCACGCGCGCGCCGCGGAGCGGAGGTTTCGAACATGACAGTGCTTTCGGGAAAATGCCATTGCGGGCACGTTCAGATTTCGGTTCGCGGTGAGCCCCTTCGCATCGGCATCTGCCACTGCATTGACTGCCGGCAAGAAAGCGGTTCAGCCTTTACCTTTTATGCTGTCTGGTCCGCAAAACACTTCGAACGCCAGGGTGAGACGGCCGAGTTCCACGGTCAACACTTCTGTCCACACTGTGGGTCACGACTGTTCTCTGTTGATGACCGCGAGGCCGAAATCAAGCTTGGTATCCTGTCGGAGGCTCCCACACATTTCGTTCCAAGCTACGAACTCTGGATCAAACGCCGCGAGCCGTGGCTGCAACCGATCAAGGGTGCCGAGCAGTACGAGGAGGACCGCGAGTGACCGCAATTCTTCGTGTGAGGCCTAACCCTTCGCTGCACCCGACGGCCTACCCCTGGCTTCGCCAGCCGCCGTCCGCGGGCGAACTCAAACGTTATAGGGCTTCTGATATCTCTAAGAGATTGAATAGTGATACCTAAAGATGCTTAACCATATACAGCGCTTCGCCGTTTCGTTACTAATATTTTTATCGGAAACAATGGAATCAAACGCACAAAAGCCATTGCCGCACGAGCAACAGGTGATTACCAGAATTGCTTTTGGCTCATGTGCGTTTCAATCCGTCCCACAGCCAATTTTCAGACAAATTGCTGCAACCCATGCCGATATCTATTTATCATTGGGCGATGCCATATATGCCGATTACGATTTAAAGACGAAGGCGACTTTTGACGTCACTCCGGGGACTCTGCAAAGAGAGTGGGATGTGCTGGGCAGGAGTGAGGATTGGCGGTACCTGACAAATCGTATCCCTCTGATGGCCACGTGGGACAATCATCATTATGGACATCACTCGGCTGGAGAAATTTTTGAGCTTAAAGAGCAGTCAAAATCTCTATTTTAAATCTTTTTGGGGAACCCGAAAACTCCGAGCGGCTTAACCGACCCGGTATTTACGACGCAAAAATATTCGGACCTTCGGGTAAAAGGACGCAAATTGTGCTGCTGGATACTCGTACATTTAAAACGGAACAACTCCTGGCAAAAATGCCGGAGGGAACTACTGGAAGCCTTGGTAAATTTACCCCTAATACCAGTCGTGCAGCGACAGTGCTTGGGGCAGACCAATGGGAATGGCTTTATCAACAACTTGGCAAGCCAGCTGAAATCAGATTGATTGTTTCAAGCGGACAGGTTGTTGCCAACGAAAAAGGTATGTATGAATGGGGAAATTACCCCTTTGAGGGAAGGCGCCTTTTAGACGCGCTTAAAACAGCTGGTCAAGGGAAGGTCCCCATTTTGTCCGGCAATGTGCATTTTTCTGAACTTTCCATGTTTAAGGAAGGTGATTTTGAACTGGTAGATTTCACCTCCAGCGGCCTGACACATGTCAACCAAAATTATCCGGACACCCCGAATCGAAGGCGTATCGCGGGACCCTTTGTCCAAAAGAATTTTGGACAAATTGATATTGAATGGATTGATTATGGTGAACCGTCGGTAACATTGACAGCCGTTGAAAATGACGGGGAAATTTGGTTTCAATTTCTGCTGGATTAAAATCAAACATGTCTGTTCAAAACGTTAACCCGAACTATACCAGCTCCCTGATAAACCCTATAACAAACGCATGCAGCCGGACTCGGCAAAGCCGCGCAGCTGATGGGGGGCATTATGCATCTCGATAGATACCGAGAAATAAAATGAAAAAAGCGTTAGTTTTGGGTGCAAGTGGTACTACAGGCCAGTTGCTCGTAAAAATACTACTCCAGAAAGGTGTTGAGGTAATAGCTATTGTTCGGAATGGAAATTCGTTAATAAATATGAATTGCCGCAATCCATGTTTACAAGTAGTTGAAGCTGAAATATCTGAAATGTCTGAAAATGACTTAGCTCAATACCTTAATGATTGTGGAGTGGTTCTTTCTTGCCTAGGTCATAATATGACACTTAAAGGTATGTTTGGTCATCCTAGGCGGTTAGTTACTGATGCAGTTAAAAAGGTGGTGTATACTATTAAATCCATAAACTCAAATAACAAAATCAAAATTATTCTTATGAATACGTCCGGCAATAGTAATCGTGACATTCCGGAAAAGCCTCCTTTTTCCCAGCGACTTGTTGTTTCCCTGTTGCGCCTATTGCTACCTCCACATGTTGATAACGAAAAGTCGGCTGATTTTCTTCGGCTTAATGTTGGGCAAAACGATAGTAATATTGAATGGGCGGCGGTTCGTCCAGATGGGCTAATAAACGAAGAACAAGTTAGCGAATATGATATAAAAATTTCCCCTATTAGGAATGTAATATTTGATGCAGGGTCAACAAGCCGTATTAATGTTGCTGAGTTTATGTCTGAACTTGCCATAAACTCAGAGCTATGGAATAAATGGAAAGGAAAAATGCCAGTCATATACAACCATGCATAACAATGCGCTCGTTCGGACGTTCACTACGCTGCGCTTCGTTCATGCCGCACAGCTCGGTCGTTAGACTGCCTAAGGACATCTATGAGCACTGCGTTAGTTGTCATCGACATACAGCAAAGCCTTATTGACGAGGGCTTTTGGGAGTACCAAAGAGTTATTTGAGCGGGTCAACCAACTTATCGCGGTGGCAAAGAGTGAGAACAGTCCAGTCGTATTTGTACGAGATTCAAGAGTTGAACCTGATGGCGCCATTCACCAATCACTCAACCGTGAGTGCGGTGATATGGAGCTAGTGAAAAGCTTTTGCGACTCATTCATGGAAACTGACGTGGACGAAGTTCTGAGGGATAACAACGTCAGCAAATTGGTGATCGGCGGAATGCAAACCGATTTTTGTGTCGATACCACTTGCCGTCAAGCAGCCGCCCTTGGATATGATGTATTGCTAGTAGCTGATGCTCATAGCACCCTTGATCATGAATATCTAAAGGCAGCGCAGATTGTCGCTCATCACAACCGAATTCTCCGACATCTCGATTCCTCGAAAGGAAGGGTTCGGGTGGTCGAGACTGGAAAAGTGTCGTTTATATTAATCAGCCACTACCTAACAAAAGCATGCAGACGGATTGAGCAAAGCGGGGCTGCTGATGTGAGCGTTAGCCAGGAAAATGAAGCCCCAACCCGATAGGAGGGAGGAAACATGATCAAGTTCGTAATGTGCATTACGCGTCATCCGGATATGTCTAGGGAGCAGTTCCAAGATTACTGGCGAAATAGCCATGGCCCTTTCTTCATGCGCAACGCAGATGCAATGGGTGCGATAAAGTATGTTCAGTCACACACGCTGAACAGTCCATTGAACGAAGGCTTGAGAGCATCCCGCGGAATGCAGCCGGAATATGATGGTGTGGCTGAAGTGTGGTTCGAATCCGAAGAGGCACTGATCCAGGGCATGAGTTCACCAGAGGGCCAGAAGCTTGGGGCGGCCTTGCAGGAAGATGAAGGTAATTTCATCGATCATTCGAAATCGTCAGCCTTCATTGTCCAAGAGTACGAACTGTGAATGGCTAACAAGGCGGTCGAGCCGTTCGTCGCGCTGCACCTCACTCGGACGTCTGGTGCTCCGTGGCTTTTGGCGCATGGCTTCGCCATGATTGCGCAAACGCCTCTCCACACTAGCCGCCACCTACCTCGGCCTTAGGCGCGGCAACAACGGAGATTGCCCCCATGTTGATTTTCGGTAAGTGTCACTGCGCGAACATCTCTTTCTCCCTTGCGTGGGAGCCCGAGCCGGTCGAAATTCCGGCTCGCGCCTGTGCCTGCTCGTTCTGCACTAAGCATGGTGGCGTCTGGACCTCAAATCCGAGCGGCGTTTTGGAGATTATCGTCAAGGATCCTTCACTGGTCTTTCAGTACTCTTTCGGCACCAGAACTGCGGAGTTTCATATTTGCGTTCGGTGCGGGGTAGTTCCTGTGGTCACGAGCCGGATCGACCATCGGGTTTACGCCGTTGTCAGCGTCAACGCGCTTGAAGGTGTTGATCAATCGCTCCTTCGTCGTGTGGCAGCAAGCTTCGATGGTGAAACGACGGAGTCACGCCTGGAGCGAAGGAAACGCCACTGGATTGGCAATGTTCAGTACATCGAAAGCAGCGCCTAACCAGCCCTTCGAGTTCGTGGGCTACGCACACCGGACCCCTTCGGTATTGTCCCGGGTGTTCCGCTGCTTGTTTATAGCCGCGGCGGCTCGGTCTGGTCGTTAGGAGCACATCCTGCATATCCGAACAGCAACAAGCCTTGATCGGGACGATGTTCGCAATGTCCATTGGGCGGCCTTCGCTGAAGGCGAGAGGGAGACGGTCTCACGGCTTGCTGTCAATCTGCTCTCGCAGGACACCAGTCCGAAGACAATCTCACTGGTGGCTGAAACCGAAGGGGCTGTAGTCGGCCACGTGGCCTTCAGCCCCGTGATCGTTGACAGCAGCGAGGACACCCAAGGGTATATTTTGGCCCCTCTGGGCGTAAAACCCGATTATCAGAAGCGTCGCATTGGTTCAACGTTGATAGAGAGCGGCAAGCAGCGGCTATCGGCAATGGGTGTGGATATTCTTTTTGTTTATGGCGATCCCGAATATTACAGCCGGCTTGGTTTCAGTGTGGATGCCGCTGAATGTTATATCCCGCCTTACAGGCTCGAGTATCCTTTTGGTTGGCAAGCCATGGTCCTGGGCGAACGCGACTGGAGAATTTCATCTGCCAAGATAGCTTGCGTCGGTTCTTTATGCGACCCACGGCTATGGTAATCACGCTGCCAACAAGTCCGCGCGGCGGACCTCTGCTGCGCGCCTGATTTTTCGCGTGGGGCGAAAAAAGAGGTGAGTTGGATCATGAAAGTTTTCAGTATCCTTGCAGTGCTTGTTTCCGTATCGTGTCTATCGGAGGCTTTTGCCTGGGGCGAGGATTCGCGGGAGCGGGTTGCCCGAAGTTCGACAGTTGGGGGCATAACTCTTTGATTTGCCAAGGCCGCATTTTTCAATGTGGCACTACCGGTAGGTTTCTTGCGGCTTTCGTGAGTTGTGGCTTCACATCATGGCGAGCCCAGAGCAGCCAGGAAAGTGAGGGGAGCGGGTGGTTTGGCACTACAGCCTTGATCGGAAAAACCAGCGCAAACCCGCATGGCTACGTGAGGTCAGGTCCAAATTCGGCCGCGAACTGTCGAAGTTGGGGGT
>JAHEFE010000013.1 GCA_024640365.1 Woeseiaceae bacterium | reverse complement strand
TGGTGTCGGTGTCTCCGTAGTCAACGCATTATCGAAGAATCTGGAAATCTGGATTCGCCGCGACGCCAAGGAATACAACATGAGTTTTGCGGGCGGCAACAAGCGCAGCAAGCTCGAAGTTGTCGGTAAAGTTGGTAAAAACAACACAGGCACGACGATTCGATTCTGGCCCGATCCACAGTATTTTGATTCACCCAGATTTTCGGTATCGCGC
Organism: Woeseiaceae bacterium; assembly: GCA_024640365.1. Taxonomy (GTDB): domain Bacteria; phylum Pseudomonadota; class Gammaproteobacteria; order Steroidobacterales; family Woeseiaceae; genus JAHEFE01. The sequence goes on along the minus strand of JAHEFE010000013.1, from coordinate 69,137 downwards.
CTCAAGCATGCGTTGCGGGCCAAGGCCGTCTTGTGTCCAGGCTTGATGGTTCGCCTCAAGGTTGAAAAGCCTGAAGAAAAATATGAGTGGTGCTACACCGGCGGCCTTGAAGAGTACCTGCTGGAGACTATCGGCAGGGAAGAGCGTATTCCGGCGGAACCGTTTGCGGGCAGTATGGCGGGTACTCGGGAAGCAGTCGACTGGGCACTGGTGTGGCTGCCAGAGGGTGGCCAGGTCGTTACGGAGGGCTACGTCAACCTGATACCGACGGCGCAGGGTGGTACTCATGTTAATGGCTTGCGCACTGGTTTGACCGAGGCTTTGAGAGAATTTTGCGAATTTCGAAATCTCTTGCCACGCGGCATCAAACTGGCGCCCGACGACGTCTGGGACAGTCTCAATTTCGTGCTCAGCGTAAAAATGGAAAACCCGCAATTCTCGGGGCAGACCAAGGAACGTCTGTCATCACGTGAATGCGCGGCGTTTGTTGGTGGCGTAGTGAAAGATAGCTTTGCTATGTGGCTAAATCAGCATCCAGAAACAGGTGATTTGATTGCGCAGCAAGCAATCAGCAAGGCACAGGTCAGACTCAAGGCCAGCAAAAAGGTCGTACGTAAGAAAATCGTTTCCGGTCCGGCGCTGCCCGGGAAGCTGGCCGACTGTACCAGCCAGATGCCCGAAGTTGGCGAGTTGTTTCTTGTGGAAGGTGATTCCGCGGGCGGGTCGGCCAAGCAGGCTCGTGAACGTGATACGCAAGCGATCATGCCTTTGCGCGGCAAGATTCTGAATACCTGGGAGGTTGATACCGGAGAGATTCTTGCGTCGCAGGAAGTCCACGACATCAGTGTAGCGATTGGTGTTGATCCCGGTGCAGTCGATATAAGCGGCCTTCGTTATCACAAGATTTGCATACTTGCTGACGCAGACTCTGATGGCGCACATATTGCGACATTGATTTGTGCCTTATTCCTCAAGCACTTCCGCAATCTGGTGACGGCAGGCCATGTATATGTGGCTATGCCACCGCTGTACCGCATTGATGTAGGTAAAGAAGTTTTTTATGCACTCGACGATTCAGAGCGTCAAGGCATTCTTGATCGAATCGAGGCTGAGAAGAAGAAAGGCAAGATTTCTGTAACACGATTTAAAGGCCTTGGCGAAATGAGTCCCGGACAATTACGGGAAACGACCATGAATCGTGACACCCGCCGTCTTGTGCAATTGACCATTAAAGACACAGACAACACCGACCAGATCATGGACATGTTGTTGGCGAAAAAACGGTCTTCGGATCGCCGCGACTGGCTCGAGAGCAAAGGCAACCTTGCTGAAATCTGATAATAGAATGGTCGACGCTGGTCGACCACGGGTATAGCGATGCAAAATCATTTGAATCTTGAAGGTGTAGAACAACTTCCGCTTAAAGACTTCACGGAGAAGGCTTACCTGGACTATTCCATGTACGTCATCCTGGATCGTGCTTTGCCGCAAATCGGTGACGGTCTGAAGCCTGTGCAACGGCGTATCATTTATGCCATGAGCGAACTGGGCCTTTCCGCGTCATCCAAGCCGAAAAAATCTGCACGCACAGTCGGCGACGTCATTGGCAAGTATCACCCACACGGCGATTCTGCGTGCTATGAAGCGATGGTCTTGATGGCGCAGGACTTCGCTTACCGTTATTCGGTAATTGACGGTCAGGGTAACTGGGGGTCGACCGATGATCCCAAGTCATTCGCCGCCATGCGTTACACCGAATCTCGTCTCACACCCTATGCAAAAAGCCTGCTCGCGGAACTCGGTCAGGGTACGGTTGATTGGGTACCAAATTTCGATGGCACGATGAATGAACCGGTGGTATTGCCGGCTCGATTACCCAATTTGCTTTTAAACGGAACGACCGGTATTGCGGTTGGCATGTCAACTGATGTTCCACCGCATAACCTGCGCGAAGTGGCAGCTGCAGTTATTCATCTGATTGACAAGCCTAAAGCGACGGTTAGTGATTTGATGAAGCACATAATTGGCCCCGATTTTCCGACTGGTGGCGAGCTGATTACGCCGCAAAGTGAGATAGCCGATATCTACAAGACCGGCGGCGGTACGCTGCGACTGCGAGCATCCTACCGGGTAGAGGATGGCGACGTAATTGTATACGCACTGCCATATCAAGTGTCGGGCAGTAAAGTCCTCGAGCAGATTGCGGCGCAGATGCGCAACAAGAAATTACCTCTCGTTGAAGATTTACGTGATGAGTCAGATCACGAAGATCCGATTCGCCTCGTTATTACGCCGCGCTCCAGAAAAGTTGATGTTGAAGAACTGATGTCACATTTGTTCTCGACCACCTCGCTGGAAAGAACGTTGCGGGTAAATATGAATGTCATCGCACTGGATGGTCGTCCGCGCACATTTGATTTGGTCAGCTTGCTCAAGGAATGGGTTGACTTTCGTACCACGACCGTTACAAGGCGACTGCAGTTTCGTCTGCAGAATGTCGAAGATCGTTTACACATATTGGACGGCTTGTTGGCGGCATTTCTCAATATTGACGAAGTCATCGCGATCATTCGTCACGAGGATGAGCCAAAACTGATACTTATGAAGCGCTTCAAGCTTACGGATATACAGGCTGAGGCAATTCTTAATCTTCGCTTGCGCAACCTGGCAAAGCTCGAAGAAATGAAAATTCGCGGCGAGCAAGACGAATTAAGTATTGAGCGAGATTCTCTACAAAAAACGCTGGGTAGTGCAGCGCGTTTAAAAACCCTTATCAAGAAAGAAATTTTGGCCGATGCAGAAGAGTATGGCGATGACCGTCGTACTCAGCTCGTCGAGCGCGATGCCGCCCAGGCATTCAACGAGTCGCAGTTGATTAGCAGTGAGCCGATAACGGTTGTGCTTTCGGAGCGGGGCTGGGCGCGTGGTGCCAAGGGTCATGAGGTTGATCCACTATCACTGAGTTACAAATCCGGCGACGGTTTCCTTGCTGCTTCGCAGGGTCGCAGCAATCAACAAGCAATGTTTATTGACAGTAGTGGCCGTGTATACAGTGTTCCAGCACACACGTTGCCCTCGGCTCGCGGTCAGGGAGATCCATTGAGTGGCCGCTTTAATCCGCCAGACGGCGCTGCATTTTGCGGTGTGATGATCGGTGACGACACTGACAAGTGGCTGCTGGCCAGTGATGCGGGGTATGGTTTTATCGCAACTTTGTCTGACTTGTTTACCCGTAACAAAGCCGGTAAGGCAGTGCTGCGTGTACCTAAGGGTGGCCGTGCCGTCGTGCCAGCGCCGGTTCCGGCGACGGATGGGAGCTTTATCGCAGCGGTAACGTCTATTGGGCGCTTGCTGGTGTTTGAGTTGGATGAGCTGCCCGAACTTGCCAAGGGAAAGGGCAATAAAATCATTGGTATTCCAACCAAGAAATACACTGCTCACGAGGAGCGTCTGCAGGCAATTGCGGTGGTACCGCACGAAAAGAACCTGACTATTTATTCGGGCGGTCGTCGCATGACGATAAAGTGGGTGCCGCTGGATGACTATTACGGAGAACGAGGCCGCCGTGGCGGTTTGTTACCGAAAGGTTGGCGGAAAGTGGACAGACTGGCAATCGAATAAAAAAAACCGGGCAATTCGCCCGGTTTTTTTATCAATCGAAACCAAGTCTAGCCGTTACTGATTTTCTTCTTGGCAATTTTTTCGTCAGCGTCAGAGTCCATTTGCTGAGTCTCGTCGTTATCGGCGTCAATGTTTTGCGCCAGCTGCTGGATCATCGTTGTGTCAATCTCGGCAATCATGCTGTTTTCCAGTGACGGATCTTCTGCGGGCATTTCGACGGTTGGCTCGTCCGAACGAGGCATTTCAGCGGTTGCCTCATTCTGGGGTGCCATTTCGGCAGTTACTTCATCATCGCGGGGCATTTCGACAGTGACATCGTCAAGTGCACGCACGGCAGCTGTCTCGTCCGGGTCGCGAATAGTGCTCTTTTTCATCATGTCAAAGGCGGCTTTTGCGTCTGCCATGTTGGCAGCCTGAGTCTCGCTGAGTTCGTGCTCGTAGTCTTTTTCAAGTAAATCGAAGTCAAGAATGGCGCTGTAGGATCCAGTCATTGTAGTGTCGTCCAGTGACGATTCATCGACAGCTTCAAAATCCTTCGCCATATCACTGTCTTTATGATGGGCAGAGCGTAATGTTGTGTTAAGTGCTACCGAAACATCCAATTCCGGTTCATCGGAAGGTAGTACTTCTTCGTCGAGAATTGAATGACTGGCATGAATCATCGGCGGAATAATGTCTGTTTCGTCTGATTCTTCGGCTCGCGCGTCTTCTGCCGGAAACTCAAGGTCGAGCGGTTGATCGAAGCTGTCCGAGAAGCTGAAATCCTCTGTTATTTCAATTTCAGCATGGTTGCTTCCGCTGTCGGCCAGGCTGACATCGTTGCCTGAATCAGATAATGCGGCCTGATAATCGGTCGAACGCCGTCCGGTAACTCTAAGGCCTGCAATGTCCGGGGCCTCACCGATAAACGTTATATCGTTAGAGTCGTTTGAGCTGCCGGGTCGGAAGTGCTGCCACAATCTGCGTCCGAACAGCATCAGGGCGAGGAACAGCCCAAGCAATCCACCCGCGATGAACGGCCACCACGATGTTGACTCACCGCGGCTACCAGCCGCTGGCGCCAGTTCACCGCCAACATCGTTAAATGCTGTCGTCTGTCGTGATGTTGACTCTGCGGGTCCAGGCCCGGGCACGGCGGTTACAAACGGGTTGAAGCTTGCTTCGCTGTTAGGATCGAAGCCAACGGCATCGATAAGCTGAGGCTTGTCGGCTGACGTTTGTATAGTGTCGAGAGGTTGTTGGTCGGCGACCGCCCCCAACGCGATGTCATTTGCTGGCAGCGTGCTTTCAACGGCCGATTCAGTGACGCCGAACTGTGAATCCAAGGCTGGATTGAGCACACTTTCCAATGGCGTTGTTGATTCGGCCATTGAGTCCACTACCGGCACTGAGTTGGTCTTGGGACTCAAGGCATCGGTTGACGTGCTTAACACCGGTATATCGAGATATACGCTGGCCTTCAGTCGATCGATATTATTATTCAAGAAAGCGTCGGGATTTGCCTCAAATATTCTCTGGACAGTTCGCCACAAGCCGGTCGGACGTCCCGATACGCGTGCCGCGATCGTAGATAATGATTCGCCGGGTTGCACCATATAGCGAGTACCCTGGTCGATAGCTGACGTGTCAGCAGGTTGAACACGGGCCGGGCGACTGGATGTCTTGGGTGCAGGTCGTTGTGCGGTTATTTGACCCTGTGATTTTACTGGTTTGGTCAGTGTTGCGGCGGCTGGAGCCAATTCTTTGGCCGAGTAGTCAGCCGGATCAACAAAGAGGGTATAGTCGCGACTGAGTTTTGCTGTATTCGGGCAATCGACGGCGACTCGAAATCCGATCATGGGCTCTTTGACAGGTGTCTTGCCAGTTATCAAGAGCTTCCCTTTGCCAGCCAGGCTTATACGCGCATCATCCATGTAGGGCACACCGCCGCCAGCGTTTCCTTTTTGCAGGAAAATGCAGAAATTCATCAATTGTTCGTTCGGATTCAGCGCGTAGGCAATGCTGGCGCGCAAAGGCTGGCCCAGCGTGGACTCGATATTTGCGTCCCCGAGTTCAATCGCATAGGCACTGCTGCTAATGACGCTTCCGAAAGCGAGCAGCGCAGGTAGCAGCGGCGTTGAGCGCTGCAGCTGACTCAACCGATTCGCTTTATTTCGTTGTTTGCGTTTCATTGCACACACGTCTTTTGCTCCGTAATTAATCCCGGCCCTTCCGTCCAGGTATTCATACTTATTCTTATCATTAGCCTTAGTCCGGTTGTCCAGAGTGTGACCAATAACCTGCCATTAAGTGAAATAGCTTAGATACTCCGAGCTATAAGGTAAGTGAACGTACTTCAAGTTTTGAAGATTTAGTTGCCAAAACTACTGAGAAGACTATAAAAACGTGAACGATGTCACATTTTTCTCGCTTCTAGATACACTTAGCCAGTCTCGTCCAGCACCACGTTCGGTTCGTGAACGTAGTGACCTTGCATGTAACTGATGCCGAGTTGAAACAGAACAGCCATGGTATTTGCGTTTTCCACTCGCTCGGCAATAGTGAGGATTTGCCTCTCATTAGCCGCTTTGACCACATCTCCGACCTTCCTCTGCAGTTCGGAATCGCCAGTGAGGGAGTGCATTAACTGCCCATCAATTTTCAGGTAGTCGGGCCTGAGAACGTCAAGTAATTGAAGCTGGACGCTATCAACGTCAAAATGTTCAATTGCAAATCCGGCCCCAATCTTGCGAATGCCATCGGCCAGGTTTTTCGATTCGTTAATATGCTTTCGGGCCAGTTGTTCCGGAATTTGTATGATCAGTTTTTCTGCCGCGACGCCAATCGTTCGTATTTCACCGCTTAACCACTCAATGAGACTGTCGTCCTGAATCGATTGCGCAGATAGGCGAATGAACACCTTGTCTGGGGATGTCGCCTTACAAAAATTAAGGGTTGCACTCATGACCCAACGATCAATGGTTTTACCTAGCTGGTTGCGCTCAGCGGCCGGTAAGAATTCGGAAGGCAATACCTGGTTATTGCTTTCATCAATCATGCGTACCAGCACGTCGTACATCGCACTGGTTTCACTGCGCAGCCCCGCTATGGGTAATTGCACAATGCGAAAACGATTGTCCATCAAGGCCGCTTTAATATGGCGAACCCAAAGCTTGTCGTATTGACGAATCTTGGTGCCTTCATCCGTATCGTTGTTTAAAAATAGTGTGTTGCCACCGGCCGCCCGCGCTTTCGCATACGCCTTCACAGTTGCCGTAACGAGTTCGCCCTGGTTGTCATAGATGCTGCTATACATGCAGATGCCTATGGAACAAGTAAGTTGGGTTGAAATCTGTCCGACCACGAAGACTTTCTGAGCGACATGTTTTATTAGCTGTTCCGCCCATTTCACGGCGTCGCGCTCGTTGCCGCGCTCAATTAGTACCAGCATCGCAGTACCTTCGAAGCGACCTGCAAAATCCGATTGCTGTAATTTTCCGCGCACCTCCTCTGCGAATTGCACAAGGATTTCTTCAGAGTTGAGAATGCCGACCCTATTGCTGATGTCGGTGAAATTATCGGGCTTTATGTAGACCAGCAGGTTGACGCCAAATTTGAGTTTTTCGGTCAGCTTCTTTTGCATCTGCTCCAGAAACTCAGAACGATGCAGGAACAAAGTTGTAGGGTCGCGCTTTAATGCGTCATACGCCCTGTCAGGGTTGCTAGAATTTGCGGTGTCCGCGGGCGGTATAATTTTTATTTGAACTGACGGAGCGTTATCCACGTAGACTTGTGCAAATTCAAGTTTGACATCGCAAATGGATTTGTCAGCAGACTTAATTTTCGCATCAAGTTGCTCATCTGACTGCCATTTACCTTTTAAGGTTGCAGTTAGTGCGCCCTTAAGTCCCGTGTGACTGCTGCTATCAAAATGATCCATCAGCGGCATACCAATAACGTCTTCTACTTCCTGCATGCCACAGAGCGCGAGCCATGCTGCATTGGCATTTATGATGATGCCTTCCTGGACATCTGCGACGGCAAATTTCGCAGTTTGCACATACGTTTTTAGTTGTTTGCGGTATTCATTAACAGACGTGAGCGTGCTATTGAGTGCGCGCTCCACTCGAATTGCCCGAAGTTCGCGAGCTACCACTGCTTGCAGTCGTGGCTTGTTATGGAGAGAAACCAGATCGCTTGCTCCTGCTGCCATAGCCTCAACGATATCGGCTTCGTTTACGTCGTCTGCAATGCCAATGACCGGAACCTCGGGACAAAATGCTGTTTTCTGTCTGACGGTATCGCGAATAGAGTCGGTGTATTCAGTTTGGTTGAGAAGCACAAGGTCAATATCTTGCTCACTTATCAAAAGGTCAAATTCGTGCGGGTCCTTTATCCATTCGCAGTGGGCAGCATAGCCAGCGGAACGTAATGAACTGTTAACCAATTCAACGTCGTCCTGATTCTTGCTCAGAACAGCAACAGAGATGTCTTGTTCGTTGTTCAAAGTTGGTCCCTCGGTATTTATCTGTTCTCTTATTTGGCAGTTCTTGCGCATTGACCCTTAACTTGTGCTGTCCAAGCATTTTCCATTTTATGTAAGATTTAAAACGTGACGGACCTCATGCTATTTCATGGTTAATTGCAAATTTTTGCTAATGGCCGGGCGATTTGGCCTAAAAGTCCCATTTTGGGCGCCAGGAACGGCCCGAGAAGGATCACCATAATTTCCAAAAAATAACGACTTAACCGGTGAAATCCCTGCTTTTTCACTTACCGTTTGTCTTGCCAGCAGGTATCATTGCAGCCCGCCGACAGCTATGGCGGTATCATTCCCCAAGTGTTTATTAACGCTACTTCAGGCGTAATTAACGGAAAAGACAATGGCCAGTTACAGCACGAGCGAATTTAAATCCGGCTTGAAGATTCTGATTGACCAGGATCCTTGCGTAATCGTTGAAAATGAATTTGTAAAGCCTGGCAAAGGGCAAGCATTCAGTCGGGTACGCATCCGGAACTTGAAAACCGGCCGAGTCGTTGAGAAGACTTTCAAATCAGGTGAGACTGTTGAAGCTGCTGATGTCATGGATACTGATATGCAGTATCTGTACAGTGACGGCGAATTTTGGCACTTCATGGTTCCTGATACTTTTGAACAATACCCGGCCGATGAAACCTCCGTTGGCGATGCCAAGCAATGGCTTAAAGAGCAGGACCTGTGTCAGGTGACTCTCTGGAATAATGTGCCGCTGGCGGTAGCTCCACCCAATTTTGTGGAGTTGGAAATTATCGAGACAGATCCAGGCCTGAAAGGTGACACTGCCAGTGGTGGTGGTAAGCCTGCGAAATTATCGACCGGCGCAGTCGTCAGGGTTCCGCTTTTTATTGAGCAGGGCGAAATTATTCGCGTTGATACGCGATCTGGCGAGTACGCGTCGCGCGTCAAATGAACTGAGTCGTTGTTCCAGCGGGGAGAGCCGCAAGGAACGATCGACAAAGTAATTCCAATCCCGCTTGATCGTCGGTTGAAAAACGACCGACGGTCGGGCTATCCACATCAAACACCCCAATTAATTTGTCGTCGATTATTAGTGGTATGACGATCTCGGACCGCGAGACCGGATCGCATGCGATATGCCCGGGGAAGTCGTGTACATCATGGACTAACTGTGTCAGGCGTGTTGCAGCTGCCGCTCCGCAGACGCCGCGGCCAAACGGAATCCTCACGCAGGCGGGTTGTCCCTGGAAAGGGCCCAGAACCAGGGTTTCGCCGCGCGTAACGTAGATACCCAGCCAGTTAATGTTCTCCATATTATTGAACAGCAAGCCGACAAAATTGGCTGAGATGGCGAGCGCGTCCGTCTCGTCTGCGAGTAGTGCGCGCAGCTGAGAATCGAGTAAGCGATAGTCGCTTTGTTTGGCGGCTGACATATTTTTGCGTCCCTGATTATTTGCAATTATAGGCAAAGCTTACAACTTTTCTAATATCCTGAACTCCGGCGGCGATCATGACCAGCCGATCAAAGCCTACTGCAACGCCAGCACACGGCGGTAATCCATTTCTTAATGCCGCCAGTAAGTCCGGGTCTAGCGGGCGTTGCACCCGGCCTGCGGCCTCGCGTGTTTTCTGATCGGCAAGACAACGCTGCAATTGTTCGCCTGGGTCACTCAACTCTACATAGCCATTGGCCAGCTCAAGCTCGCCGTAGAATATTTCAAATCGGTCGGCGACCAGCGGGTCGTCCGGATTGACCCGGGCTAACGCCGCCTGATCTGCCGGGTAGTGATACAGAACAGTCAGTCGGTCCGTTTTGAATCGACTCGCAACGGCTTGGCACAAAATCAGATCCAGCCAGTCAGTCTTATCTTTGTCCTCGGCGATATTCAAGTGATGATTATTGCCAGCCGTCCGAGCGAGTGTTTGCAGGTCTGCAGTGCAGGGATCAATCCCTGCAAATTCTTTGAACGCCGTTCGATAACTTAATTTGTCAGGTGTTGTTTGCACGCTATCCGTGGAGACGACTTGTCTTATGAATTCGAGCGTGTCGTTAATTATCTGTTGGAATGAAAAATCTTTTCGATACCACTCAACCATCGTGAACTCAGGTTGATGACGCTTGCCCGCTTCGTTATCACGAAATACCTTGCCGAGTTGATAGATATCATCGACGCCGGCCGCCAGCATTCGCTTCATGCAGAATTCGGGTGATGTATGCAAATAATTCGGCGTCTGCGGGTTGAGCTGCAGCATCGCGGTGATGCTTTCTATATTGATGTCACTGACTGCATACGGCGATAGCATTGGTGTTTCGACTTCCAGGACCTGTTGCTGAACAAAATACTGCCGCGCCCTGCCGAGCATTGCTGCTCTCAAGCGCAGTGTCTCGAGATCGGCCGTCGGTAGCCAGGTGGAGTTTTTGTCAGAACTAGGCACTAATACTTGCGCCCAAAGATTCACCCATCTGCACTGATTTTCCAGCTACGAGGTCGTCGCGCCAGTGCGCAGCGGGCAGCAAAAGAATCACCGTTGAACCCATGTTAAACCAGCCCAGTAAGTCGCCTTTATGAACACTCGTACCAGCCTGTAATGTTTTCATGTCGATTTCTTCAACCAAACCTTTCTTGCGCGGTCTGATTTCCCCGGTCCATGGGGTGCTGATCGAGCCAACATTCAATGCGCCGACGAATACGATGGCCAGAGGGCCGTGTGCAGTTGTGAACTGACAGACAAGTCTTTCGTTGCGCGCGAACAAACCAGGTACACCGCTAACCGTTGCTTGATTGACGCTGAAAAGCGCGCCCGGGACATAGCGAATAGACTGCAGCTCGCCGTCAAGGGGTGCGTGAATTCGATGGTAGTTGTAAGGGGCGAGATAAATAGTCGTAAACGCACCGTTCTGATATTGGCGAGCATCTGCGATGTCACTGGCTAGCAGCGCATCGATGTCGTACTTATGTCTCTTGGCTTGAAAGATAGTGTCGCCGGCAATTTGCCCTATTTGGCTGATAGTGCCGTCGACGGGTGAGGCGATTGCATCAATGTCTGCGGTGATTGCTCGGGCATCGGCTCGTAGTTGCCGAGTAAAGAATTCATTGAAGGTCGCGAACCCATCGGGGACTGGTTTTTCTAACTCGTCCAGATTGACCTTATAGAGCTTGTTGAAGCCGCGAATAAGTCCATTCTTGATGGGCGTATACCTGATTTGCGCAAGCCGGTAAATTAGTGCGGTGAGCAAGTGTTGTGGCAAACAATATTGCAGGAGCACGAACAGTCGTGTCCCTGGCTTTGCCTGTGCGGAGTTGTTAACGCTTGAGTCATTCATAAGAGTTTTTTGCCAAGGTAGAAATGCGTAGCGATTGCGGAATACTGGGCCGCAGCGTCATTCGAATCCTTCACCCAGTTTGGCGCTTACACCCAGTTCTCTATTATCGCCGTAGTGAATCAGCAAAGAAACCGGCAGGTTGTTCTCCAACTCAGTCTGCGGCCCGAACAGCATCAGGTGATAGCCACTCGGAGCGAGTTCCAGAGATCCGCCCGCAGGAACGACGAGCTCAGCGATGCGGCGCATTTGCATCACGCCATCATTGAGTACCGTGCGATGAATTTCAGTTTTGGCATATTGCGGACTTGTAATCGCACCAATAACAACGTCAGTAGTGCCGCGGTTATTTATAGTGAAGTAGGCAACGCTCGCTGTTGAACCAGGGATTGGTGCGCGAATTCGAAGGTTATCGATAGTCAATGGATCGCCACTTTCAACATGGCAGGCCATCAGCGACATGCCACATAGAAATGCGGCGCAGCAGCGCAGCGCGATGGTACGGTAAGCTGGCAGCATGATTAGCTCGTCTTCCAGGTTTTAATCAGTGTTCGCATGTCGCTGACCAAAAGGTCCAGTTGCAGTGGCGAATTAAAAAGCGCTTGAAACTCCCCGTGTGGATTGACCACGACAATGGCTGCGGAATGATCGACTGAATATTCATCATCGCCCATGGCAACTTTTTGATAAAAAGCACCAAGGCTGCGAGCCAGCTTCGCGGTTTCATCAACGCTGCCGGTAACACCAATGACATTGTCACCGAAATGGGCGACGTATGGGGCGATGACGGCAGGAGTATCGCGCTCAGGATCAACGCTGACCAACACTACTCGCAGTGGCTCCCGACCCGTGCTTGGTTGCAAGCGTTTGCTGGCGATGGCGAGTTGCGAAAGCGTTGTTGGGCAAATGTCGGGGCAATGGGTGAAGCCGAAAAAAACGAGATTCCAGTGACCCTGAAAATCTTCCGCCACAAATGAATTGTTGTTTTGATCAACCAGTTGGAAAGACTTTAATGCGGAGGCGGGTTTGAGTACCGTCGCATACTCATAACTGGCAACATGCGGTGATTTCAACAATGCGGTCGCGAGGCCGGCGACCAGCATGGTCGCCGCAAGACCAATTACAATGATAGGTTTGGCAGTTGTGGATTTGCTGGTTTCTTTCTTCATAAGAATACATTTTAGCGCAGAGGTGCCAGCTGCGTATTTAATATTCCAGGGAAGCCCTGATTAACTCTGGGCGACCGGGCATGAATTAATCAGGGCTGCCCCTGGTGTCCTGATGGCTTCAGTAGCGCCAGGGAGCCTCTGTCCTATTCATGAACTCGTATTTTGCGACTAAAAAATCCAGCTTCTGTGCTGCTAATCTTCGCAATAGCCAGCTCACGTGCAATCGGCGCCTTGAATCTGAATCTTTTCGCTGACAATCTACTTCCCTCAGAATAAATCAGAGGCTCCTTAGAATACGGCAATGGGCATATCTAACGAAAATAGGACAGCAATGACGGTAGAGGAGTATATCCGGCGCGCAGCTGAGCAACTGGACGCCGCGGGCCTGAGTTTTGGCCATGGCACCGACAATGCAATTGACGAGGCCGCTTACCTCGTATTTGGTGCATTGGGCTTTCGGCACGAGGAGGCCGACCGACACTATGCCGCTGTGCTTGATAAAACGCAGCTCGCTACGTTGGATGCTTTGTTGCGCCGGCGAATTGAGGATCGGGTACCGACGGCATATCTGGTTAATCAGGCATGGTTTGCTGGTTTGGAATTTTTCGTTGACGAGCGCGTATTGATTCCGCGATCGCCCTTTGCCGAGTTGATCGCTGATCAGTTCCGCCCCTGGGTCCAGCCCAATCGTGTGGAACGAATACTGGACCTCGGTTGTGGAAGTGGCTGCATCGCGATTGCGTGCGCGATCGCTTTTCCCGATGCAAAAGTGGATGCTGTTGATATTTCTGAGTCAGCGTTGGATGTAGCTCGCATCAATGTGGCGCAGCACGGCGTCGATGATCGGGTACGCCTGCTGCAGTCGGATTTCTTTGCAGACGTGCCGCATGGTGAGTACGAGGTAATCGTCAGCAATCCACCGTACGTGGACAAGCAGGATATGGATACGCTCACCGCCGAGTATCGTCACGAGCCCGAACTGGGGCTGGCCGCTGGAGATGACGGTCTGGATTCGGTTAAGACGATCCTGCATGATGCAGCGGACTTCCTCGCTGATGAAGGTATGTTGTTCGTTGAAGTGGGGAATAGCGAAGTTGCATTACAGGAGCAATTCCCGACGGTGCCGTTCACCTGGCTGGATTTTGAGTTTGGCGGTGGAGGGGTTTTCGCGCTGTCCGCAGAGGACCTTAAATATCATAGGCAGTTGTTTGCCGATTCGCTTAGAGCCGCAGGATAGTTTATGTCTGGAAATACATTTGGCCGCTTGTTTACGGTAACAACGTTTGGAGAGAGTCACGGTCTCGCATTGGGATGTGTTGTTGACGGGTGCCCTCCCGGAATGACTCTGTGTGAGGAAGATATTCAGCAGGATCTCGAATTACGTCGGCCCGGCAGGTCGCGCCACACCACGCAGCGCAAAGAGGGCGACAAGGTAAAAATTCTGTCGGGTGTCTTCGAGGGAGTGACAACCGGCACCCCGATTGGCTTGTTGATCGAGAACGAGGATCAGCGCTCCAAAGATTATTCGGATATCAAAGATAAGTTTCGTCCTGGCCACGCTGACTATTCCTATCAGCAGAAATACGGCATTCGTGACTATCGGGGCGGGGGGCGCTCATCAGCGCGTGAGACGACCATGCGGGTAGCGGCAGGTGCTATCGCTCGCAAGTACCTTAAGGAACGGCTCGGTATCGAAATCAAGGGGTATTTGGCGCAATTGGGACCGATACACCTTGAGGCCAGAGACCTGTCGATAGTCAGTGATAACCCGTTTTTTTGTGCAGATCCAACCCGAATTGAGGAGTTGGAGGCATTTATGGATGCGTTGCGCCTTGAGGGCGACTCCATCGGCGCCAAAATTAGTGTTCTTGCCCGTAATGTCCCGCCAGGGCTCGGCGAGCCCGTTTTCGACAAACTGGAGGCCGATCTTGCCCACGGCCTTATGAGTATCAACGCGGTCAAAGGCGTTGAATTGGGTGCCGGATTTGCGGCTGTTTCCCAAAAAGGCTCTGAGCATCGGGATGAAATGAGTCCTGGTGGGTTCAGCCACAATAATGCGGGCGGCACCCTAGGGGGTATTTCGTCGGGTCAGGACATTCTTGCCAGCATCGCTCTAAAGCCTACCTCGAGTATTCGAGTACCGGGACAAACTGTGGATAAGTCAGGGCAGGCCACTGAAATAGTGACCAAGGGGCGTCATGACCCCTGTGTTGGCTTGCGTGCAACACCTATTGCGGAGGCAATGGTTGCTCTCGTGTTGATGGACCACTATTTACGTCACCGCGGCCAGAATGCTGATGTGCAGACCGGAGTGCCCGTCATTCCCGGTTGAAACAGGTTCGGCAGATTGTTATTTCATAAGCATAATTACTATATAAATCAGGCCATTAAAAGATGTTACGTACATTTAATGTTGCAGTGCTGGGAGCGACCGGATTGGTTGGCCAGGCAATGCTTGAAGTTCTCGCGGAACGAAAATTTCCTGTCGGCAAGATCTATCCGTTGGCCAGCGATCGCTCGCTCGGCAAAACAGTGGCGTACGGCCATAAAACGCTAGATGTCATTGATATTGCTGACTTTGACTTCTCGGGCGTCGATATCGGATTGTTCTCCGCAGGTGCTGATGTGTCTGAGAAGTACGCGCCTATCGCCGCGGCGGCGGGTTGCGTAGTTATCGACAATACCTCGCAATTTCGCTATGACGACGAAGTGCCTTTGGTGGTGCCGGAAGTAAATCCCGAGGCTATAGCCCGCTACAAAAACAAGGGGATAATTGCCAATCCGAATTGCTCGACTATCCAGATGTTGGTCGCGCTGAAGCCTATTTATGATGCTGTGGGTATCGAACGAATCAATGTTGCCACGTACCAGGCTGTTTCAGGGGGCGGCAGCGGCTTGCTTGAGGACATGGCTCAGCAGACTGTGAAGCTGCTTAATGGACGTAATTTGGATCTGAAGGGCAAAGCCAAGCAAATTGCATTCAATGTAATTCCGCATATTGACGAATTTCAGGAAAATCGCTACACCCGCGAAGAGATGAAAATGCATTGGGAGACGCGGAAGATCTTTGCGGATGATCAAATCATGGTTAACGCTACAGCCGTTCGTGTGCCTGTGTTTTACGGCCATTCAGAGGCTGTGAATATTGAGACGCGACAGAAAATTGACGCACAAACGGTTGCTCAATTATTGAGCAATGCGCCGGGCGTGACATTGATTGATGGTGTGGAAACAGGTAGTTACCCGACCGCTGTTACGGACGGGTCAGGGAAGGATGCCGTTTTTGTGGGGCGTGTGCGAGATGATTTCACACATCCGCGAGGAATCAACCTGTGGGTCGTGTCCGATAACATACGTAAGGGCGCGGCTCTAAATAGTGTCCAAATAGCTGAAATATTGGCGAAAAACTATTTATAAGATATAGTTCCCGCTTAGCTTGGGGTACTTCTGCGAAACATCAATTGGCGCTGTGCTGGCACTAATAGTCAGGAAAAAACAGGGCTGGAGAAAATAATTATGTTGCATAGACTGGCTGGTGCAGTGATTCTGCTTGCACTCATGTTTACGAGTGAAGTCTGGGCACTGGGCCTTGGTGATATTCGTCTGGATTCCGCGCTAAATGCACCACTGCGGGCCGAGATCGAGTTGGTATCAGCGACCCCGGAAGAGCTGCAGACTCTTCGGGTACAGCTAGCATCTGCAGAAACGTTTGCTCGTTACGGCCTGGATCGGCCGCTGTTTCTTTCTTCCGTCAAATTTGACATCAAGTCTGGCGTTAATGGCCCAGTCATCCGTGTAACGTCAGCCGAAGCAATACGGGAACCATTTGTCACTTTCCTGGTTGAGGCAACTTCGCCACAGGGACGCGTACTTCGCGAGTACACCTTGTTATTGGATCCTCCTACTTTTGCACCACCTGCTGCCGTCGAGTCGGCACCGCAGGTCACCGCTCCCCAGCGAGCGACAGAGGCCGACCGTGGTGTTATCGAACGTCGCGAAAGCCGCCCAACACAACCGCAGCCCGTTAGTCGGAGCACAACCTCCGCAGCTGGCAGTTCACAAGATTTTGATAGCAGTACCGGAGACGATTATCGCGTCGCTCGATCGGAAACACTTTGGGGGATCGCCAGTCGCGTGAAGCCGGACAATCGTCTGACGATTAATCAGACGATGCTGGCTATCTACGAAGCGAATCCACAAGCATTTGACGGCAACATCAATCGCCTGCGTGCAGGCGCAAGATTGCGGATTCCGAGCGCTGATCAGATTTATCGTATCGGTCGACAGGACGCGATTGCCGAAGTACGGCGCCAGATGTCCGAATGGGGCGGATCAAGTGCTGCGCCCAGCAGTAGGCCGAGTCTGAGCCTCGTTCCCCCGGACAAGACGGATACAGGGGCAAGTGCAGACGCGTACCGTGATTACCAGAGCGGCATGGCCGATGCACCCGATTCAGAATTGCAGGACCGCGTACGTGAGCTTGAACAGAAACTTGCCGATAGTGACGCAATGTTGGCTATTCGGGACAACGAACTAGCTGCTTTGAGAGCCGAGTTGGCCAGTCGTCAAGCTGGCGCGGCGCCGGTGGCTGACGAGACCGGCTTTGAAGATGCTGCGGCCGGCGTTGATATGGATGTCGAGGCTGGCGACAAGACTGGCGGTGTTATTGCTGAGGAAGAAACACCGGTTGCGGCTGAGCCCGCAGCTGAAGATAAGGCCAAGCCCGCACCCGCTCCCGTAATCAAGAAGCCTGCTGAAAAAGGATTCTTTGGATCAATTCTGGATGCCATCACTGGCTTCTGGGGAATGCTGATAGGCGCATTGGTGCTGGTGGCAGCCGTGCTTGTCTGGTTCGCACGCCGTGCCTCTATGAAGGATGATGATTCTTCCGGTTGGACGGAACTGGATGCAGACGACGATGACGGGGATGATGACCAAGACCGGCATCAAGATACGGCCCGCTTAAAAGCTGTTAAGCCTGCGGATGATGCGATTGTTGTTCATGAGCAAAAGGCTACGGATACCTGGGCTGATACTGAATCAGACACACTCGAAGTTGAAGCTCCTGAAGAGCCACTTGGTTCGCCGCAGTCGCTCGAAGATACCTTCAGCAGTGAAACGGCGATCAATCTCGATCAGGCAGACCCTGTTGCTGAGGCCGACTTCCACATGGCCTATGGTCTTTATGATCAGGCGGCTGATCTCGTCAATAGTGCGCTCGCGGTGCAACCGGAGCGTAAAGATTTGATGGCTAAACTCTGCGAGATTTACTTCGTATGGGGTAATAAGGACGCATTCGTTACAGCAGCCAAACGTTTCCGCGCAGCATTGGGTGGCGAAGCCAGCAAGGACTGGGACAAAACGGTCATCATGGGTCAGCAGCTTGCAGCTGATAATGATTTATTTGCCGCTGGCAGCGCCGCTAGCGCAGGCCTTGCGGCCGAAGGCATCGACCTGTCATTCGAAGACGATGACGGATCTGAAGTGGCACTTGATCTGGATTTTGCTGCTGAAGACGGTAGCGGCGATACCGA
Source organism: Woeseiaceae bacterium (assembly GCA_024640365.1). Classification (GTDB taxonomy): domain Bacteria; phylum Pseudomonadota; class Gammaproteobacteria; order Steroidobacterales; family Woeseiaceae; genus JAHEFE01. Next base: position 51,014 of record JAHEFE010000013.1, on the reverse strand, counting down.
AATTATGGACATTGGCGGCCAGGATTTTGCGGCGGCTGATGGTGTTGATTTTGTTTTCGATGGCATGGATGACGATGACGAGTCTGACGATTTTGTCACTGCCGAAACACCGGCGCCTAGCATTGATGATATTGATGCAACGACCGAGTCGCCAACCGTTGAGCAGCCGCCAATAGGTGATGAGCCGACTTCAGAGATGCCGGCAATGCGCGGGGCAGAAGATAAGTCGAGCGGCCAGTCTGCAGATATGACGGCAGAAATAGATCTTGATGATCTGGGCCTGGATCTTGATGGTCTCGCAGATCTTGACGATGATCTCAGCTCCGATACAGGCGCAACCGGATTTAACGAGGCACTCTCTGATACTGATTTCAATCTGGACGATATGGATCTGGGTGGCGCTGAGGACACCAAGGCCGATTTTGTCGACCTGGATTTTTCGGCCGAAGATTTGGTAGCCAACGAGGATGAGGGTAGCGTTGGCGAAAGCACGATTACCGACGGATCTGCTGCAACGGGCATCAATGAAGCGCTGGATGTTGAGAGCATCGGTGAGCCGGATGACGAGAGTGAGCTCGACAACGATTTCGATATTGATGACGCACTCGCAGCGACCAGTGAAACGCCTGCGTTGGTTATCGAAGACATCGGGGAAGATTCCGAGGACGAAGAGTCTGATTTCGATATCGATTTTGATGCTTCGTTACTTGATGCGACGGGTCAAACCCAGGTTCTCAACGAAGACTTGATGGCAAAACGAGAAAACGCACCGATTACTGATGACGATGCGACACTCCTGGCCTCTGCACTGGATACCGAGCAGTTTGCCAATTTGGCAGATGACGATGATGTAGATGTCACTGTTCAGACACCAGTTGTTGGTGATGAATCGACCGTGTTTGCCAGCGAACTTGACGATTTCGACTTTGCTGAGACGGAAGCGCTGCCTAAGGGTATTTTGGATGACGATAAGAGTATCGGCGACGATATTGGCACCGATGTTGACCTGGATCTTGGCGATCTGACCGCTGCTTTGCAGTATAGCGGCATAGATGACAGCGCTGGCGATGAGGGGACGATTGAGCATGCAGTGGTTGAGGACGTTGGCGGAACTGACCTGAGTGACCAGACGCTCGATTTCGATATTGGTAATACTTTCGGTGATAACGATTCTCCGACGGTTGCGTTATCGCCTGAGGACCGGAATCCTGTGTTAGACGAAGCGCGCACTATGACCGAGGTTGGTACCAAGCTGGACCTGGCCCGGGCTTACGTGGACATGGGTGATCCCGAGGGCGCACGTAGCATTCTTGAGGAAGTTCTCGATGAAGGTGACGAAGGTCAGCAGCAGCAAGCCCGGAAATTGCTGGAATCTCTGCCAAGCTAATCGATTCCGATAATTCGAATATGACGGGCGCAAAATCGCGCCCCGGTCTTTCATCTATGCGAATAGCTCTCGGTATTGAATACGATGGCTCTGCCTACAATGGTTGGCAGCGCCAACACGTCGGTAGCGGCGTTCAGGAGCTACTCGAAACGGCGCTGGGTAAAATAGCTGATCAGCCAATTTCTGTTGTATGTGCAGGTCGCACAGATACGGGGGTTCATGCAACCGGTCAGGTTGTTCACTTTGATACACCTGTTGAGCGGACGATTCGTGGCTGGATTCGGGGTGTAAACAGCAACCTGCCAGAAGACATTTGCGTGAGCTGGGCCCGAGTGGTCGACGAAACTTTTCACGCCCGTTTTTCGGCCCTTGCACGATCCTACCAGTACCTGATTTTTAACCGCGATATTCGCTCCGCGCTTTGTTACAACAGAGCGTGGTGGGTACATCGGCACCTGGATCAGGACCGCATGCAGCAGGCCGCCGATTTATTGAAGGGCCGCCATGATTTTTCGGCGTTTCGGGCGGCCGGTTGCCAGGCGCATACCCCGAGCCGTGAAGTAACTGAACTGCGCGTAACGCGTGTGGGTCGATGGTTGACGATCGATATCACCGCCAATGCTTTTCTGCAGCACATGGTCAGAAATATTACAGGCGTACTGGTTGCGATTGGTGCTGGTGAGGAGGACACTAATTGGGCAAAATCGGTACTGGAGGGTCGCGATCGCACAAAAGCAGGAATCGCGGCTCCACCACAAGGTTTAACATTAGTGAATGTCGTATATCCTGACAATTTTGGATTACTGGCCGAGCAGTTTTCGGCCCCGCCCGGAATACCGGATCAAGCGGTAAATTAGGTTTATTAAGGTTAGCTATGAGCTGGTTTGAAAAGTTAATGCCGTCCCGCATCAGTACTGAGCGCCGAACTCGTTCGGTGCCTGAGGGTGTATGGATAAAATGTCCGAATTGCGATGCGCAATTATACCGAACGGAGCTTGAGCGGAACCTGTTCGTTTGTCCCAAGTGTGCCCATCACATGCGTATCGGAGCACGTCAGCGGATCGAATTCTTTCTCGATCCTGATGGACAAGAGGAAATCGGCAAGGAGCTGCAACCTACCGATCCTCTGAAATTCAAAGACAGCAAACGTTATCGTGACCGCTTGCTGATTGCACAGAAGAAAACGGGCGAGACCGATGCCCTGGTAGTCATTAAAGGTGCGTTGTACGGTAGCCCGGTCGTTGTCTGCGCATTCGAATTCGGCTTCATGGGTGGCTCGATGGGCTCAGTTGTCGGCGAACGGTTTACGCGGGCTGCAAGAGCGGCAGGGGAAAATAGGGTGCCGCTAATTTGTTTTTCAGCCAGCGGTGGTGCGCGCATGCAGGAAGCGCTGTTTTCATTGATGCAAATGGCAAAGACCTCTGCGGCGCTGGCAAAACTCGGTGAATTGGGTGTGCCATACGTTTCCATTCTTACTGACCCGACGACGGGCGGCGTTTCTGCCAGTCTTGCAATGCTTGGCGACGTCAATATTGCGGAACCTCGTGCGCTAATAGGATTTGCGGGTCCGCGAGTCATCGAACAGACTGTTCGGCAAACCCTTCCGGAGGGCTTCCAGAGAAGTGAATTTCTGCTCGAACACGGGGCTCTGGATATGATTATTGATCGCCGCAAGATGCGTCATGAAGTAGCGGATTTGCTCGCCAAGTTGCAGAACCGGCCCGGTCCGGCCGTCTGATTCAGTTCGCGCGTGCATCATGAGCGGCGGTGAATCTCCTGCCAATAAGGCTGCGAGCCTGGCCGAGTGGCTGGAATGGCTGGAACAGCTGTCGCCGGTTGAAATCAATCTCGGTTTAGAGCGCGTAACAACCGTTCTTGAACGTCTGCAACTGGGCCGGCCGAGCCTCGTCCTGCACGTTGCGGGAACCAACGGTAAGGGTTCGACCGTTGAAATGCTTCGCTGTCTTTTCATGGCGGCTGGCAGCACTGTCGGCGCCTATACCTCGCCTCATCTCATCCGCTATAACGAGCGCATTCGCATTAATAACGATTATGCGAGTGACGCCGATATCGTCGCGGCTTTCGAGCGTGTTGAGGCGTGTCGCGGTGATTTGCCGCTCACCTATTTCGAATTCGCAACACTGGCCGGTGCTGTTGTTCTCGATGCGGCTAATGTTGCTGTCGCAATTTTTGAAATCGGTTTAGGCGGCAGACTGGATGCGGTGAACGCAATAGAGCCCGACGGCGGAATCATCACCAATATTTCTCTCGATCACATGGACTGGCTCGGCCACGATCTTGAATCTATAGCGGCTGAAAAAGCCGGCATCATGCGCAAGGGAAAACCGTTTGTGTTTGGCGCCAGGCAATCGCTTGCGGCTATTGATCGCTGCGCGAGCCAATGCGGTGCATTCTTGCTCAAGGCGGGTGACGATTTTAATTATAGCGTGGAGGCGGACGGCAACTGGCAGTGGTCGGGCAGGTCCATGCGCCTGGAGCACTTGCCGAAGCCTGTGCTGGGAGGGGCGTTCCAGTTACAGAACGCTGCCGCAGTGCTGGCTTTGCTCGAAGCCCTTGGCCGTGAGGATATGCTGCGGGATGATCTTATTGCCGCAGCCTTTTTGGCACTGCAGCTTCCTGGACGTTTTCAATGCATAAATAAAGGCTGCGAGTGGCGGGTGGACGTGGCCCATAACGAGGGTGGCGCGCAGGTTCTTGCCCAGGCGCTTCGCGACTATAAAGTCGAGGGAAAAACGATTGGCGTGATTGGCGTGCTTGGAGATAAAGATGTACCTGCCATTATCCAGCCATTGATTGCCGAGGTTGATGAGTGGATTGCCGTTACCCCGGATGGACCGCGGGCTCTCGCGGCAAAAAAACTGGCTGTGCAAATTGCGGCACTGGGAGATTGCCCCGTGTTCGTTGCCGATTCGATTGCGCGCGGTCTTGGCGAGGCGGCGAGGAGAGCAACTGCTGCGGATCGAGTGTTGGTTTGCGGCTCGTTCCATACCGTTGGGCCCGCACTGGCTTGGCTTGAGATATACTCGCCAGGTAAACAGACTTGTGAGAGACAGGGAGCATGATGGATAGGGCATTAAAAGAACGATTAACAGGAGCAGTTGTGTTGGTCGTTGTGGCTGTTCTGGTTGTACCAATATTTCTTGATGGGCCTCCCGACGAGACCCAAATGGTACGTGAGACGCTCAATTTGCCGGGACAGGGTGTTGAGGATGGCGAACGCAAGACCATTACCCTGGAGCGAAATCGAACTGAGCCCGTACCGGTAGTCAGTAATGCCGAAGAGAAGCCGGTTGCAGCCAAGCCAACCCCAGCCGATATTGAAAAACAAGCTGAAACAGAGGTCGAGACTGTCCAGGCCCCGGCGCCGACGGTGACGAAGCAAGCGGTCGCGAGTGACCTGTGGGCTGTGCAGCTTGGTAGTTTTGGTAATCATGACAATGCGCGACGTTTGGCCGATGATTTGCGCAAAGCGGGTTATGCGGCTTTTGAAAGCAAGCTGCAGGTCGGGGGTGCTGAGCAGGTGCGTGTGCGGGTTGGACCGCTGAAGGATCGCGCCAGCGCTGATGCCATGGCGGCTAAACTGGTTGCCGCTGGTTATAAAGCAAGGGTCGTAACTCACCCCTAGTTTATTGCACAGCATTCTTGTGCACGAATCGTGCACAAGGCGCGAAGATTTCCTCAATGATCTGCTAGAATCGCCGAAAGGCCTTTCAGCCCACTATTACCGGAATAGAGTTCGTCAATGCCAGTCGCCGATCTTATCATTGCTCTAGTGATTCTCGTTTCTGTCGTCATCGGCGGATTCCGCGGCTTCGTTAAAGAGGCTATATCCATTCTGACTCTGGTTGTCGCTATTTGGGCAGCTCTGCGTTTTGCGCCGTTGGGCGGCTCGCTCATTGATAACTGGGTTAGCTCAAATGGCGTCCAGGTCTGGGTTGGTCGCCTAATTGTATTCCTCGCGGTGCTGTTGGTCGGCGGTATTCTTGGCTGGGGTATTTCGAAAATTGTGCAGTCGAGTGCCCTCAGTGTCTCCGATCGAGTGTTCGGTATGGTGTTTGGTTTTGCTCGTGGTGTAGTTGTCGTCGGCTTGCTGGTTATGACCGGTCAATATGCCGGTTTTCAGTACGATGAGTGGTGGGGAAGTTCCCGCCTGATTCCCTATGGTCAGCAGGTGGCGGATGTCATCAAGAAGGTCGCGCCAATAGGTATGGATCTGATCAAATCAGAAGAGTCGATTAATGACATATCAGCTCCAGATGAAGTTTAAAGGCGCGGGGATCTAGACCATGTGTGGCATTGTCGGCATAGCGGGTAGAGGCCCGGTTAACCAGGCTGTTTATGATGCGCTGACTGTCCTGCAGCACAGGGGGCAGGACGCCGCAGGGATTGTGACCTGGGATGGCGATAATCTCCACGTTCGCAAGGGCAACGGCCTGGTTCGCGACGTATTTCATCAACGGCACATGCAGCGCCTGACCGGCAATATTGGTATCGGTCATGTACGTTACCCCACCGCTGGCGGCTCCGAAGCGGGTGAAGCGCAACCGTTTTACGTGAATTCTCCGTACGGAATTTGCCTTGCACATAACGGTAATCTGACCAATAACGATGAACTGACCGATTTATTGACGCGCCAGGATCGGCGTCATCTCAATACCAGCTCCGACTCTGAAGTTCTCCTCAACGTTTTTGCGCACGAACTGGACAAACAGGCGGATGATCACCTGACGCCCGATAAGGTTTTTGATGCGATTCACAACGTGCACAAACGATGTCGCGGCGGATACGCCGTTGTTGCGCTGATTATCGGTCATGGACTGGTTGCTTTTCGCGATCCGAATGCGATTCGGCCGTTGGTCATGGGGCAGCGTGAGACGGCAAACGGAATCGAGTACATGGTCGCTTCAGAGAGCGTTGCCCTGGACATACTCGGTTTCCAGAAGATGCGAGACGTGGCGCCGGGTGAAGCGATATTTGTCGATATGGATGGGGTATTGCACAGTCGTGAATACGATGGCCCAACCCGATATGCACCCTGCATTTTCGAATTTGTTTATTTCGCGCGTCCGGATTCAATTATCGATAACCTTTCCGTTTACAAGACTCGGCTGCGCATGGGCGAGCAATTGGCCGGCAAGATCGTTCGTGAATGGCGAGATCATGACATTGATGTCGTTATCCCCATTCCTGATACGAGTCGGACTTCCGCGGTACAGGTGGCTCATCACCTGGGCATCAAATACCGCGAAGGATTTATCAAGAATCGTTACATCGGCCGAACCTTTATCATGCCCGGGCAAGAGCAGCGCGAACGCAACGTGCGCCGCAAATTGAACGCCATCGATCTCGAGTTCCGCGGCAAAAATGTTTTGCTGGTCGATGATTCGATCGTACGAGGAACGACCTCGCAGCAGATTATCAAAATTGCACGTGATGCGGGTGCGCGCAAGGTCTACTTCGCATCAGCGGCCCCACCAGTGTGTTATCCCAACGTATACGGCATCGATATGCCGGCATCCAATGAGCTGGTGGCCGCAGGTCGCAGCGTCGAAGAAGTGTGCGCCATCATTGGTGCGGATCGATTGATCTACCAGGATCTGCACGGCTTGATTCGCTCGGTGCGCCATGGCAACTCGAGTATTTCTGAATTTGATACATCGTGTTTCTCCGGCGAATATGTAACCGGCGATATTACTCCGGAGTATCTGCAAAACTTGGAACTGCGTCGCTCTGATTCTGCGAAATCCAAGCGCAATGCGCGTCTGTTGGACCAGATTGATGGTCGCGATACGGTGGATGCGATGACGGATCCCGCTGTCGTAGCTCACCACTAAACGGAATCGGGCGGAGTGTGCCGGCGCGATATTTTTGCTCCGCCGTGGACGGCAAGCATGAACGGAATTCCGCAAACGTGAGCATCAAGGTCATGATTATTGACGGGCAAGCGAAATTTCGTAGCCTGTTGATGCATCACGTAACAACGTCCTGGCCTGATGCGATTATCACAGCATATGACCCGGTTACTGCTGGCAGATTGCCGGAGGAGTTCTCCGGCGCCGGCAATGATGTAGTGTTGCTCGGGGATGAACTCGGCGGCCACGACGCATTCGCGCGTTTGCAGAGTTTTGTGGCGACGCCCGGGTTTCCGCCCATCATTTATTTCAGCAGCGCTGACAAAAATCTTCGCGACACTTTCACTACTGCCGGAGCGCGCGCATTCTTCTGGCGTAAACGTATTCCCCATGAAAGATTCGTCGCGACTTTGCGTGACATTCTCATCAAGGAAAGCCCGATTGCGTCAACGGCGATGTTGTTCAGCGGAGACCCCGAGACCCGCCGCAAGCCGCTGTTGCGCGATTATGAACTGGTTCGTGAACTAAGTATTAATGGTTTGTCGGCGTTATACCTTACGACTCAACGCAGTAGTGGTCGCCAGTTGGTTTTGAAAGTATTACGGCAAATTCCGCAAAGTGGTCATAGCAGTGCCGCATTTGACTACTTCTTGCAAGAATATGAATTGATCGCAGAAATTAATCATCCGAATGTCATTCAGATTTTTGATCTTGGTATTAGCGACGAGCACGCACATATCGCGATGGAATACATTGGCGGCGGCGATTTGCGGTCGCTGATTCAAGCGGGCATGAGTGAGCAACAGGTTATCGCTTGTTTCCTCCAGATAGTCGGAGCATTAGCCAGTGTGCATGCTGTCGGCGTATTGCATCGAGACCTGAAACCCGCAAACGTGATGCTCCGCGAGGACGGCAGTTTTGTGCTGATAGATTTCGGTATTGCGCTAAAGCTGCGTCGGGACTTGCAGTCGACCGCAATCGCCGGGATATCGGGAACACCGCATTATATGAGTCCGGAGCAGGGACGTGGTGCAGAAATTGACGTGCGCAGTGACCTGTATAGTCTCGGCGTAATTTTCTACGAGATGTTGACCGGTCAGAAACTGTATGAGGCAAATTCGGTAATGAAGATTATTTATCGGCATGCGAAGGAGCCAATTCCGCGCTTGCCGAAACAGTTCATCCGTTACCAGAATCTAATGGATAAACTCCTGGCCAAAGATCCTTGCGACCGACCGCAATCGGCTGCGGAAGTCTTGGAGACGATACAGTGCCTCTCGTAACACGACTTCCAGAATCGGTGGATGAATTCTTGCTCGTGCCAACTCCTGAGGAATGGGTCGCGCTGGCCGTTGAGAATTTGCCCGAGTTGTTGCTTGATCATGCCAACTGCGAATTAAAGGCGGCCTCCACCGCATTGGGATTCATATACCGTTATCCGGAGCGGGAACTGTTGACTCGACGCATGTCGCGACTCGCGCGTGAAGAATTGCGTCATTTTGAGCAGGTCAAGGACATCATGAAAAAACGTGAATGGCCTTATCGGCGCTTGAGTGCGTCGCGCTACGCAGGTTCGTTGCGCGAGGCGGTACGACGGGACGAGCCGAATTGTCTGCTGGATATGTTGTTGGTGGGTGCATTGATCGAAGCGCGATCTTGTGAGCGCTTCGCTGCTTTAGCGCCGCATTTACCGAAAGACTTGCAGGATTTTTACACGGGGCTGCTGGCGTCCGAATCACGCCATTTTGCGCATTACCTTGAGCACGCACAAAGTGAAACGGGTATAGGCGATGTTGCATTGGAAAAGCGTCTTGCAGAGTTGAAGTCTATCGAGGCAGATTTGGTGGCATCGGCGGACAACGAGTTCCGCTTTCACAGCGGCCGGCCGGCCGCACAGTAAATTTTTGCCGCCGCTAGCGCGGCAGTTTACATAGCTGGGGTCCGGATTTACTCCAGCGAACGACTGAACCTTGCGTGTACCAATCACCCAGGACTATGCGTCGGGCAGGCCGCTCGCCGACTGTGAACCTATGTACCGCGGGGCGATGAGTATGGCCGTGTAATAAAGTCATGACGTTCTTGTCGGCAAGAAGTCGTACTACGGCGGCTTGATTGACGTCGGAAATTTCCTGACTGACCTTCGCGTATGCCTGACTCTTTTTGCGCGCTTCGGCGGCGAAAGCCTGACGCTCTGGCAGTGATTTTGCGAGCATCATTTTTTGCCACTCGGGATTGCGCGTCATTTTGCGCACGGCCTGGTACTCAAGGTCGTCAGTACACAGCGCATCGCCGTGACTGAGAATGACCTGTTGGTCATGTATATCGAGTATATAAGGGTCGGGCAGAATGCAGGCTCCGGTTTCTGCCGCAAACAATTCACCGATCATGAAGTCGCGGTTGCCACACATGAAGAAGACTGGCACGCCCCTATCTACCAGGCTTCGCAATGCCTGCTTCATCTTTGCATAGTAGGGGTCAGGATCATCATCGCCGACCCAGGACTCAAACAGGTCACCAAGAATGTATAGCGCATCGGCCTGACGCGCTTCATTGGTCAGGAATTGCAGGAACTGGTCACCAATTTCGGGCTGGCTGGCATCCAGGTGCAGGTCGGATATAAAAAGTGTGCTCAAGGCTGGGTCGCTACTCGTAGTGAAACCGCACAACCTTGCGGACTTCAATGGGTGCGACCGGGACATCCTTGGCAAATTCACCGGCGGGTCCGGTGGGGATGGTGGCCATCGCGTCGATGACATCCATGCCTTCAATGATGCTGCCGAACACGGCGTAACCCCAGCGATCGGGATTTGGGTCGAGGCGCTCGTTATCCACCAGATTGATGAAAAACTGGGTATTGGCCGAATGCGGGTCTTCGGTGCGCGCCATGGCAATCGTGCCCCGTCGATTACTGAGGCCGTTGCCGGATTCGTTTGGGATGCTACCCTCGGGCTCCTTGAGCTTGAGGCTGCGTGTATAACCACCTCCTTGCGCCATAAAGCCTGCGATGACCCGATGAAATACGGTGCCCTCGTAGAATTTATTATCTACCTGCTCCAGGAAGTGACGCGTTGTCAGGGGTGCCCGGACTCCATCGAGCTCAATAATGAAATTACCCAGCGTAGTTTCCACTTTCACCAGTGGATGTGCCGGTGTGTTGTCCCCGGCATACGCGGTTACAGCGAACATCGCCAACAGGACCAGGACGACTCTTTTCAGCATGTTTTAGACCTTATAAATTGGGAATTCGCTGGATTATGCACTGCGAAATGGTAAAACGTCATCTAAACGTAGAGTTTATGCTGGAATCGGGCAATTAATTGTCCAATCTAAATTGACTGCTTTGCAGGCGGGCCGTATCATCGTGCCCCCGCAAAGCCCGGCGGCGAAAGATTTGTTTAAATATGGGCATTTCGGTTTCCTGACGCGGGGCATAGCGCAGTCTGGTAGCGCATCTGCTTTGGGAGCAGAGGGTCGGGGGTTCGAATCCCTCTGCCCCGACCAAGGAACCGAAACGGTGTTTTCCCGACACGTGGTTTACGATTTGCGCCCGTAGCTCAACCGGATAGAGCACCGGCCTTCTAAGCCGGGGGTTGCAGGTTCGAATCCTGCCGGGCGCGCCAGCGTATTATTGTTGATTGGCCGTTGATTTTAGCGGTGTTCATTAGGCAAGATTACATCTGCAATAGAGTGCTGGTAAGGCTTTTTAGAAATATTGGTGGGCGTAGCTCAGTTGGTAGAGCCCTGGATTGTGATTCCAGTCGTCGTGGGTTCGAGTCCCATCGTCCACCCCACTTCTAAATGGTCGAGAGGTCATGCAGAAAGCGGCATGACAGCAGTGATAACAAAAAATTGTGTGCGGGCCTCTAGCTCAGTTGGTAGAGCAGGAGACTCTTAATCTCTTGGTCCGGGGTTCGAGTCCCCGGGGGCCCACCAATTTCGCGACCGCCATCATCCAACATTCAATACATCCGTTCCGGCTGATTTTCCCAATCACTTTCCGTTAGTATTCGAGCATCTCTGTCGTTATCGATAAGGTGTGCGCTTTGCCGGAAATTGCCATAGGACCCCGAGTACGCAAGTCGCCGTTTTTCGAGGCGACCCTTCGTTATGGTGCACGTGCATTTACCGTGTACAACCACATGTACATGCCCACCTGTTACAGCAGCCCCGAAGATGAATATGAAAAACTGGTTACGGGCGTAACTCTGTGGGATGTGGCCTGCGAAAGGCAGATCGAGATCAGCGGTCCTGATGCCAGACGCTTCGTTCAATATCTGACTCCGCGTAATTTATCGGCCTGCCAACCTGGTCAATGCCGGTACATCGTTCTGACGGATGAGGCGGGCGGAATCGTTAACGATGCGGTTTTGCTGCACATTTCTGAAAGTCGCTACTGGATCTCACCGGGTGATGGTGACGTCCTGTTGTGGATACAAGGCTGTGCCGTTAACTCAAAAATGAATGTCACGGTGCATGAGCCCGACGTATCACCGTTGCAATTACAGGGGCCTAAAGCGCCGCAGGTGGCACAAAAATTATTTGGGTCTCTTGCACTTGAGCTTCCCTATTACCATCTCGCGCCGGCGGAACTGAAGGGGATTCCACTAGTCTTGAGTCGCACGGGTTGGAGCGGCGAGCTGGGTTATGAACTATACCTTCAGGATGGCACTCGCGGGGATGAATTGTGGGAAGCCGTCATGGCAGCCGGAGCGGAATACGATATTGCACCGGCGGCACCAAATACCATTCGCAGCATTGAGGGCGGCATCTTGTCGTACTGCTCCGATATCACTCGCGACGATAATCCATTCACCATTGGCATGGGTCGATTTGTTGATCTGGAGCATGACTTTGTTGGCAGAAATGCGCTTGCGGAAATCAAGTTAGCTGGTGTCCAGCGGCGACTCGTAGGGTTTGAGGCCAGTTACAAAGATCGTCTGGATGGAAATGCCGAATTCTGGCCGGTATTTAACGACGGTGAAAAAGTAGGTCACGTAACGCGGGCGACCTGGTCGCCGCGCCTACAAAAAAATATTGGTTTTGCAAGCGTACCGACGGCATTGGCCGAGTTCGGTACGCAATTAACGGTCGTATCACCGCAGGCGACTTTCAACGTTACGGTCGTGAAAATACCGTTCATAGAGTCGGAAAAAATAATTCCTGTTTTCTAGCGTTTGCTGCAAGGAGGCATTGGTGATGATGGGACGAAAATTTTATCAGTCAATTGTATTGCTTTCGCTCTGTGTGCTGCTGGCCAGTTGTGGTCGTGCACCAGTAGCCCATGCCAATAAGGAAGAATTGCAAGGCCATTGGAGCGATCAGTCGCAGGATGTTGCTGAGTTTCTGGGTGTGCCATTTGCGCAACCGCCTATTGGATCTTTGCGCTGGAGTGCACCACAGCCGAATGTGCCGCGCTTTGGCCGTCAGCCGGCGAAACAATTCGCTGCGGCGTGTATGCAGGGCAGGGGAAATACCGAGTGGTACGCCGATATTGCTGAAGCCTTCGGTAATGATCGTAGCGTTGCACCGCAACCGCTCGCAGTCAGTGAGGACTGCTTGTATCTGAATATCTGGAGCCCGGGATTTACCAGTGGCAAGAAAATATCTGCAACACTGCCGGTCATGGTCTGGTTTCATGGGGGTGGCAATACTGGCGGTTGGCCCTACGAGCCCAACTACCTGGGCGCAAAGCTGGCGGCGCACGGCGCCGTTGTTGTCAGCGCCGCCTATCGTCTGGGGCCGTTGGGTTTCTTTTCGCACCCGGGACTTTCAAACAACGATGCGCTGGCCAATTTCGGCTTACTGGATAACGTCGCAGCTCTAAAGTGGGTACAGAACAACATCAGCGCATTCGGCGGCGATGCCGCGAATGTGACCTGTTTCGGCGAGTCGGCAGGCGCCGCCAATATCGGTATCTTTATCAGCGAATATCCGGGACTGTGTACTCGTATTATCGCCCAGAGTTCGGGTGGCGATTTCGTTGAATTGGAAACTGTCGAGAGCGCTCAGGAAAGTGGTCGGCAGCTTGCCACGACATTGGGTATTACTAATGATGCAGATGCAATGACTCACCTTCGTGACGTGCCGGCGCAGGAAATTCTCGACGCCGCTGTCCGATCGCAGCGAGATTTTTATCGATTAGTCGAAGACGACAAGTCTGTGAAGTCGGCACCACTCGCCGCGGCACTGCGGAACGACAGTGCCAGCGTTGATTTGTTGATTGGCACCAACCGCGATGAGTGGCTCATGTATCTTGAGAAAGATATTGACGATGCTGACGTCGGGGATTGGCTGGATACCCATGCGGCCGACAATAAAATAGCCGTCGCAGCGGCCGTGGCCAGTGAACCCGATTCACGGCATGCTCTCGACAAGCTGGAGACGGCCGAACAGATGTTGTGCCCCAGCTTGCAGGTTGCTGCAGCGGCCGCGACCAACGGCGCCCGCGTTTGGGTCTACGAATTTACCCGGCAGCGATCCGGCCGCGGTGGTGAACTGCTGGGTGCCTATCACGGTGCCGAAATACCCTACGTATTTGATAATCATGATAACTGGTTGCCTACCGATGCGGCGGATCGGAAATTGACGTCGGAAATGATGGCTTACTGGTTGCGGTTTGCGCGTAGTGGTGATCCGAACGGACCTGATGCGGTAGCATGGCCCCTCTATAAAAAAGAAAATGGCGAAGTCCTTGAGTTGGGTAGGCAGCTATTTGCCAGACCATCATCAGCAACAACCCTGTGTGAGGCACTGGCAAGCAACTAGCAACAATACGGCGGGAGAGCAGTTTGGAACAAAAGCAAATCGATAAGGTTACGTTTGGTACTTCAGTTGCAGTCATCTTGCTTGTTTGTTTACCCCTCGCCATTTATCCAAAACTGGGTGGCGCATTAATTCGCGATGCGTATGGCTACATATCCTCACAGTTTGGATTCTTGTATTTGCTGGCTGGCGCTGCGGTTACCGTATTCCTGATCTGGTTAGCGTTCAGTCGCTACGCTAACGTGAATCTTGGCAAGGAGGGCGAATCGGCCGAATTCGGGGATTACAGTTGGGCCGCGATGCTCTTCTGTGCCGGTATCGGTGGTGGACTCATGTTCTGGGCACCGGTGGAATGGGCGCATTACTACATTGCGCCACCGTTTGGCATTGCCCCGCAAACCAATGAGGCCGCCGAGTGGGCAGCCACTTACGGTCTTTTTCACTGGGGGCCGGTAGCGTGGAGTTTCTATTGTTTGCCGACGCTGGCCATTGCCTATCCCTACTACGTCAAAGGCGTGTCGTTCCTGCGTTTTTCGACAGGCTGTCATTATTTTCTGCAGGGTGAGCATGAAACGCGCCGCGGCCGCGCCATTGATTTCTTTTTTATGATTGCATTGCTGGGCGGTGCCGGCTCATCCATCGGATTTACGACACCACTTATCGCGACCTGTATCAGTCGTCTGACGGGTTTTGCCAATGGCTTCGCGCTCGAAATCGTCGCCTTGCTGATTTGCGTTGCGTTATTTTCCGCGAGCGTTTGGCTGGGATTGAAAAAAGGAATCAAGCGACTCAGTGATATCAATCTTGGACTCGCTCTCGCGTTGCTGGTATTCGTTTTGATTGCAGGTCCGACCGTATTTTTGCTGAAAGTTTCGATAAGTAGTTTTGGTTTGCTGGCGCAAAATTTTATTCGCATGAATACCTGGACAGATGCGTTCAGCAATTCGCGCTTCGTAGAAAACTGGACAATATTTTATTGGGCCTGGTGGATTGCGTACGGGCCATTCGTAGGCTTGTTTGTGACGCGCATATCGCGAGGCCGCACGATCCGCCAGGTAATTTTCGGCATGCTGGGTTACGGCACTCTGGGCGGCATGTTTTTCTATATGATCCTCGGCAACTACGGCCTGAGCCTGGAATTAACCGGCACATTTTCAGTGACATACTTGTTACAGGAGCAAGGGCAGGCCAGCGCAATCGTTGGCATACTCGCGCAGTTGCCGTGGTCGAATATTGTGATTGGCCTTTTTTGCCTGGTGACAGTGGTATTTGCGGCGACCACCTATGACTCGGCGTCCTACATACTGGCGTCGAGCGCTACTCGACGACTGGCGGCAGGAGACGACCCCGCTCGCTGGCATCGCTTGTTCTGGGCTTTTGCGCTTGCCATTATCCCCCTGACCTTGTTGTTTGTGGGTCGATTGACCGGCGACGCTCGGGCCGGCCTGACCGTAATGCAGACCGCGAGCCTGGTGGTGTCGTTACCGATACTGTTTATCGGTGTCCTGATGTCGGCGGCGCTGATGAAGCAGCTGCGCGCTGATCACCCCTGACGGTGCAAAATGGCACGGGACTGCCATGGATGGTGGCCTTGCCAATGCAGTATTTGCGTCGAGCGGTGCAAGAAACGCTACACATAAGCCCGATACCCGTTATAATTTCCGGCTGGACAAAGGTGCCCCGGTGCCCTCGTTTGCGAAAGTGGCGGAATTGGTAGACGCGCTGGATTTAGGATCCAGTGGGGCAACCCGTGAGAGTTCGAGTCTCTTCTTTCGCACCATCGTTTTTGAAAAAAAGACGAATAAACATATAATTTTTATAGCAATTTTGGTATTGCGATTCGGTCCCAGGGCCGGATTTTTTTGCATGAGAAAAGGTGTCAGAACATGTTGGTGACTGTTGAGTCTACGGGAACGCTGGAACGGCGCATGCGCATCGAACTTCCGGGCAATGAAATTGAGCTGGAAGTTGAGAAGCGGCTAAAGCAAGTTGGCAAGACCGCCAAGTTGAAAGGTTTTCGGCCTGGCAAGATTCCAGCCAATGTTGTCAAGCAACGCTTCGGTGGCGAAGTACGTCAGGACGTTTTGACTTCAATGATGGAAAAGAGCTATCGCGAAGCGCTGCAGCAGGAAAAGCTGAACCCGGCTGGCAACCCGCAAATTGCTCCTGAGCCGGTTGAGTCTGGCAATGACTTCGTGTTCGTGGCGACGTTTGAAGTAATGCCTGAAATCACCCTTAAGGGCCTGGATACGATCAAGGTTGAGCGTGCCAGCGTCGAGATCGGAGATGCTGATTGCGACGATATGCTGGAAAGCCTCCGCAAACAGAAAGCGAACTGGATTACTGTTGATCGCAAATCGGCTGAAGACGACCGCGTTGTGGTCGATTTTGTCGGCAAGCTTGAGGGCGTTGCATTTGAGGGCGGTACCGGAACTGAAGTGCCGGTTGTATTAGGCCAGGGACAGATGTTGCCGGACTTTGAAAAGGCGCTGTACGGTATTGTTGCGGGCGACGAGAAGACTTTCAAAGTGAAATTTCCGAAGGATTACCGCGCCGAGGAACTGGCTGGCAAGAAAGCGGAGTTTGATATCAAGGTACACCGTGTTGAAGAACAGGAATTGCCGGCTCTCGACGATGCTTTGGCCGAGGCCTTTGGTGTGCAGGATGGTGGTCTGGCGAAATTGCGCAGTGACGTGACCGAGAACATGCACCGCCAGTTGAAGCAGAAGCGCGAAGGCGATATTAAAGAACAGGCTATGAATGGCTTGATCGAAGCCAATCCGATTGAAGTGCCGAAGACACTGGTCGACCAGGAGTGCCATTCCCTGCAACACGATGCGATGAATCGTATGGGTGTGACCGATCACGACCAGGCGCCACCTCGTGAGAATTTTGCAGAACTCGGCGAACGCCGGGTCCGTCTGGGTCTTTTGTTAAATCAGGTGATCGTCGATAACAAGATCGAAATCGACGCTGACCGGGTTCGCGCCAAGATTGAGGAAATCTGTGCAGGCTACGAGCAGAGTGCCGATATGGTTGCAAATTACCTGAGTAATCCGCAGGTTATGAACCAAATCCAGCCTATGGTACTGGAAGAGCAGGCGATCGACTGGCTGGTCGCTAACGGCAAGGCAACCGAAAAGAAAATCAGCTTCAAGGATTACATGAATTCCTAAGTGACGCGTTTTAGCCGATAATAGGACGTTGATTCCATAATGAGTGCAGCAGTAATGAATCTAGTACCAATGGTGGTTGAGCAGACCGCGCGGGGCGAGCGCTCCTACGATATTTTATCTCGTTTGTTGAAAGAGCGGGTCGTATTTCTGGTGGGGCCTGTGGAAGACAGCATGGCCAACCTGATTGTCGCTCAGTTGCTGTTCCTTGAGTCGGAAAACCCGGATAAGGATATTCATCTCTATATCAACTCGCCGGGTGGCTCGGTTACGGCTGGTTTGTCAATTTACGACACGATGCAGTTCATCAAGTGTGATGTCAGCACGATATGTGTGGGCCAGGCGGCCAGTATGGGCGCTTTGTTGCTCGGCGGCGGCAAGAAGGGCAAGCGTTATGCACTGCCTCATTCACGCATTATGGTGCATCAGCCCAGCGCTGGTTTCTCGGGCCAGGCGACGGATATTGATATTCATGCGCGGGAAGTGCTCGAATTGAAGCGCAAATTGAACCGAATTATGTCAGTGCATACCGGTCAAGCGATTGAAACTATTGAAAAAGATCTCGAGCGCGACAATTTTATGAGTGCTGAGATCGCCGTGGCCTATGGGCTGGTGGATACAGTTCTCGAGCACCGCAACGAACTTCCGGCACTGCCAAAGAGCGAAAGCTAATAAATTCAACTAGTTATTTTAGAATTTATTGCGCCGGAGTGTGATCTGTAGCTTTGCACGCTCCAATATCGCATGTTATATACACAGTTTAATCAGACAGACACGGGTCAAAGAGGCTAGTCAATAATGAGTGATGATTCCCGCGGTAAAGGCGAAGACGGTAAATTACTTTACTGTTCGTTCTGCGGCAAAAGCCAACACGAAGTTCGCAAACTGATTGCCGGACCATCAGTATTCATTTGTGACGAATGTGTAGAGCTATGCAATGACATCATTCGTGAGGAGCTCGAAGACGCAAGTGAGCGCAGTCACGACAAGCTGCCGAAGCCTGCTGAAATCAAGGCCGTGCTGGACGAATATGTTATTGGCCAGCAGTTTGCCAAGAAAGTCCTCTCGGTCGCTGTTTACAACCATTACAAACGCCTTGAAGCCCGCAGCGGTGAGCACAGCAAGGATGACGTAGAGCTTTCCAAGAGCAATATCCTGTTGATCGGGCCTACCGGTTGCGGCAAGACCTTGCTGGCTGAGACGCTCGCGAGAATGCTCCAGGTGCCGTTTACGATCGCCGATGCCACGACGCTTACCGAAGCCGGTTACGTCGGTGAAGACGTCGAAAACATTATCCAGAAGCTGCTGCAGAAATGTGATTACGATGTAGAGAAAGCCCAAACTGGCATTGTTTACATCGACGAGATCGACAAGATTTCGCGCAAGTCTGATAACCCGTCTATTACTCGTGACGTATCCGGCGAGGGTGTACAACAGGCGCTGCTCAAGCTGATTGAAGGCACGGTCGCATCTGTCCCTCCACAAGGCGGTCGCAAGCATCCGCAGCAGGAATTCCTGCAAGTCGATACGTCAAATATCCTGTTTATTTGCGGTGGTGCATTCGCCGGCCTCGAAAAAATTATCCTCAACCGTTCTGCCAAGAGCGGGATCGGTTTTGTGGCCGAGGTTAAGGGATCGGAAGAACAGCAGAGTGTTGGCGAGTTGCTGCACGAAGTTGAGCCGGAAGACCTGATCAAGTTTGGCCTGATCCCCGAATTCGTCGGTCGTTTGCCAGTGGTCGCTACGCTGGAAGAGCTCGATGTCGAAGCGCTGATCAGCATCTTGTTCGAACCAAAGAACGCGTTGACCAAGCAATATCGTAAACTGTTCGAAATGGAAGGTGTTGACCTCGAGTTCCGTGAGGATGCGTTACGTGCTGTGGCCAAGCGGGCTATGAAGCGCAAGACCGGAGCTCGTGGGCTCCGTACTATCCTGGAAAGTGTCCTACTCGATACGATGTATGATCTGCCGTCTGCCAAGAACGCCAAGAAGGTTGTGCTTGACGAGGCATCGATCAGTGGTGACAACAAGCCATATATCATCTACGAGTCTGAGGAAGCACCAGCGGCAGCACCGGCACCTGTGGAAGCACCCGTTGAAGCCCCACTGCCGGAGCCGCGTCGGCAGACTGGATCAGACTAAGTACAGTCTGTTCGTAGCCTGATATAATTCACCTGAAGTGAGTTAACAGGGCGTTGCCATCGCTTTTTCCGGGATCTACCGGCGGTTTTTTCGTGATTTGCCGGATATCCCTCGTGTGTTTTGGTAATTGCCCGCTGCGACTTGATTTCGGGCTAAATGACCACATCTCCCACCGCAGTTAGCTAATTAGCCGCAAAGGCGAGCGAGGAACAATTCAGTGTCTGAAGACATCAAAACCACCGAACTAGAACTGGCGGACGACGCCCAGATCATTCCAGTATTGCCGCTGCGTGACGTCGTGGTTTATCCGCACATGGTGATCCCGCTTTTCGTCGGGCGTGAACGATCGATTATTGCCCTCGACAAAGCGATGCAGGCCAACAAGAAAATCCTGCTGGTCGCGCAGCAGACCGCCGATCTGGATGAGCCGACGGCGAAAGATTTGTATGACGTGGGGACCCTGGCCACCGTGCTGCAATTGCTAAAGCTGCCAGATGGTACGGTCAAGGTATTGGTCGAAGGCGGTGAGCGTGCGCAAATTGATCAGCTGATTGAAGGCGATCATTTTGGTGCCAAGATCACCGTATTGAAGGAGGAAGATCAGCACGATGAACGTGAGATCGACGTCCTCGTTCGTTCCATAATCGCGCAATTTGAGCAGTACGTTAAACTCAATAAAAAAGTGCCGCCGGAAATACTGACGTCGTTGTCAGGAATTGATCAGCCGGGTCGACTTGCGGATACCGTTGCATCGCACCTCGCACTGAAGCTTGCTGATAAACAGCAGCTGCTGGAAATATGTGACATCAAAGCACGCCTCGAGCAAATTCTCGGCATCATCGAGGGTGAAATCGATGTGTTGCACATTGAGAAGCGCATTCGCGGCCGCGTTAAACAGCAGATGGAAAAGAGCCAACGTGAGTACTACCTCAACGAGCAGATGAAGGCTATTCAGAAAGAGCTGGGCGAGATGGAAGACGCGCCGAACGAGCTTGCTGATCTGGAACGCAAAATTGATGAGGCCGGCATGCCGGCTGAGGCCA
The DNA here is from genome assembly GCA_024640365.1 of Woeseiaceae bacterium. Lineage (GTDB taxonomy): Bacteria > Pseudomonadota > Gammaproteobacteria > Steroidobacterales > Woeseiaceae > JAHEFE01. The sequence goes on along the minus strand of JAHEFE010000013.1, from coordinate 30,634 downwards.
AGGAAAAGGCCAGCTCCGAACTGAATAAACTCAAGCTGATGTCACCGATGTCAGCCGAAGCGACTGTCGTGCGTAATTACATCGACTGGTTGCTGAAAGCGCCGTGGAAAAAACGCAGCAAGGTCATTCGTGATCTGGCCAGAGCTGAGCGCGTGCTCGAAGAAGACCATTACGGACTGGATAAAGTTAAAGAACGTATCCTTGAGTATCTCGCGGTGCAACAGCGCGTGAAACGTCTAAAGGGTCCGATTCTGTGCCTGGTTGGCCCTCCGGGTGTTGGCAAGACTTCGCTGGGGCAGAGCATTGCTCGTGCAACCAATCGTAAGTTTGTACGCATGTCTCTCGGTGGCGTACGCGACGAGGCTGAAATTCGTGGCCATCGTCGCACTTATATTGGTTCGATGCCGGGCAAGATCGTGCAAAACCTGTCCAAGGCCAAAGTTCGCAATCCACTGTTCTTGTTGGATGAGATCGACAAGATGGCGATGGATTTCCGTGGCGATCCGTCATCGGCTTTACTGGAAGTACTGGATCCGGAGCAAAACTCTGCGTTTAACGATCATTACCTCGAGGTCGATTTCGATCTGTCCGATGTCATGTTCGTTTGTACAGCGAACAGTTTGAATATCCCGGCTCCGCTGCTTGATCGCATGGAAGTCATCCGTCTGCCGGGTTATACCGAAGACGAGAAGATTAACATTGCTGAGCGTTATCTGATTGACAAGCAGCTCAAAGCGAACGGCCTGAAGGATGACGAACTGAATATTACGCAATCGGCGATTCGTGACATCGTGCAGCATTACACTCGTGAGTCGGGCGTGCGAAACCTTGAGCGGGAGATCTCCAAGATTTGTCGCAAGGTTGTCAAAATGTTGTTGCTGAAGCCACGCTCGACGACTGTCACAATCACCCCAAAAAGCATTCCAAAGTATCTCGGTGTGCGGCGATTCCGTTACGGTAAAGCTGAGGAGAAAAGTCAGATTGGCCAGGTGACCGGATTGGCCTGGACAGAGGTCGGCGGCGAGCTCCTGACTATCGAAGCGGCTGTGGTTCCGGGTAAAGGAAAGCTCACCCACACGGGGCAATTGGGCGAGGTTATGACCGAATCGATCCAGGCTGCCATGACTGTTGTCCGCAGTCGCGCGCATGTCTTGGGCGTCGAGGAAGGCTTCCATAACAAGTACGATGTGCATATCCACGTGCCTGAGGGAGCCACTCCAAAGGACGGTCCGAGTGCGGGAGTTGGCATGTGTACCGCTCTGGTCTCGGCTTTGACCAAAGTGCCTGTAAAGGCCGATGTTGCCATGACCGGAGAGATTACGCTGAGGGGTGAAGTACTGCCCATTGGCGGTCTTAAGGAGAAGCTGCTGGCGGCCCATAGGGGTGGTATTACGACTGTGCTCATACCGCATGAAAATGAAAAAGACCTGGCGGAAATACCGAAGAACATCAAAGACAAGCTGAACATAGTTCCTGTGAAATGGATTGATCAGGTTCTGGAGCATGCACTGCAACATATGCCGTTACCAGAGGCGGGTGAAACGGCTGAGAAATCCGAGTCAGCAACCGCCGCAACGGATAAAAAAACGGACGATGTCGTTCGACCTCATTAAGTTCTGAAAGCCGCGTATTTAAAGGCTTTATTGACAGGCGATTTTAGCGCTTGGTATAAGCTATAGGTGAGTGGCGGGTTAATTCTGATGATTACGGGATTGGTTCGTCAAACGAGCGATAGTTTTGTCGACGTAATGGCGAACGCTCAAAGCAAGAATGACAAGGTGGTGCGATTTTTTGCATCGGTGATAACGTAAATAATGACGAAAAGGTGATTGCATGAATAAGGGAGATCTGATTGAGTCGGTTGCAGGCAAATCTGGACTGTCGCGCGCTGATGCAACTAGGGCGGTTGATGCTGTTATCGATAGCATTACCGGCGCTCTGAAAAGTGGTGGATCTGTGTCACTGGTAGGCTTCGGAACCTTCGCCGTTAAAGCACGTGCAGCTCGTCAGGGCCGCAATCCACGTACTGGTGAAACCATCCAAATTAAGGCGAGTAAAGTTCCTGGATTTAAGGCTGGTAAAGGCCTGAAGGATGCCGTAAACTAGCGCGCCTTTCTGGACCAGGGCAAGGAACAACGTTAGTTCCTACGTATGGTTTGGTAGGAATTTAGCGGCGGTGTTGCAGTTCATCCTGTGAGCCGAAGCATGAATTCGGGTGCTTAGCTCAGCTGGGAGAGCATCGCCCTTACAAGGCGAGGGTCGGGGGTTCGATCCCCTCAGCACCCACCAATGTTACGGAGTGGTAGTTCAGCTGGTTAGAATACCGGCCTGTCACGCCGGGGGTCGCGGGTTCGAGTCCCGTCCACTCCGCCAACTATGAAACGCGGGGCCCGTGAGGGCCCCGTTTTTTATATCTGGTGCCCCCACCAGATGCTGTAAGCACCGTATGACCACTAATGTTATGGAGTGGTAGTTCAGCTGGTTAGAATACCGGCCTGTCACGCCGGGGGTCGCGGGTTCGAGTCCCGTCCACTCCGCCAACTACGAAACGCGGGACCCGAGAGGGTCCCGTTTTTTGTATCCGGGACCCTATATCGGGCTAGCGCCAGCCTCAAAGTCCACTGTTGCAGACACTTTCAGCCTGTAATGGGCGACTCTCAGGATGCAAAAAAACGCCATTTTCCCCCGTCTTTGCTTGGCGTAGCACCCACGCTCGGCTATCATGCCTCGCCTGATGTTGGCCGCTGGCCAATAAATTTCAGGAATCGCTGATTTATTCTGGACGAAGTAGATTGCAAGCGAAAAGATTCAGATTCAAGGCCCCAATCGAACGTGAACAGGCTATCGCGAAGATTGGTAACACCGAAGCTGGATTTTCTGGCCGCAATACATGAGTGCATGAATATATCAGAGGCTCCCTTAACGAAATCGTAGGCCCTGTAAGAGCCTTACGCTTTCCATAAACAGATTCGATAAAACTATGCTGCAGACTATTCGTGACCGGTTCACCGGCAAATTCGCCATTGGCATGCTCGCTTTGATTGGTGTGCCATTCGCATTCTTCGGGATTAATTACAATTTCATCGACAGTGGCTACGCCGCCAAGGTCAATGACATGGAAATTTCGCGGGGCGAGCTGGACCAGGCGTTTCGTGAAGAGATGCAGCAATACGCGCAGTATGAGTTGCCGGCTGAATATCGCCAGATCATCAAAAAAAATACACTTGAAGGATTGATTCAGCGCCGTCTGTTTGATGAGTACATGATCAAATCTGGTTACCGTGTCGGTAGCGATGTAGTTACTTCAGCAATTCAGCGGGTTCCCGAGTTTCTTGATGAAAACGGCAAGTTTTCTCGTCCCAAGTATGACGAGTGGTTGCAGATTAATGGTTTTACGCACAAACAATTTGAGTCAAGCCAACAACGCAGCATGGAGCGTTCCCAGTTGCAGGGTGCTATAGGCGCTACCGCGTTCGTTACGCCGACAGAATATCGCCAGTACCTGTCCCTGGTTCTGGAGCAGCGCCAGGTCGTTGCCGTCAAATTTGAAATGGCCAAGCTTGCTGAAGCAAGTACCGCATCGCCTGAAGAAATCGAGGCCTGGTATAACGATCGCCCGGATGAATTTCTGTCGCCTGAGTCAGTTGATCTGCAGTACGTTGAAGTGCGCCAAGATGCAACGGCACAGAGTGTGAATCTTTCGGATGAAGAAATAGCGGATTATTACAAGTCTGCATCAGCCCGATATCTGCAGGACGAGCAGCGTCGTGCCAGCCACATCCTGATCGTTAATGAAGATGACGCCGCTGCCAAGGCGCAAGCCGAGGATCTGTTGGCACGCATCAACGCTGGTGAGTCGTTTGAAACGCTGGCTAAAGAATATTCGGCTGACGGCGGATCAGCACCGCAAGGCGGCGATCTTGGTTTTTCAACGCGCTCGCAGCAGGTTGGCTCCCTCGGTGGTGCAATTTTTTCGATGACTGAAGGCGAAGTTCGCGGTCCAATCAAGAGCGACTTTGGCTATCACATAGTTCGCCTGGACGAGATTAAGGCTGGCGGTCCGTTGCCGTTGGAGCAAGTTCGTCCTGAGCTCGTACGTGAATTGAGTGAACAACGTGTTGCCGATCTTTATCGCGCCCAGATTAAAAAATTATCTGATTCATTGTTTGACGCGAAAGACATTGCACAGCTGAGCGCCGCTAGCGGTTTACCGATTGAGGAAGCCAAAGGCTATACTCGCAATGGCGGCGAACCGTTTGGCACGAATCAGGCAGCGATCGATGCCGTATTTGATCCGATCCAGCTCAACAGCGATCAGTTAAGCGAAGTGATTGAGCTCGACGCAAGCCGCTCGGTGGTATTTCACATCAGCAAGCACAACCCGGCATCACGTCAGGCGCTGGCAGATGTTAGCGATATGATTGCGGCTGCCATCAAGCAAGATAAAGCGGGCATGGCAATTAAAGCCAAGGCCGATGCGCTAGCGGTCGCAGTGCGCGGTGGCGCTGATTTTGCGACAGCCGCTAAAGAAGCGGGCGCTACCGAAGTCGTAAATGGCTTTGTGCCGCGCACAGCTGAATCACCGAGTGAGGTGGTCCTGAATTCGATATTTGCCACCGCGAAACCGGCTCAGGGTTCGGCAACGATCGGCAGAGTTGCCGATCAGAATGGCGACTACGTGGTATTCAGTTTGACGGCCGTAGCGCCTGGTCGTCCAGAAGCGGTGGCTCAGGAAGAGCTAGATGCAGCGAAGAAACGCCTTGCGGCACAAAATGGCTCGGCTGATTTTAATTCGTTTATCGCAGACCTGAGATCGAAAGCAAAAGTCGATATCAGCGATGATGCATTTGCTGAGCAGGATTTCTTCCAATAAGAAATAACAAAGCCAGTGGCGTCGATGCCACTGGCTTTATATTCAACAAAACCTGGGGGCGGCCATGAGACGACTCGAACTTCACTGGCAGATTCTGATTGCCATTGTCCTGGCCTTTATTGTTGGCACAGCAATAAAATTCTTCAGTGTGGACGGTGAGCCTGACCTGGGAGTCTTTGGCGTCAGCTTCCTGTCTATATTCGAATACATTGGTAAATTATTTATCAATGCATTGAAAATGATCATCGTGCCGTTGATCACTGCGTCCATTATTATAGGTGTCGCCGGCATCGGCGCAGGCGGCAACCTCGGTCGCCTTGGTTCACGCACCTTACTTTTTTACGCGACCACAACACTGGCCGCGATAATGGTCGGACTACTGATTATAAACTTCGTCGGTCCGGGTTATGTCGATGGTGAACCGGCGCGTGAATTACTGGCGCTTGACGACGCGGGAGCCGATATCGCCGCGAGAGTTGAGGGCAAGGGTCCCGGTGACGTGGCGAACATATTCCTGCGGATGGTACCGGAGAATATTGTCCAGGCAGCGGCGGAAGGGCAGATGCTGGGACTGATCTTTTTCTCCCTGTTGTTTGGTTTTTTCATGACTAAGGTCGATCATGCTTACGCGGAGCCGCTGTTCAAGTTCTGGGACGGCGTATTTCACGTCATGATGACGATGACTGAATGGATCATGAAGTTCGCGCCGATCGGTGTATTTGGCTTGGTCGCAGCGGTCATTGCCAAGGCTGGCTTCGCGGCCGCAAAGCCATTGCTGATTTTTGCGGTTTGCGTGATGGTGGCATTGCTGCTGCATACCTTTGTCACGTTATCGATTTTTCTCAAAGTCGCGGCCAACATCAACCCTCTTAAAATGTTGCGAGCGATGGCACCTGCAATGTTGACCGCTTTCTCAACTGCGTCATCGGCGGCGACATTGCCGGTCACGATGGATTGCATTGAGAAAAATGCGGGCGTATCCAATCGCATTTCCAGTTTCGTACTGCCGCTCGGTGCGACCGTCAACATGAACGGTACGGCGTTATACGAATGTGCCGCTGCTTTGTTTCTGGCGCAGGCTTACGGTCTTGAACTCAACCTGGGCATTCAGTTTTCTATTGTGGTGATTGCGTTGATGACGTCAATCGGTGTTGCGGGCGTGCCATCGGCATCGCTGGTTGCAATTGCAATCATTCTCGCGGCGGTTGGCTTGCCGGTTGAAGCGATCGGCGTGTTGATGGTGTTTGATCGCATCCTCGACATGATGCGCACCTCCGTCAATATTTACGGTGATGCGTGTGCCGCTGCGATAGTAGCCAAGCTTGAGGGCGAAAAAATAACAGTGTTGGCCAACGCTGAGATTTGATCATGAACTGGGATGCGATTGGGGCAGTCGCGGAACTCCTGGGCGCCATCGGCGTCATCGGATCGCTCCTGTATCTCGCGCGACAGATTCATTCCGCTAACCAGGCGGCGGCTGTTCAGGCCAAGTTTGAATCGACGCGCTTGATGACGAATTATCTCGACACCTTGATTCAGCATCCGGAACTCGCTGAGCTGATGGAGCGCGGCCAACGGAACCGGGACTCGTTGTCCCGCGAAGAGTACATCCGCTTTTCCAATATGGCGCTCAAAGCGTTCTACTATTTTTCCGCGAGTTATTTTCAGTTCAAAATCGGCACGCTACGCGCAGACGATTGGCACGAGCAGTTGTCGATCATCGATTACTGGATTAAAGGGCCGGCAACTCACTTGTGGTGGAACAAGCTTGGGCGGCAAATGTTCAAGGGTGAATTCGTCGAATTTATCGAGCAGCGATTTGCGGCGATCAAAGCGGCCTCGGAGAAGTAAGAACTAACACGTGATTGGTGCGGTCCGTAGGGTGCGTTTCACGCACCGCATTAACACGGTTCGTGGGGTGCGTTCGACGCACGATTAAAACGTGATAAATGGCGCACGTAGGGTACGTTTCACGCACCGTGTTAGATGTAATCGGTGCACTGAGTGCACCCTACCGCTCAGTTAAGAAATTAATCCAGGTCCGGCGGCATCGCCATGATGTTGGCGCCGGCGTCGACGAAGGTGATTTCTCCGGTGATGCCCGAGGCCAGGTCGGAGCACAGAAATGCGGCGGTGTTGCCGACTTCCTCGATCGTGACGGTGCGCTGCAATGCTGATGCTTTCTCGGCGTAGTGCAGCATCTTGCGGAAGCCGCCGATGCCAGCGGCTGCCAGGGTCTTGATGGCACCGGCCGAGATGGCGTTGACGCGAATACCCTTGGGCCCAAGGTCCGCTGCGAGGAAGCGCACGCAGGATTCCAGGCTGGCCTTGGCGAGCCCCATCACGTTGTAGCTGGGGACGGCCTTCTCGGCCGCGTAGTAGGTCATCGCGAGCACAGAGGCATTGCGCCCTTCCATCATCGGTAGAGCGGCTTTGACAAGGGCTGCGAGGCTGTAGGCCGAAATGTCATGGGAAATGGCGAAGCCTTCACGCGTGATCGATTCGACGAAGCCGCCGGCCAGCTGCTCGCGCGGCGCGAAGCCTACCGAATGAATGATGATATCGAGGCCGTCCCAGTGCTTGCCAAGCTCGGAAAACACAGAATCGATTTCCTCGTCGCTAGTGACATCGCAGGGGAACAGCAGGTCGGTATTCTGACCGAGGCGCGTGGCGAGTTTCTCGACGCGGCTCTTTAACTTGTCATTCTGGTAGGTAAAGGCAACTTCGGCACCTTCGCGCACGAACGCATCGGCGATACCTGTAGCAATAGAACGATCGCTGGCAACACCGACGATCAGCGCCTTTTTTCCGGCCATGAAACCCATAGTTACTCCCCTGACGACACGCGTGAGATCACCATCGTGATCTGTTTACAAATAGAAACTCCCGTTGGTACGGGAGTACGGAATAGTGTGGCATTCTAATTTGCCCAGGGCCTGCTGAACAGACAAAAAAGTATTTAGCTGGACTGGCGGGTAACGTCCACGTACATGGTCAGCTTTTGTCCCGGCCGCAGGATCTTGTTCTTGTCGATATCGTTCCAGCGCAGCAAGTCAGACAAAGTAATCCGGAAGCGATTCGCGATCAGGTATAACGAATCGCCATTGCGAACCGTGTAGTTGACCTTGCGCGTCGTGCTCTTGGTGCTGATCGCTGATGCACTCGGCGGCGTGACGTTAGCGTTGCTCCAGACTACGAGCTTGCGACCGACGGGCAGGGTATCGCCCGGTGCCATGCCGTTCCAGGCGGCCAGTTGCCGAATATCGACGCCGTACTTGCGGCTGATCGACCAGAAGCTTTCACCATTGGCGACATAGTGCTCACTGCGGTTGCCGCTGCGCTTGGTATTTTGTTTGCTGGCCAGGCGCTGTTCGGCGCTCTTGCCGTAGGTGCCCAACGGTTTGGACGCGACCGGAATCATCAGGTACTGACCGGCGCGAATGTTGGTACCGCGCAGGTTGTTGGCGGTACGTATGGCGTCCTGGGTCGTGTGGTATTTCAATGCGATCGTCGAGAGGGCCTCGCCGGACTTGATTTGATGGCGCTGCCAGCGCAAGCGTTCGCTTTGCGGAACATCTGCCAGGGCTGCCTCGAAAACATCGGCGGCATCAGCCGGTATGTACAGGTGATGCGGTCCCGCAGGATCGGTTGCCCAGCGGTTGAAGCCGGCGTTGAACGCGTACAGGGAATCGAGATCGATGCCGGCCAGTTCCGCCGCGAGTGCCAGGTCGAGTTGACCACCAACCTCCACCTTCGCGAACTGCGGGGCATCTTCCATGACCGGCAATTCCAGCCCGTAAGCGGCCGGGTCACGGACGATTGCGACCAGCGCCATGAGCTTGGGCACATAGGCGGCGGTCTCCCTGGGCACGTCGAGGTGCCAGAAATCGGTTGGCTTTTTCTTGCTTTCATTACGACGCTTGGCGCGCAGCACGTTGCCTTCACCGGAGTTGTACGAGGCGATCGCCAGTTCCCAGTCGCCATCCATCAAATCGTGCAAATAGCTCAGGTAATCCAGTGCCCCGTTGGTTGCATCGACCGCATCACGGCGGCCGTCGTACCACCAGTTCTGGCGAATGCCGAAGCGTTTGCCGGTGCCCGGGATAATCTGCCACAGGCCGGCGGCGCGGCCGTGCGAATAAGCGAAGGGGTCGTAAGCGCTTTCAACGATCGGCAACAGAGCCAGTTCCATGGGCATATCGCGCTCGGCGAGCTGCTCAACAATGAAAGGCATATAGCGCTGGGCGCGGTTGAAGACGCGGTTCATGTAGTCGGGATGGCTGGCAAACCAGCGAATTTCCGCCTGGATGCGCGCATTATCGATTGGTTCGAGGGCGAAGCCGTCGCGCACGCGTTGCAGCAGCCCTACAGGGCCTGGTAGAACAACGACGCGACTTTGCAGCTCGGCCTGGTGATCTATCGGCAAATCCGACAGCCAGAGGGCCTCTTCACGGGGGTTCCAGTCGCTGGCGGACCCTAATCCGTCCCCAATAACGATGGAAGCCGGCTCCGATGCCAGTGCCAATAATGGAAATGTCAGCAAAAGCGTGAAGCTGAGGCTGATTCGACCTAGTATTATGTGATCTTGTTTGCGCATCGGCATATCGTACTGAGCGGCAAGCATTCCGCAAGTGCATAGTTCAAAATATTTGAACTGAGTCGGCTAAGAGTGGAGAAATAATGAGATTCATCGAGCCCCAAGAGCACACCAGTAGCGTACATCGCTGGCTGCGGTCGTCACTCGGTAAAGCACTGATTCGCCAAGAGTCGCGCATCATTGAGGACACCCTTGACGGCATTTTCGGTGAGCAGCTGCTGCAAATCGGTCTGTGGGGTGAGGCGCGCGGCTTTCTGAAATACTCCAGAACGCAGCGTTCGGCTGTTCTGGCTGGCCCCGAAAGGATCGATGCTGGCGAAAGACCGGACCTCATCGCCAATTCCTACCGGCTACCGATCGCGAGTGAATCGATCGATGCCGTCTTGTTGCCGCACACACTAGACTATTGCGATCGGCCGCACGATGTCCTGCGCGAAGTTCATCGCGTGCTTCGCGCTGATGGCCATTTGGTCATCCTCGGATTCAAACCCGCAGGACTGTGGGGGCTGCGCAGGTTGTTGCCCGGCCCTGGATTACCGCCCGGTGCGCCGCACCTGATTTCCGATCGGCAGTTGAGTGACTGGATTCGTTTGCTCGATCTGCGCATTCAAGGGTTAACACGCTATTTTTTCCGCTGGCCAATTCCTGGTAACCGGGGGCCGAGCTCAAAAACCTGGGAACATCGGGGCCAGCGCTGGTGGCCGGAGCTTGCGGCATGCTATATGCTCACCGCCCAGAAACGGGTGTATACATTGACTCCCATCCGTCAACGCTGGTTGTCCACACCGAAGGTGGTGGGTGGCCTGGTAAAACCAACGACTCGCCTATCCCGCATACGTTTTGATAAAGAAAATTGAGATTTATACAGATGGCGCCTGCAGGGGGAATCCCGGTGTTGGTGGCTGGGGCGCACTGCTGATATGGGGCGACCATCGTAAAGATATTTTCGGTGGCGAGGCCGAGACCACCAACAATCGCATGGAGTTGACGGCCGTTATCGAGGCGCTCAGCGCGTTGAAAGATCGCTGCGACGTGACGCTGTATTCCGATTCGAAATACGTACTCCAGGGCATTAACGACTGGATGCACGGCTGGAAAAAACGCGGCTGGAAAACGGCGGCAAAAAAACCAGTCAAGAATCAGGATTTGTGGATGGCGCTTGACGAGGCACAGGCACGGCATAAAATCAGCTGGCATTGGGTCGAAGGTCATAGCGGCGACCCCGGTAATGAACATGCAGACATGCTGGCAAATCGCGGCATTGATGAACTCAAACGCTAAACACCATTAATAACACGCGACACTCAGGCAACACGGCAGGCAATACTTGATGCGACAAATCGTTCTCGATACCGAAACCACCGGCTTGTCCCCGTCGCAGGGTCACCGCATAATTGAAATCGGTTGTGTCGAACTCGTCAACCGCCGCCTGACCGGCAGGCATTTTCATCGCTTTCTTAATCCCGAGCGTGATATCGACGAGGGCGCCGAGCGCGTGCACGGAATCAGTCGTGCCGATCTTGAGAACCAACCCAAGTTCGCCGAGGTTGCCAAGGATTTCCTGGATTTCATTCGCGGTGCTGAGCTTGTCATTCATAACGCCGAGTTTGATGTCGGCTTTCTTGAATACGAACTGCAGCTCATGAAGCATTCCCAGCCGGTTATCACCGATCATTCGGGTGTGCTGGATACGCTGAGTCTTGCACGCAGCCTGCATCCCGGGCAACGCAACAGCCTGGATGCCTTGTGCAAGCGCTATGCCGTGGATGCCTCCGGTCGCGACCTGCACGGCGCGCTGATTGACGCCGAGTTACTGGCGGGAGTCTATCTGGCGATGACTGGCGGTCAGACCGCGTTGTCGCTGGAGGAGTCGGAAGAAGATTTCGGCACGGCTGGCGAGTCGCAGCCACTACGCAAGCGACGCACCGATCTCAAGCTGGTGGTCGTGAAGCCAAACGACGAAGAACTGGTTGCCCACGAGGCACTGCTGGACGTGATCGAGAAGTCCGGTCGCTGCTTATGGCGCAAATAATCGTGCAGAAAGGCCGATTATTCGCGATGTCAAGGGCGAAAACCTGTGTCAGCGGCGTCAGAAACTAATAAAATGCCCCATTACCCAAGCTCTGGTGACAACGAATAACGTCCGGTCAATTTGCGCCGACTGATAAAAGGTCATCCGAAAAAGTAAGCACTACAAGCAACTATTAACAGGAAGTAAAAATGGCACGTACGTTAAGTGAAGCATTTCGACTGAATTTTCTGGGCAACTCGCCTGAGTGGTACAAGCTGACAATCATTGGATTCCTGATTTTGAATCCAACATTGTTTTATACCGTCGGACCGTTCGTCGCGGGCTGGGTGCTGGTGATTGAGTTCATTTTCACCCTGGCGATGGCGCTCAAGTGCTATCCGCTGCAGCCAGGCGGCCTGTTAGCTATCCAGGCGGTTGTGATTGGCATGACCAGTCCGGCCATGGTGTATCACGAGGCCGAACACAATTTCCCGGTTGTCATGTTGCTGATGTTCATGGTTGCGGGTATTTACTTCCTTAAAGACATGCTGCTATTCACGTTCACGCGGATTGTCCTTGGCGTACGCTCGAAAGTAGTCCTGTCGCTGTTGTTCTGTTTTGCAGGTGCGTTCTTGTCGGCATTTCTTGATGCGCTGACGGTAACCGCCGTGATCATTACGGTCGCGACCGGCTTTCACGGCGTCTACCACAAGGTCGCGTCGGGCAAGAAGCTGGATCTCGATCATGACCCCTCGACCGACGACGAAGTGGCCGATTTGCACCGCGAAGACCTGGATGAATTTCGCAGCTTTTTGCGTAACCTCATGATGCACGGCGCGGTTGGTACCGCTCTCGGCGGTGTGACCACATTGGTTGGCGAGCCACAGAACCTGCTGATCGCCAAGGTTATGGAGTGGCAGTTTGCCGAGTTTTTCCTGCGTATGGCGCACGTCTCCATGCCGGTACTGGCGGTTGGCTTGCTCACTTGTGCGTTGTTGGAGAAATTCAAATTATTCAGCTATGGCACGGTACTCAGTGAAAACGTGCGCAACGTGTTGGTCGAATACGACGCGGCCATGGCAGCTGAACGCACTCTCAGAGACAAGATGGCTTTGATCGTGCAAGGTGTCGTTGCCGTGATACTGATTATTGCCCTTGGACTCCATCTCGCGGAGCCCGGCGTGGTCGGCCTGATCGTTATCGTGTTGGCGACCGCATTTAACGGCATTACGGACGAGCACAAACTGGGCAAGGCGTTTGAGGAAGCGTTGCCGTTCACGGCGCTGCTGGTTGTGTTCTTTGCTATTGTGGCAGTAATCGCTGACCAGGGACTGTTTACCCCGGTTATTGACTGGGTATTGCACCACGAGGGCAAAACCCAGGAAGTGTTGTTCTACGTGGCGAATGGCTTGCTCTCGGCAATCAGTGACAACGTATTCGTAGCGACTGTCTACATCGGGGAAGTTGCCAACGCATTCAAGGAAGGCATCATAGATCGCGAACAGTTCAATGCGCTCGCCGTCGCCATCAACACCGGCACGAACATCCCGAGTGTGGCCACGCCTAACGGCCAGGCCGCATTCCTGTTCCTGCTGACCTCGGCGTTGGCACCGCTGATTCGCTTGTCCTATGGGCGCATGGTTTACATGGCACTGCCGTATACGATCACGATGAGCCTGACCGGCCTGTGGGCAATCTGGAATTTGAGTTACGTCGCTCACTAGACAGTAACTCGAAAGCTGGGTAAAAACTGAGAAGCGTGTCGGCGATTTCGTCGGCACGCTTTGTTACAAAGGTCGATGGGTTGTGATGGTTTGAAGCCATAAATGGTAATGCAGAGATTGGCACAGAATTATATCCAGGGATCAGGGTATGAACTTTAATATCGACAACATTCAGATCGGCATTGTGGGCCTGGGGTACGTGGGCTTGCCGCTTGCTGTTGAGTTTGGTCGCAAGTATGAGACCGTTGGTTTTGATATCAACGAAAAGCGTATTGCTGAGTTGTCATCGGGTAAAGATGCGACGCTTGAGGTGGAACCGGAGTTGCTGCGGTCCGCCGCGATGTTGTCGTTTACCAACGATCTAAAGAAGTTTGCCGAGTGTAATTTTTACATCGTTACCGTGCCAACCCCGGTAGGTGATAGTAATCGACCCTTGCTCACGCCTTTGCGACGCGCCAGTGAATCGTTGGCCAAAGTGATCAAGAAGGGCGATATCGTTGTCTATGAGTCCACTGTGTATCCGGGCGCCACGGAAGAATTTTGCGTGCCATTTATCGAGAGCGGTTCCGGACTGAAAGTTAACGAAGACTTTTTCGTTGGCTATAGCCCGGAACGCATTAATCCCGGTGATAAAGAGCACCGTGTAACATCAATTCTCAAGGTTACTTCGGGTTCAACACCGGAAGTCGCCGATTACATCGATAGAGTTTATGGCTCGATTATCACAGCCGGCACCCACAAGGCATCCAGCATCAAAGTGGCCGAAGCGGCCAAGGTCATTGAGAACACCCAGCGCGACGTTAACATTGCCCTGGTTAACGAGTTGGCGATGATCTTTGAACGTATGGATATCGATACCGAGGAGGTGTTGATCGCAGCGGGCACCAAGTGGAATTTCCTGCCGTTCCGGCCGGGTCTTGTTGGCGGGCACTGTATTGGGGTTGATCCGTATTACCTGACCTATAAAGCGGAACAGTTGGGCTATCATCCGCAGATGATTCTGGCCGGTCGGCGTATCAACGACAACATGGCGATTTATGTGTCGTCGGCAATCATTAAGTTGATGATCAAAAAGGATATCCATCCGAGCAAAGCACGCATACTCGTGTTGGGCTTGACCTTCAAAGAGAATTGCCCTGATGTGCGGAATACCAAAGTTGTTGATATTGTCGACGAACTTAAATCGTATGGGGCTGAAGTCGATGTGCACGATCCCTGGGTTGATGCCGAAGAGGCCAAACACGAATACGGCCTCGATATGGTGGGGCAACCGGAGGAGGCTGCTTACGACGCGGTCGTTATTGCAGTTGCTCATGAACAATTCAGGGCGCTGGGTGAAAAAGGCATGCGTGCCTTTGGCAAACCCGACGCCATTCTTTATGACATCAAGTATTTGCTACCAGCGGGTGCCAGCGATGACCGGCTGTAGCTCAATGATCGCAAAAAGCATAGTGAGCCAATGAAGATTCTGGTTACAGGCGCAGCGGGCTTTGTTGGTTTTTCGACAGCGCGACAATTGCTGGAGCGCGGTGAAACCGTTGTTGGCCTCGATAATTTCAACGACTATTACGATGTTAAGTTGAAGGAGGCGCGTGCTGCTCTTCTCGGCGAATACAAAAACTTTCACATGGTTCGTTGCAATTTGCAGGATCGTGGGTCGATCGAAGCGCTGTTCGCCCTGCAGAAATTCGACAAGGTGGTACACCTCGGAGCACAGGCCGGTGTGCGCCATTCAATCGATCATCCACATGTTTATATTGAAACCAATATTGTCGGCACGATGAACATACTGGAGGGCTGTCGACACAATGACGTGCAGCACCTTGTATACGCATCATCAAGTTCGGTGTACGGTTCCAATACGTCGATGCCGTTTACGATTCACCAGAACGTCGATCATCCACTGGCGCTTTACGGTGTGACCAAGAAAGCCAACGAGTTGATGGCGCACAGCTATTCCAATTTGTATGGCCTGCCGACGACAGGGTTGCGCTTTTTTACGGTATACGGCCCCTGGGGTCGTCCCGACATGGCGCTGTTTTTGTTCACCAAAAACATTATCGAAGGCAAACCGATTGATGTCTTTAATTATGGCAAGCATCGGCGTGATTTTACCTATGTTGATGACATCGTTAAGGGCGTGATCGGCACGATGGATCACACGGCGGAAGCCAATCCTGACTGGGATTCGAATGATCCGGATCCGGGTACCAGCAATGTGCCGTATCGTGTTTATAACATTGGCAATAGGCGGCCGGTTGAGTTGCTGCAGTACATAAAAATTATTGAAGACGCGGTTGGCAAAAAAGCAGAAATGAATTTATTGCCCTTGCAACCGGGTGATGTGCCGGACTCGCATGCCAGTACGGAAGCCCTGGTCAGAGACATCGGTTACGAGCCCAGTACACCTGTCGAAGTGGGCGTGCAAAAGTTCATTGAATGGTATCTTGATTACTATAAAGTCAGTCTGAAATAACCACGATCTAAAGAGAGTCATAGCGGACAGTGAAATTCAGCGCCCGATATCCAACAGACTTACCAGCGTGGGTGGCGCTCAAAGCGCATTATCGCAATGAGATGCGCGGCAAATCTCTGGCGCAGTTATTCGCTTATGACAAGGCTCGCGCAGAACGACTGCGTGTAGAAAGCGGCGATCTGCTGTTCGATTACTCCAAGAACTTCATCAACACCAAGACCGTGCAGCTGCTACTCAAACTGGCGCGGGAAGCCAAGGTCTCTGAGGTTCGCGATGCGATGTTTGCCGGTGAGGCAATCAATACGACGGAGAACCGTTCCGTATTGCACGTGGCTTTGCGGGCCAAGATGTCCGATCAGGTCGCATTGTTGACGCCGGGCGTCAGCGAAGTCTGGCAAGTGCTCGATCAGATGGAGCAGTTCGTCAACGGTGTCCACGAAGGCAAGATCGTCGGCTACAGCGAACGCAAGTTCACCGATGTGGTTAACATTGGCATAGGCGGCTCGGATCTTGGTGTGGTTATGGCGACCCGCGCGCTTCATCACCATCGCAAAGCGGGCATCAATGTGCACTGCGTATCCAACGTTGATGGCACGCAGCTTGCTGACCTCACTAAAATTCTGAATCCGGCCACGACCTTGTTTGTTGTGTGCTCCAAGACATTTACCACGCTAGAGACCATGACCAATGCCCGGGAGGCGCGCCGCTGGTTGGTTGCGAAGCGCGGCGAGGAAGCGGTCGCCAGTCATTTCGCGGCGGCATCGACCAATCACAAGGCGATGGACGAGTTCGGTATCAACCGGGATTATCGGTTTGCGTTCTGGGACTGGGTGGGCGGTCGATTCTCGTTGTGGTCGGCGGCCGGTATTTCCATTGCACTTGCCATAGGCATGGATAATTACCGTCAGTTGTTAGCTGGTGCGCGGAATATGGATTTCCATTTTCGTACCGCGGCGCCCGAGGAAAATATGCCGATGCTGTTGGCGCTCCTCGCGATCTGGTACAACAATTTCTTTGATGGCGAGAGCATGGCGATCTTGCCCTATGACAATCGCCTCGATCGTTTTCCGGCCTTCCTGCAACAACTGCAAATGGAAAGTAACGGCAAATCGGTGCGCAAAGACGGCAAGCCCGTCAAGGTAAAAACCGGACAACTGATCTGGGGTGAAGCAGGCAACAACGCACAGCATTCTTTTTATCAACTGCTGCACCAGGGCACGCGCTTTATTCCCGCAGACTTTATTCTCACGGTGAAGTCCTCCGGTGCCAGCCAGACACAACAGGATCTCTCTATTGCCAACTGCCTTGCGCAAAGCGAAGCGTTGATGGATGGCTACAGCCTTGACAAAGTTATTGCTGATCTCGTGGGTCAGGGTATGGACAAGAAGTTGGCTGCCAAACTCGCGCCGCACAAAGTGCATGCCGGCAATAGCCCCAGCAACATGCTGGTGCTTAAAGAGCTCACTCCTTTCACGCTGGGCCAGCTGACTGCTTTGTACGAGCACAAGGTGTTCGTCAAAGGTGTTATCTATGGCATTAATTCATTTGACCAGAATGGCGTTGAGCTGGGCAAGCGGCTGGCGGGGCCGATAGCGTCAGCCATTTTGGGATCGACCACGGACGATGCCAGCGATGGATCTACCAACTCTTCAACCGGTGCCTTGCTCGACCTCATTCGCACCTGGCGATAGTCGTGGCCGATGCTGCGGCTGAAGATATTGAGGCAGCGATATCCTTGCGCGGTTCGTGCATATACGCCGCCGCAAACTTTATTGACTAACCTGCCAGTTGTTGTTTATACGATTTCAAAAAACTAACAGGAGTTGTGACTCGACCGTCAGATTGGAGTAGTGCGCGATTTCGATTGGCCAGAATGCCAATGAAGCTAGATTTAGTGCCGGTCCTCGGTTCCCTTTTGTTGCTCGGCGCTAGGAGTCTCGGCAGAAACATAATGGTGCCTCACAGCATACAGGGTGATGGCCGCCGAACTACGCAGTTCCAGTTTGCGCATCAGATTGGACCGATGTTTTTCAACGGTCTTTGTGCTCAGCTTCAGCTCTCGTGCAATAGACTTGGTTGAATAGGCCTGGGCGATCAGGGTTAATACTTCGATTTCCCTTGGAGTAATCTTTGAGGCGGATTCCAGTTTCTGTTTCCCTTCACGGCCCAAATAGCCGGACACCACACGACTGGTCACTTCGGTTGAAAAGTATTGCTGCCCACTCATCACAGTTTTGATGCCCAGCGTCAGCTCCTCAAGGGAGGATTCCTTGAGCACGTAAGCGTCGGCGCCGGCCTCAAGGGCAGCCCGCACATATTCATCCGTGCAATGGGCCGACAGGATCAGGATTCTTGGCGAGGGATTTATTTTTTTTAGCTCTGGAATCAACTTGAGTCCGGAATCTCCAGCCAGCCGTATGTCCGTAATTACCAGCCCTGGTTTGCACGAGGCAACCACCTCGATACCCTCTGCGAATCCACCGGCCTCGCCGACAATCTCGAAATCTGAATTGATTTCCAGCAAGGAACGCAGGCCGTCCCTGAGAATCACATGATCCTCGATCAAGACAATACGAATTGCCCGAGAACTCTTGGCAGCAGAGTTTTCTCCCTCGAATTCTTTAATTGATAGCGGATTATTGATTTTTTTTTGCAATACCTGCAATCCAAATTGTCTGTATAAAAAGTCCAATTCCCGCATTGGCAGGTATCGGTTAGTCCTAATTTAACTTAACGTCAATTTTGTTTCTTTCCTGATTTTTTATCACGATCGGTTAATGAATGCTAGGACGCACGGCCCGTGTTGGATAAACGGGGCATTCTGGCGTTAGCAATGTTGGGCTGGAAGTTGGCGCTTGGCGGGAAGGGTAGTTGATGATGGCCTGGTGTCAAGGGATAGCCTGGCTGAAGGAGGAATTCCAGCCATTCGGGGCCAGCAGCCGCCTTCTAATAGACCGGATTAATTCTGCACGGGCTGGTTGTTGACCAGTTGCGGCAGATATACAAATTGCCAGTCACAGATGCAGGTCGCATCTTCAAAGTTTTCCTCCCACACACCAAAGTTGCTGCGTTTTAGCGGCGTCTCGTTTGACTGGCTGGCGACGCCGATAATCGCACCGCCTTGAGTTTTTACTAGCCGCCAATCGGCTTGGCCAGTCATTGGATCGGCATAGAGCTTGCGCAGATGGCGTTGAAGTTGGGCTCCGCGGGGATCACTGAGCAGATCAGAGAGGGACATCGGGTATTGTTGTACGCCCGCGGGGCCATTTCGATAATAGCTGGCAATAGCCTTACGGTAGGCCTGTCCGACGTGTATTAAATCTTGCTCTTTCGCACGCTTGAATTGCAGCGACCAGGTAGAGCCTACTGCTGCGAGCGAGATTCCAATCAAAGCTACGGCAAACAAAACACCAAGATAGGTAAAGCCGTGCTCAGCCCGTCTGCCTGTGTATCGCGTGCCGAGCATCATGGACTACAAATCGGCGAAGGGCACGCCGGCGCGGGTCGCGCCCGTGGCTCCGCTGTGCACATCGTAGACCCCGCCTGAGCTATCGTCGTCCTTGCTCACCACTATCCAGGTTTCGGCGGACTTGGTTATTGGATCCACGGGCACCTTGCGCACATATCCTTCAGTGGCCAGTGCCTCCAGCGTTTCCGGATATTGGCCACGGTCACCATAGAACTGATCTATGGCTTCACGCATGATCGACAGGTCTTGCACCAAAACTGTCTCTTTCGAATGCTCCAGGCTGCGGAAGTAACGCGGCACCGCGATAGTCAGCAGACTGGCAATGATCACCATCACTACCAGCAGCTCAATCAGGGTAAAGCCCCGATCGAGACGGCTACCAGGTTGAATAGGGTGTGCCATTCAGGCCCACTCCTGTGGAGGTGGAATACACATCAAAGACATCCTCACCAGGCTCCGGTTTATCGGGCTCGCTGGCGTAGGATCGCAGACCCCACGTCTGAGAAGCCGGAACTGACGTGTCCGGGTAAAATGGATCACGCGGCAGGCGGCGCAAGAAATAAATTTTTCTGCTGTTGGGGCTCTTGGCGTCGACCACACCTTCGACCAATTCGTCGAGGGTCGGGGGAAAACCCGAGGCGCCCAGTTCCATTTCAATGTGTCCCGCTATAGCCGCATCTTTGTACTGATCAAGTGCGCTGCGGATCGTATACAGGTTGCTACGAAGATCTTGTTCCTTTGCGCGACGAATCCCTATCTCCGCCAGTGGTAACGCTGCCGATGCCAACACACCCACGATAGCCACTGTTATAACCAGTTCTATCAATGTGAAGCCTCTGGCGCGCATTTTAATCACTGGGCAATGACAAAACTAAACGGAGTTGGTGCAATCACCGGCACCGCTAATCCGTCCATTCCAGTGGAAGCGAACTGCTGCACACCGATCATTGAGGATGGCCTTGCGGTGAGGGCCTTGAAATTCAGGGTAACAAGGCGGCCCGCGCCGGACATAGGCGTTTTATCCGCATTCCCCAGCTCAATTCGAGCCCTGCCGGCCCGCTCCTGAATCTCGGTAGTGACCGTCCCTCGTAGTCCTGAGGGTATGAAACCTCCAACTTCGATGTTGGTCAGTTCCAGGGCCGCTTGGTCGTAGCGCAGTTGCGCACGCAGGGTATTCAATTCCGTCTCGCTACTGATCTGGAGTCCGACACTGAAAGTCTGACCCACTGAAACCTGACCAGGGCCGTCCCAGGTTAACTCCAACCGTGCGGGCGGCGGCGCGCTCGCAGCATCGGGGCTACCTTGGCCGCGGTTAGGCGTGGCGCCAGATATGCTGCCCCCGGTGCTGCTATAGCTGGCAGCCGAGCCGCCGGAATTGGTGGAAGACTGGGTAACCAGCGGCGCGCTGCGTATGTTGGATTCGGTGCCATACCAGAATTCCATGTCTTCGCTCGCCGGGCGCGATTGCGCACGGATAATTCTCGGTGTAATAGACAGGACGATTTCGGTCTTTTCACCCGTAGTCTTTTTCGAGCCAAAAAGACGGCCCAGCAGGGGCATGTCGCCCAGACCGGGGACTTGATTGGTGGTGTCACGATCAATGTCCTGAATCAGGCCGGCAAGAATTTGGGTTTCGTTATTCTTAAGTCTGAGGATCGTTGTCGCGTTGCGTGTGCCAATTTGGTAGGCCAGTGTGCCGGACGTTGAATTGAAAATCTCGCGGATAATATTACTGACTTCCAGGTTCACATTGATCGCAACATCGTTATCCAGATATATCGTAGGTTCGACCTCCAGGGTCAAGCCCACATCCACGTACTGGACACTTCCAGTCACCACCGAGCTGCCATTGTTTGTCGGGGTCACGGAATTGGTAATAACCGGCACACGCTGACCGATCATGACTTTTGCCTTTTCGTGATTGCGGGCGCGTATTCTCGGACTCGCCAGTAGATTGGAGGCCCCGACTTCCTGAGTCAGATCCACTGTCACGGGCACGGGCGTAATCTGAATCGTGGTTGAGTCCTGGCCTCTCAAATCCGCAAGTACCAGCGGGCTACCTGCTAACGGCGTAGGCGTCATAGTCATGGAGCCTGGATACTGGATGCCCAGCGTCTGCATTTGGGTACGGGAGATTTCCATAACCTCAACTTCGATAAGTACCTCTGACTCCGGCAAATCGATGGACGCCAGCATGCTCTCTGCCATGCGGATAATTTCGGGCGTATCCCGCATGGTGAGGGCACCCGATCGTTGATCCACAAAGACCGTCTTGACGTTCAGCATGGTCTTTAGCATTTCGGCGAACAGCTTTGGATCAGCGTTGGTAAGATAAAATGTCTTGATGACCTGATCCTGATATTCCTGCTGCTTGACCGGCGTATTGGGATACACAAGGACCATGTTCTCGGACATGATTTGGCGACCCAGCTGGTTCTGGTTGAGGATCAAGTCTATGGCCTGCTCAATCGGTACGTTCTGTACAAAGATCGTTGTTTTCCCATCTGACCGCACATCTTTATCGAAGATAAAGTTGATGCCGGTCTGGCGCGATAACACCTCGAAAACCATTGATGTATTGGCATCTCGTAATTGCAGAGTTACCGGTGCGCCGTTTTGCGTGCGCAGCGTTGGCGTGACACTAACTGGTGGTTTTTTCGCCTCGGCTTTCTGCAGCAAATCACGGGCCGCCCTCATCCCCGGGTCCTCGGCAAGGACTGATCGCACTTCCGCGACTGCTTTATCAATTTCACCCGCGTCCAGCAGGCTCTGTGCCTGGGCCACCATTTCGTTATGCGCCCGGTCTGCGGCAACCGCGTCAAGCCCCCTCAAGGCGCGGCCGTTGCGGGTCTCAATTCCCAGGGTACGCCTGTAAGCGGCTTCGGCAGCGTCCAGGTCACCTGCGGCCCGCGCTCCATCCCCCTCGGAAACCAGGCGTTGAATAATCTGGTCGCGCTTGGTCTTCAGATCGAGCTGAAAGGTCATGTTGCCCGGATTTTGCTTAACGGCCTCCTCAAGCAATGCAATGCTTTCTTCATAGTCGCCGCTTGCGAAGGCGGTGACGCCTTCGTCGTGAGGCTTGGTACCAGCCGCGCAGCTCAGGAGTGTCAAGCAGCAGATTACAAGAGCTGTTGTGCGTATTTTTGTTCTCATTGGGGGGTACCTAGTCGAATTTCCTGGCTGATATCTAGTGGTAAATAAGTGAACTTAAGCTGCCCATTACTCACGCCGTCGACGCGATAGGTTCCTTCAAGGACGTCGCCTTCTTTGGCGTCGAAAACACGGTCACCCTTTACCAGGAAGTACAAGGTCTTGTCTTCCTGTTCATAACTGCCCATTAAGGTGTATGGCAAGGGTGGCGCTGTAGGTGTTGATCGTGCAACCATCCGCGTCTTCCTTTTCACCTGTGGGGCCGGAGGAGGGGGCGTGTACCAGGATTGCTTGTTAAATAAATCGGCGTTGCCACCGGTGTGCCTTGGCCGCGCCGGTAGCACGGCGTAGTCTTGCGCCTGGGCGCCATTCTCGTTGACCGCCACTGTCGATATCGCAACCGTAATTTCTTTCGTCTCTGCGGTTTCCCCGGGTTCGGCCGGCACTACCGTGATGGCCGCGATGACCAGGGCCAGCAACCCGCACAGTGCGAGCAATCTGCCCTTACCTGCAAGTTTTTTCGGGACCGTTCCCGTGAGCATCAAGTTCATAACATGTCTCCGAGCATTACCGAGAATTGAAGCTCCGCCGCGATTACCGGGTCTGACACACTTTTACGTTCAAACCGCAGTTTTTCCAGCGCCATGGCCGGTACGGCGGCAAGCGCGTTCTCAATAAACTGTCGAATCTGTGAATAGCTGCCCGTTACAGGCAGGGATATCTGATAACGACCTATCTCACCTGCGGCCGGTACGATGTAGGCGTAGTCGCCTCTTTCAAGGGTAACGCCCGAGGCCGCCGCTACCGCAACCAGGCTGCCGAGGATTTGCGGCGTGTCATTACCTGTTGGCAAGCTGCGCTTGAAGGCGCTGGCCTGGTCTTGCGGAGTTCCTTGCGGGTTGGTGCCCTGGTGCTGGGTCTCGGCCGACCGGGCCTGCTCCAGATCCATTGTTTGTGACGCGACCTGGTCTCGCAGCGGAAGCGTATTTGAGAGAAACATGACGAGACTGAAAATGCACAGCGATATCCCGACAATGCCCACTTTGCCAATGCGTTTCACACCCAGGAACACGACTGGGACGACGCTGTCAGCGCTATCACGCAACAAATTTGGTAGCGACATTTTCCGTTCTACCGGCAACGTTGCGTGCTTGGTTCTTTCACTGACTTGAATTGATTTTGAATTACTCACAGGGTTACCTTCCACGTAGCGGACATAACAAATTCCACCGGTCGCTCTCTATCCGCGGTACGTACTTCGTGCCTTTCCAGCTGCGGATTTACCACCGAACCGGCTTCTTGCAGCCGGGCCACATAGTCCAGTGCAGCAACCAACGTTCGGGCTTCGCCTGAGATTCTAACTTTCCCTTTTTCCAGGTCTGGCGCAACTTCCAACAACGCCACCTCACCGGAGGAATCGATCCCGGCAGCCTCCAGATCATCGAGCAGTTTCGACCATGGTGTGCCCAGACGGGTTTTTGCCGCCACTACCACCGCTGGCTTGACGGCGTCTTTTTCACTGCGCTCGGAATTCGACCGACTCTCGTAGCGGGCGATATTCATTTCCAGCAGTTCTGATTGAATGCGTGAATCGCGGTAATCGCTGAAGGTGAAATAGGCCACGCCGATGCCGGCCAGCAACACCAGTACTCCGGCGACGGAGATCCCCCGACGGCCGGGTCCGAAATCCAGTTCGATACGCGCGGGCATCATAAACTTGCCGCCTTAAGTATGGAAACCCGATCGCCCGCGTTTTGCGGTTTTCTGTCGGCTTCAAGATAAACCAGATTTGAATTGTCGTGTTCAGCCTGCTTGCGCAAGCTGATCGGTACATCGACATACACCGGTCCGGCCGCTGAGTTGCCCCGGGCCAGACGCCACATCGACTGCATCCTTTGCATCTCGACCGCCCAGTCGGCGCTGCAGCGCACCGATCGAATACCATCGCAGCGTCCGTCCGTGATGTGCATTGCAGATAATAATCCGTCATCAACCAGGGCAAACCAGGACGTTGCTGCATCAAGATTCTTGCGCCAACTGTTATAGGACACGATCAAATTGGGCTGCAGTGAAATCAGTCTCAACCGGCTGGCCGCGCTAATCGAATTTAATTCATCAATCAGGGCTGTTGGCAGCGCGCTGATAACTGATGGCGTACCCGGTAACGACTCGCTAATGCTCACCGTCCACTCATCCACTTTGTCGCCATGGGTTTTTTTCAAAATAAGGCGGGCATGGGTCAGGCGTTCGGCATCGCGTCCGAGCTCCCGCGACCAGGGCATAAGGCCGTAATGCGCCCAACTATCCGAAATCACGAGCCGCACGTTGGCATCATGCCAGCGCTGGTCTTCAAGGTGTTGCCGGAAAGCGTCGATGGCCGGTTCCCAGTTCGAGCCATGCGCGGGTTCCAGGCGCAGAAAGTTTTCGATCATGCACTTGGTCCTGATGCCACGCCGCATACGCGCCAGCACGATGCCGCGGGGCCCCAGGAACGCGCCGATCTCATCACGCCATAGTAGTGACACGATTCACCTCCTCTATGGTAGTAAGACCTTCGCGTACCATGTCCATGGCAGCATGACTAATGGATTTGAGACCCTCTTTCCTGGCAAGTTCTTTCAACTGCCGCACAGGCACTCGTTCCACGATGGCTTCACGCAACTCATCACTTAGCACCAGTAATTCACCGACCGCCCTACGACCCTTGTAACCGGTGCCACGGCATTCGCTGCAACCACGTCCGGCCTTCCAGTTGAATGACTTGGCTACCTCTAACGATTCGCCGGTGGCCTCCAGCATCGCGGTCGTCGGTACGATTTTTTCGGCACATTTACTGCACACGACTCTGAGTAATCGCTGCGCAAGAATGCCGTTCAGTGCTGATACGAAACTGTATGGATCCACTCCCATGTGGGTAAAACGGCTTAGGACATCAAATACGTTATTTGCGTGGACCGTTGTGAAAACGAGATGGCCGGTGAGGGCGGATTGAATGGCGATCTGGGCGGTCTCCGGATCACGAATCTCACCCACCATGATTTTGTCGGGATCGTGCCTGAGTATCGAACGCAGCCCTCGTGCAAAGGTCAGGCCCTTTTTCTCGTTTACGGGAATCTGCAACACCCCTGGCAGTTCATATTCCACCGGGTCTTCAATGGTGACGACTTTTCCGGTGCCGCTGTTGGTTTCCGATAGCGCCGCATACAGGGTCGTCGTCTTGCCGCTGCCGGTCGGTCCGGTAACCAGCAACATGCCGTAGGGACGCTCGCTGAGTTTCCGCAAGGCGCCAATCATACTGTCGGCAAAGCCCAGGCTGCCCAGCGTCAGCTCGGTCATCTGTGCGGTGACCGCTTGCTTGTCGAGAACACGCAGCACGGCATCTTCGCCGAAAGAGCTGGGCATAATTGACACGCGGAAATCGATGGGTCGTCCGTCATAGGCGCTTTTAAATCTTCCGTCCTGGGGAATTCTGCGTTCCGCAATGTCCAGCTCGGACATCACCTTCACCCGGGAGATTACCTGCTCCGCAATGTCTGGATCGGTCACCGATGCCACGTGCATTAACACACCGTCAATGCGGTAACGTATTTCCAGAGCGGCGTTGCCGGTTTCGATATGAATGTCGCTGGCGCCTGCGCGTAATGCGTCATACAGGGTGGAGTGGACCAATTTCACCACCGGGCTCGAATCCTGGCTGATGGACGCCAGCGAAAGAGCATCAAGCTCCTGCCCGGCATCGATTTTGCCACCGGTAGTTTGCACCACCGAGTCCATGGCTTTGGTACCTTGCTCCCTACGAGATATGTAGGCGTTAAGATCACCTGGGGACACAAGAATCCAGTTCAAATCGGCTTGCAACAGCGATTCCAGCCAGGCGCGTAATTCCTCATCAAAGGGATTGCAGAACAACACGGTTAGCGACGTAGATTCTCCGACAATAACGCATTGCCGGTCCCGCGACTGGTTCAGACTAAGGAGCGCAACATTCGCCTCCAGCGACATGATCTGCCGACTGCCAGCGGCAGGATATCCAAATAGTTCGCCGAGTATCCCGGGCAGGGCGGCCTCACGACCCTCAAAATTTTCGTAGAGCGCTTCCAGAATGTCTTGTCGATCATCGGCCAGAGTGGCAATAAACTCTTCAACTTCGTGAACATCAATGGGGAGTACCGGTGCTTCCTGATTGGCAAGCATCGGCTCCGCTGCCGCAGACAAAAGATCGATGTCGGCTGCCACAGCCGAGACCGATACTTTCGCAACAATCGATTCCGCCTCGGTAGACTCGGCCTGATCGCCAGGGCCAGGCTCGCGGACTGCAATCCCGTCGTCTACTTCTAATGCCTGCCGGTTTTGGCGTTCCAGATCAGTTTCCAGTGCGTGGATGGCATCAACAACCTCCATAGCCCAGGCTGCTTTCGGCAACACTGCGGTTTCCTGGGGGTCGTCGTTGAATCCAGTATTCCTACCGGTTGTTTTATTCAACACGGAGGTGGTCGTAAACTCCGCGTCCTGTGGCAACCCGGTGTTTTCGGTCATCTTGTCGAGGTCTTCCATTCCTTTGGTCTCGGCCATACTGGCGAGTCTCTCCATCTTGTTGGACTGTTCCACGCTAGCGAGCTTTTGTCTCCAGGTTGCCTTATCCCCGAGCGCGGACTCGGTCGCACTTGCGGTCTCTGCGAGGCGGTGAATCCCGACGACCTTGTCAGCGACCTTGGCCATTTGCATGGCAGCCGCCTGGCGTCTTAATGCGCGTTGAATCGCGTCCCGAGCCATTACTGAATACTCCCTGCAAGTTCAAATATCGGAAAATACATGAGTACCACCACAAAGCCGATGACCAGACCGATGACCAGCATCAGGACCGGCTCAATCAGGCGGGATAGAATATCCACGGCCCGATCGAGTTCTTCATCGTAAAACTCGGCAATTCTCTCTAGCATTTCACCCATGTTTCCACTGCGTTCACCTACGCGTAGCATTCTTGCGCTCACCGCTGTGGTCAGCCCGTTTCCTTCCAGTGCGACGGTTAGCGATTGTCCTTCTTGCACCTGGCGAATAGCCCGTTCCAGATTTGGCTTCAGCCCTTCGCTGAGCAAGCCAGCGGACATTTTCATTGCGGTTACCGCAGGCGTTCCGCCCCTGAGCAGCATGCCGGCGGTCCGGTAAAATCGTGCCAGTTGGTAGGTAAACACCTGACCGCCTATGGCGGGGATCCGGGTCATTGCTCGGCCCACAAAAGATCGAAATGCGGGTCTGGATGCTCCATAACTTGTAGCCGCCGCGACTAGTACAAAGCCGGCAAATGCCAGCATGCCATGGTCGTTCAGGAATTGACCCCACTGCATCATCAAGCGTGAAGAGGCCGGGACTGCAGTACCCAGGTCCTGGTAAATACTGCTAAACCGGGGAACGACGAAACCCACCAGGAACAACGTGACCAGCACGCCTACCGAGCACAGCAGTGCTGGATAAATCGATGCGCTAACGACTTTTTTGCGGAGCAGGTCAACCCGAGTCTGGTAATTGACGAAGCGCGTGACCGCCTCGCGAATAGCACCGGTTTTTTCGCTGGCGCTGATAGTCGCCACATACAGAGATGGAAAGGCATCAGGAATTTCTCGCAAGGCAAACGAAAGCGTCTTGCCCTCCATCAGCCGGGCCCGAATCTGATCCAGCGCGCGGCGAGTGCCCGCGTTTTGTTCTTTTTCTGCCAGCGTGTCGATTGCCTCAACCAGGGACAGACCGGCATCCAGCAAGGCCACCAATTCCTGGCTAAACAGAACCAGTGGAAACCGTTTCCGCCTCAGGCTGCCCAGGCGCAGATCGCGAGCCATGGAAATGATCTGCATGCCGCGCTCGGCGATTTGTATGCGTGCCTCGCCCTCGTTCAGCGCGTCGATGTGGTAAATGCTGACCGCAAGGCTGTTGTCGATGGCTTTGATTCGGAAACGCATGCGTGGCTACCAGTTGGTAATGTCTGCGTTCTCGGCAGTGCCGCCGGGACGCGCATCTTTACCCAGGGTGGACAGGTCAAAGTCGCCATGCTCACCGGGTTCAGCGTAAATGTAAGGACGACCCCACGGATCGTTCGGAACTTCTTTCTTTAAATAAGGACCGTCCCAGTTCGGAGCATCGGGCGGCGCGACATTCAGTGCGGCAAGTCCTTCCTCTGTCGTAGGAAATCGGTCTACATCCAACCGGAATTGCACCAGTGACTTGTCCAGTGCGTCAATTTGTGCCGCCGCTACCTTGCTCTGTGATTTGCCCACTTGTTTGAAATAACGCGGTCCGACCAGACCGGCCAGCAAACCGATAATCACCATCACTACCAGCAATTCCAGCAGAGTGAATCCGTGTGATTTGTTTCTTGTGTTTGCGCACATCATGTCGACTTCGCCTCCGTGAGATCCCATTCGACTTCCAAACGCGTTCCCTTACCCGGGGTTGAATTCAAGATAAGCAAGCCGCCGGAGTTACTCGCCCGCCTGCGCATACCCAACCGTCCGAAACTACCCAGCTGTCTGAGTTTTGCTGTGTCGGCAGCGTCAACATCAAAACCAACGCCGTCATCGAGAACTTCGGCCCGGAGCTTATCTCCTTCGATGCCAACGGTGACAATGACGGCTCTCGCCGATGCATGTTTCACGACGTTGTTTAGCCCTTCCTGAATAATCCGGTACAACGGCGTTGCCAGGGAGGCGGGTATGTCGTCGTTGTCCAACGACAGCTCGGCGCGGAACTCGATGCCGCGATAAACATCTGCAAAATGCCTGCACAGCCAGCTTATCGCCGATGCCGGGCCCATATCGTCAAGTATCAGTGGCCGCAGACTGGTTACCAGCGAGCGAGTTTCCCGGATGCAGTCTACGACTTGCTTGATAACGTTATCGATCTCGATATCCAGATTGCCAACGTCAGACTCGGCATTTATCACCGACACTCGCTCCAGCGAATATTTGATCGCGCGCAGTGACTGTTCAATGGAGTCGTGCAATTCACCCGACAAGCGCCGCCTTTCGGATTCCTGGACGTTTAACAATTGTTCAGACAAGGACTGCAGGTCGTCGGAGGAGGCTTTCATTTCCGCCTCTACGATCCGCCGACGTTCAATTTCCTCGATCAGCGACTTGTTGGTTTGCTGCAGTTCGGCCGTCCTGTCCGTGACTCGCACCTCCAGAGTCTTATTCAATTTCCTCAATGCCAGCTGCGCTTTATGCAAAGGCGATGTATCCGAGACCACAATCATGACCCGCGCCTGAGATTCATGTTCAGCCCTCTTGCGGTTGTCAAGCATGAAGCGTTTTTGCACGACCAACGTTCTGTCCAGGACGGTGTCCGTGATGGTCGCTTGATAATCAATCTTTCCTGCCAGTGAACTGACAGGCATAACCAGTGCATTATTCAAGGGACAATCTTGCAAGGGGCAATTCGCGTGCATAATGTCGTGCAGGATCTCCCCTGGCACTTTGCTGACATCACCCAGACCCCAACGTTCAATCGTTCGATTGATGCGGATTACATGACCTTGTGGATCGACCAGGGCAACCAGGTCCGGTAGCAAGTCAACCGCATGTTCCCACTCGGACTTCGCCCTGGCGATGTGGGAGATACTTTTGCCCAGGGACGAGGTGGCGTGATAGCTGGCACCAAATGCTGCCATCAATTCCGCCAGTGCGACCAGCAATGCTTCCGCTCGAGGCGCAAGAGCTGGCGTAGTGATCGACGCCAACACTATGGTGCTCGCGTCATTACAGGGCATTACCTTGTAGACCACCAGGTCACCGTCAGACATCTGATTCTGGGCGTGTCCACCGACCAGGCTGCTAAGGTCTCGATAGGCTCCCTGGATTGTCAGATGGGGCTTGGTCAGGGTGCTGCGCAAATCGCTGTTAATCGGTACGATGAATCCCTTGTCTAGTGCGTCAACTGCATTCGCAGCGGAATTAATGACGTGACCCGTTTTCCAGTTTTCATCTATGGTCATTATAACGATGTGGTCACCGGGCAACATGGTCGAGGCGCTTTGCGTCGCCGCCAGGATAACGTCGGCACAGCTAGCACCACGACCTAGCATGGAAGACATCAACCTGATCGTTTTAGCCCAGCTCGTGCCGAAGGCATCGACGGGTTCGCCGCCCATAGTGTTTCTCCAGTGTTCAAGAGCGTTTATTTTTACATAATCATTAGTGTGCATGTCACTCTCTTGTTGACCTGCGAGGCGTGGGCTTACGTGGGGCGACCGCAACGTCACCCTCGATTCCGCGAACCGTAATAACCGGGGTGGCATAACCGTCCACTGAACCCCCGTTCAAATACCAGTCCTTGTAGCGCTCT
>JAHEFE010000037.1 GCA_024640365.1 Woeseiaceae bacterium | reverse complement strand
GAAGTGGTTGCAGAAACCAAACTTAGCCTGGTACTTAAAGGTACTATTGCCGCGACCAATCAGGATCAGGCTCTGGCAATTATTGAAGACAGCAAAAAAGAAGAAAAAGTCTATGCCATTGGCGACCCAGTTGTGTCAGGTACCAAGCTGCACGCCGTGTACCCGGATCGAGTAATATTAAATCGGTCTGGCGCGCTTGAGGCACTGAAGTTACCTCGAGAATTCCAGGCCAATACCGGCCCAACGGTCAGAGATAACACCCAGGTCGCAAGAGCGAGCACCAGTAATATCCGCGACACCGTCGCAGGAAATGTTTCAACAATATCCGAGGTCTTGCGACCTACCCCGTACTTCGTCGGTGGCCAGCAACAGGGATATCGGGTTTACCCCGGAAAAAACCGGCGTCAATTTGCGAGCCTTGGACTGCGCCCCGGCGATTTGATTAAAGATATCGGAGGGACGCCATTGACCGATCCAACACAGGCGATGCAAATATTTGAGTCGCTGGGTAACACGGATGAAGTATCGGTAACCGTTGAGCGCAATGGCGAACCACAGGTCCTGGTCTTGAAGACCAGCCAGCTTGAATCACTTAATGATGAAGAATAATGATTAGAACTGAAACCAGGACATCCCGGAATTCTTGGACCCGCACCGCCGCGATAATGTGCGTGCTATTGAGCGTAATGGCCTGTCCGGTCGCTATGCCTCAAGAAGCCACCATTACCCCGAATTACAAGGATGCGGATATTCGACAAATAGTTGAGGCCGTCAGCGAGGTTACCCACAAGAACTTCATCCTGGACCCCAGGGTTAAGGCGCAGGTGACAATGCTGTCGTCGACACCCATGTCGCCCGCGGCTTTTTACGAAGCATTTCTATCTATCCTGCAAGTCCACGGATTTGTCGCCGTAGGAACCGGCAACATAATAAAGATCATTCCTGACGCCAATGCCCGTCAATACCCGAGCATTTCATCCTCAAGTGGAGCCGCTGATGATGACATCGTAACTCAGGTTATCCAGGTGCAGAACGTCGGCGCAGCACAACTCGTACCGATTCTGCGGCCTCTGATTCCGCAATACGGTCACTTGGCAGCGCACCAGGGTTCGAACATGCTGATCATTTCGGACCGGGCATCCAACGTAGCCCGGCTCATGAGCATAATCAGGCGTATCGACCAGTCCAATGACGAAGATATCGAAGTAGTACCACTTGAACATGCGTCAGCCGTCGACATAGTGCGTGTACTCACAGCGCTTACCCAGGCTCCCAAATCGGACGGAGCGCCGGACGCCACGACCCTGGTTGCCGATGCGAGGACCAATAGTGTTTTGATTGGTGGTGACAAAGGTGGCCGCTTGCGGATGCGCGCTTTGATTGCCCACCTCGACACCCCTCTTCAGGATGGTGGTGATACCCAGGTGCGGTATCTCGATTACGCTGATGCTGAGGAGCTGGCAACGAAACTGCAGCAACATTTCAA
This sequence comes from Woeseiaceae bacterium, assembly GCA_024640365.1. Classification (GTDB taxonomy): domain Bacteria; phylum Pseudomonadota; class Gammaproteobacteria; order Steroidobacterales; family Woeseiaceae; genus JAHEFE01. The sequence continues at coordinate 21,166 of JAHEFE010000037.1, read as the reverse complement.
TCAGCAAGGTGTTGCGCAGGCAAACGGGGCGGGAGTTGGAGCAACGTCACAAGCTGCACGCAATGACGGCATCAGCATATGGGCCGACGCACAAAATAATGCGTTAATCATTAATGCACCCCCCAAGTCAATGCGTTCACTCATGTCTATCATTGACAAGCTAGACGTTCGCCGAGCGCAGGTACTGGTCGAGGCGATTATCGTCGAGGTTCTCGCCGACAAAGTATCCGAACTCGGAATAACGTGGGCCGCGGGCGGAACAGGACAGAACAGTCCTATATCAATAACCAACTTCCCGGACGGCGGACCTGGTGTTGCACAACTTGCCGCAGCGGCCGGTAGTGGCAACGCCGCCAACGCCGGTAGCTTACTTGGCGAAGGACTGACATTAGGTGTTGGCCGTATCAGTGATTCCGGAACAAGTTTTGCGGCCATATTAAGAGCCCTGGAAGGTGATGCGAACACCAACATTATTTCGACGCCAACCATTGTCACCACTGATAACGAAGAAGCCAGTCTCAATGTGGGGCAAGAAGTGCCGTTCCTCACAGGGTCCTATTCAAACACCGGCGGTAACGCGGGTGCTGTTAATCCATTCCAGACAATTCAACGCAAACAAGTCGGTGTCAAACTCGTATTAACGCCACAGATCAATAAGGGCGATGCTGTCCTCCTCAAGATATCGCAAGAAATATCAAGCATCAGCCAGTCTGCCGCAGGTGCTGTGGACCTTATTACAAACGAGCGAATTATCGAAACCACTGTGATTGTCGAAGACGGTGGCATTCTGGTTCTTGGTGGCCTCATCGAAGATACGCTACGAGAGAGTGATCAACGCGTACCAATACTTGGCAGCATTCCTGTGCTGGGCGCATTGTTCCGCACACGTACGACCAACAAGATAAAGACCAACCTGATGGTTTTTATCAGGCCAAAAATATTGCGTGACGCCTCACAAACCGCGATTGAGACCAATTCGAAATATAATTACATTCGAGAAGTGCAAATGGGAACCGGTACTGATCGAGTACCCGTATTGGGCCGTGACTATATGCCGGTTATTCCGACTCTCGAAGACAACTCACCGCCGGCAACTGACAACAGTGAGCAGTGAATCCAATTCGATGAGCAGTGAAATCAGCGACATCATTCTTGAAACGCAGCCAGCCGAGGTAAAAAGCGCAGCGAGCGCCCCCAAGGAATTGCCTTTCTCCTTCGCCAAGCGTCACGGCGTGTTGGTTAGAGGCATAAAGGACGGCGTCGCTGATGCCGTGTATCGGGACAAAGTGACGCCCTTGAGCCTTGCCGAAGTACGCCGCTTCATGGGTCTGCCAATTACCCTGGAACGAGTCAGTCACGATGAATTCGATGCGTTGCTGCAGCAGGCTTATGAGCACGGGTCGCAGAAAGCCATGCAAATGGTTGAGGGCCTTGACGACGACAACAATCTACTGCGTGTCGCTCAAGAGTTACCGGAACCGTCAGACTTGTTGGAAAGCGACGACGATGCCCCAATTATTCGCTTCATAAATGCCGTATTGACCGAAGCCGTCAAAGACAATGCGTCTGATGTCCACATCGAACCTTATGAAAATCGACTTGTCGTGCGTTTTCGGGTTGATGGGGTTCTGCAAGAAGTTTTGCAAACACGGCGCGCACTGGCACCTCTGGTAGTATCGCGAATCAAGGTCATGTCGAAACTCGATATCGCGGAAAAGCGACTTCCTCAGGACGGCCGCATATCATTACGTATAGCCGGTCGCGCTGTTGACGTTCGCGTGTCGACTATGCCCTCCGGACACGGGGAGCGCGTAGTACTGCGTTTACTGGACAAACAGGCAGGGCGGCTTGATCTTTCGAGCCTTGGCATGGATGACGATTCGCTACAGGTCATTGATCAATTAATCCACAAGCCGCACGGAATTATTCTCGTAACTGGCCCAACAGGCTCAGGCAAGACCACGACTTTGTACGCGGCGCTCGAACGCATTAACGATAATAGTCGTAACATCATGACCGTTGAGGATCCGATCGAGTACTTTATCGACGGCATTGGGCAGTCTCAGGTCAATACAAAAGTAAAAATGACTTTCGCCCGCGGTTTAAGAGCAATCCTGCGACAAGATCCGGACGTCGTGATGGTCGGCGAAATTCGCGACCTGGAAACGGCTGAAATTGCAGTTCAAGCCAGTCTGACAGGACATCTCGTGCTCTCGACGCTGCATACGAATACAGCGGTTGGTGCCGTTACGCGTTTGCGTGATATGGGTGTGGAGCCTTTCCTGCTGTCCTCCAGTCTTATTGGCGTGCTGTCGCAACGATTAATCAGGGTACTGGATAACAAGACCAAGCAACCCTACGAAGCGCGCGATTACGAATGTCGAACACTGAATCTTGATCCCGCTAATCCACCTACTCTGTACCGTCCCAGCAGCGATGAGGGCTCAGGCTTTAGTGGACGCACGGGCATTTATGAACTCGTCGCCGTTGATGACGAAATGCGCGCCATGATTCACGATGGCAAAAGTGAACAAGCCCTTGAGCGCCACGCTAGAACGTTGGGCCCTGGTATTCGTGACGATGGCCGCGCCAAAGTACTTGCCGGCGAAACCTCGCTGGACGAAGTCTTGCGTGTTACCCGCGTTGATTAAACGAGTCAGTTACTGACATGGGCGCTTTTGAATACGTAGCACTCGATAAGGCCGGCAAGCAATCCAAGGGCCTGCTCGAAGGCGACACGCCGAAGCACATTCGACAAATCCTGCGCGAGCGAGATCTGCTACCCGTGCAGGTCACGGAAGTTAACCAGAAAGAATCCAAACAACAATCCAGTTTCTCGTTACGGCGCGGGGTCTCGGCCAGCGACCTGGCTCTAGTAACGCGACAACTATCGACGCTATGTCAGTCCGGCATGCCCCTTGAAGAGGCGCTGCTCGCAGTAAGCCAGCAAAATGAGCAACCTCGCCTGAAAAGCATCTTACTCGGCGTTCGATCCCGGGTAATGGAAGGCCATACTCTGGCCGACGGCCTCGGAGATTTTCCGCAGGCATTTCCTGAACTGTACCGAGCCACGATTGCATCTGGCGAACAATCCGGACACCTGGACGCCGTGCTGGACCGACTTGCTGATTACACGGAGTCACGTCAGGCATTGCGGCAGCGGGTTACCAATGCCCTTATCTACCCTGTCGTGCTGGTTGTTATGGCAATGGGTATTATCAGTTTTATGTTGGCGTTCGTCGTTCCAAAGGTAGTTTCTGTATTTGAAAATACTGGCCAGGAACTACCCATTCTTACACGTGGCTTGATTGCCACGAGCGACTTTCTACGCGACCACTGGATGGCCTTAATCACCGGGTTAGTGCTTATCCTCGTCGCTATATGGAAACTGCTGCAACAACCTGGTCCGAAACGACGCTATCACCGACTACTGCTGCGCCTGCCACTGATCAGCAGGCTGAATCGCGGCTTGAATACGGCCCGCTTCACTCGCACCTTCAGTATTCTCGCCGGAAGCGGTGTCCCAATCCTTGAGGCAATGCGAATTTCGGCGCAGGTATTATCAAATATCCCAATGCGTGATGCCGTTGAAGAAGCATCTCTGCGCGTACGAGAAGGCGGCTCCATCAGTAAAGCGTTGGCGGTCAGCAGGCTCTTTCCTCCCATGACTATCCATCTGATTTCGAGCGGCGAATCCAGCGGTCAGCTGGAAGACATGTTGTCACGGGCGGCAAGCAATCAGGAACGCGAGATCGATGGGCTTATCGCAACCATGCTGGGCATCCTGGAGCCCCTGCTGATTGTTTTTATGGGCGGCGTCGTCCTGACTATTGTACTTGCGGTCTTACTCCCCATATTCGAAATCAATAACTTAATTCGTTAGCGGAATTTCCGCCGCGACAATGCATCCGATCCAACCTGTGGGTGACACTTTTTGTTGCACCTGATTGCTTCCACATAAGACAGTTGCGTACCGTGTTATTTCGCGGTATATAAACACCATCTCTACGTACCGATCCTCACTTGGGATCAAGATTGATCAAAAGTTATTTCACTAAACAGCCAAAAGTATGCCTCGAAAAAAAAAGGACAAGCCTGAAGTCGAGAAAGCCTCAGTGGATGAGGATGAAATTGAAGTCACAGATGACGATGCGTCCGACGATGAAACCGACGATGAACGTGCCAGTTCGTCGCCGAGCAGTGACGACGATGATCTGGACGACGACGATGATTCGACATCTGAGATTAATGTTGAAGAGCTGATCGCTAAAGTAGATGCCGTGCAAGGCAACGAAGCTAAGCATGCTCGTGAAATTCATCGCCGACTGGAAGAACTTAAGGAACGACGTGAAGCAGCAAAGAGTCTGGCCGACTCTTATGATTTCGATTTTGACTAAGGATCACTTTTCTTTAATGAAAATCTCGCGACTCTGCCAACAAGCTACCTAACAATATACTGTGATCTGTCATTTTGTGACTGATCACATGAATCACGTTATCTTCCACTTGCAACTCCCCTTCCACACCCATTAGGCGCGACCCAAGCAGCACTTTGCGCTGTGCGTCGGCCGTTTTCTTCCAAACCACCAGGTTGATGTAACCAGTTTCATCCTCAAGTGTCACGAAGGTAACGCCACTCGCAGTACCCGGTCGCTGTCGGGTGATCACCAATCCCGCTACCTTTACCCTACTCCTGTTCTGCAGATTTCGGAGCATGTCTGCCGTGACATAGCGCTGCCCTACAAAGCGCTCCCGCAGCAGTGCCATTGGATGGCGCTCCAGCGACAAGCCCAGGCTTTTATAATCAGCCACAATATTTTGCCCCTCGCTCGGGCGTCGCAACATCGGAACAGCCTCGCTGCCACTCAGTGATGGATAAAGCGGCATCGGCTTTTCCACGCCAGCCACTGCCCAGCGGGCGCGATGGCGATGCCCCTCCAGAATTTCAAGTGCACCTGCAGCGGCCAATGCTCCAAGCTCCTTGCGATTAAGACCCGTTCGCTCAACCATCTCCTGAATGTCCTGATAAGGGCGATCCTCACGTCTCGCCACAACCTGCTTACCAGCCTCTTCCGCAAGACCCTTTACCAGACGCAGTCCAAGACGCAATACCGCCCTACTACTGTTATCTTTTTCAAGAGAGCAATCCCAGTCACTACACATTACGTCCGCTTTGCGCACCTCAACACCATGCCTGCGTACATCCTGCACCAACTGTGAAGCTGAATAAAAACCCATTGGCTGGCTATTGAGCAGTGCACAAACAAATGCCGCCGGATGATGACATTTAAGCCAACTGGAGACATACACCAGCAGTGCGAAACTCGCCGCATGCGACTCAGGGAACCCGTATTCACCAAAGCCCTGTATCTGCTTGAATATTTGTTGAGCAAAAACTCGCGAATAACCGCGTTCGTGCATCCCATCGATTAATTTTTGTTCAAATGGTTCCAGCCCACCGCGCCGCTTCCAGGCCGCCATCGCTCGCCGTAACTGATCCGCCTCACCGGCCGTAAACCCAGCCGCGACAACAGCGAGTTGCATAACCTGTTCCTGAAAAATCGGCACTCCCAGGGTTCGTTGCAGAACCTCTCGAACCGCCTCACTTGGATAATCAACAGCTTCCTCACCATTGCGGCGACGTAAATAGGGATGGACCATGTCACCTTGAATCGGTCCCGGGCGAATGATGGCGACTTCAATAACGAGATCGTAATAGCAACGGGGTTTCATACGCGGTAGCATCGCCATTTGTGCGCGTGACTCAATTTGAAACACACCCATCGTATCGCCACGACAAATCATGTCATAAACAACCGAATCTTCTGCTGGCACATTCGCAAGACTTAATTTGCGACCCGAAAAACTTTGAATAAGGTCAAAACAACGACGGATCGCCGTTAACATACCCAGCCCCAAAACATCCACTTTCAGAAGTCCAAGATCCTCCAGATCATTTTTTTCCCACTGGATTACCGTTCGATCCTGCATAGACGCATTCTCAACAGGAACCAGTTCGTACAACGGCAAATTGGAAATAACAAAACCACCAACATGTTGTGAGAGATGTCGTGGGAAACCCAGCAGCTCAGCAACCAGGTAAAGCAAGCGCTTGATAATGGGACTCTCTGGATCCATTCCCGCTTCGCTAATACGACTGCTATCAACCTGACCGCCATCCCACCACTGCATAGAATTTGCCAGATGATCGAGCTGTATTGAATTCAAACCCAGCACTTTGCCAACATCACGTAATGCACTACGGGCGCGATAGGTAATTACGGTTGCCGCCAGTGCGGCGCGATCACGCCCATACTTTTTGTAAATATACTGAATCACCTCCTCTCGTCGTTCGTGCTCAAAATCGACATCGATGTCCGGCGGCTCATTACGCTCCCGGGATATAAAACGTTCCATGAGCATCGACATTCTGGAGGGATCAACCTCGGTGATACCAAGGCAAAAACATACCGCCGAATTGGCGGCTGAGCCACGCCCCTGGCACAAAATACTCTGTGACCTCGCAAACCTGACAATGTCATGAACGGTTAAAAAATAAGACTCGTACGCCAGGTCCTGAATTAACCCCAATTCGTATTCCAGCAAATCACTGACTTTTTTCGATACCCCGGTTGGCCAGCGACGTGCCGCCCCCTCCATCGTCAACTCTCGCAGGTAACTGGTAGGTGTACTGCCAGTGGGTACGATTTCACTTGGATACTCATAACAAAGTTCATCCAGCGAAAAATCAATTTTTTCTGCGATGCGTACTGTTTCCGCAAGTAATGCCACAGGATAGATTTCTGCTAATGCCGTACGAGAACGCAGATAACGCTCCCCATTGGCATACAACAAATAACCTGCTGTATTGAGAGTCACGCCATGCCGTATAGCCGTTACCGTATCCTGTAACGCACGCCGGGAACGAGAGTGCATATGAACGTCACCACTCGCAACCAATGGCAGTTGCCACTTGTCAGCCAGTGCGCGAATCGCCTGTAAACGATAGCGCTGCAGACCATCGGCGTGTAACTCCACAGCTATCCACAAGCGGCCACGAAACGTATCAACGATCCACTCGTCTTCTGCCTTAAGAAGCAGCTCGTTGCCGGGAGCCCACAGAACGAGACAACCGGGTAACCCATCAGCGAAAAAATCACGATTAAGACAATAGCTGCCTTTTATTGCTGCCCGCCGCGCCCTGCTAATAAGGCGGCAAAGTCCTGTATAGCCTGCACGGTTTTGCGCCAGGAAAATCATCCGCGGACCATCCGGCAAACAAAACTCCGAACCGATAATGAGTTTCTTCAATCCATATTGACGTGCAGCAGTGTGCGCACGAACGATACCGCTCATGGAGCACTCATCGGTAATAGCCAGCGCGTCATAACCGAGATGCACCGCTCTCTTCACCAACTCCTCTGGATGCGATGCGCCGCGCAGGAAAGTAAAATTACTTAGCGTATGTAATTCTGCATATGGGACTGTCACCCGAATATCCCGTGTAGATACCAGCGTTGCTCGGCACCTTGCTCCTGGTATATCCAGAGGTGAATACCACGAGGATTCACTGCCGTGTAGTAATCCCTGGCAATACCATTCTCATCCCACCAGCCCGTTTCCAGTCGCTCCGGACCATCAAGCAAGCGTAGACAACCGTCATACAGCGGCTGCTCCTGCTGCACTTGCAAACGCCTGACTTCTGACAACAGCCACAAGGGCCGTCGCAACACCAGGCTGGTATTGCTTTGTAAAGTGGGTATGGGCTCCCTGCAGCACCAGTAACCGGGCGCCGCGGCGCATTGTTGTGTTTGGTTACCCATCGAATAAAAGCTGCGCCACGCATATTGTGGTCGGTGCTCTGCTACCGCCGTTATGCCACGCACCGAATAATGGCCAATACGCGCCGCCAGGCGCTCCACTAACTGTCTGACCGCGGCATCACTCTGTTGCTCACTACTCGTAATACATGGCAACACTTCACTATTTACCGACAATGGCTGGCATTGGCCTGAACGTAAACTGATCGAAATAACGGCCGCTGGGAACTCCAGGTGCTCCAACTTGATCCTCAGTAACTCCAGCCAATGCTCCGCTGTATGCGACGCCTCTACGCCACCAAGAACAACAGGGGTTGCCGGTATATCCAGATGCAGAAAATCAAACAAAACACGCTGTACGGCAATCTGACGGCTTATCAGGAATTGCTGCAAATCCTGCAACAGCACTGCGCACACATTGAGCAACAACTTGCTATCACCGAGTTCCGCTGGCAAATCGTAATTCAGCGAAAACTTTTCAACGCTGCGATGAGCTGCCCTCGGATCTGGCAAACGACCCATGGCACGATCCAGTTGTAACAACCGCTCAGTACCAAAGCGCCTGGCAAAACCCTGCCGCGGCAAGCGCAAGCAGTCACCCAGTTCACTAATCCCCATACCGCGTAATGACTCGCAAATTGATACAGGCCAGTCGAGGCAAGCCAACGGTAATATACTTAACTCACTATGCAGCTGCTGTTCATCCTCAATGCATGTGTCTCGACCAGCCCAGGCCAACCAGGTGGCGGCCAAAGGCGTAGGCGCAACTGCCAGATGAATCGTATAACCCTGCTGTATCAGTTCTCGCAGCAAGCGTCGCCGCAAACGCTTTAATCCACCAAATAAACGTAAGCTACCCGCCACTTCAAGTAACAACAGCGGCTTCGTATCTAGACATACAAACGATGTATAACGCCCGGCCCACTTCGCCAATTGGCGTAACACAAGCTGCTCTCGTGCGGGTTCACGTTGCAGTAATTGCAAACCCGGCAGTAATGCCAAAGCGGCATTCAGTGTCATACCGACAGTAATACCTGCTGCATGAGCTTCGTGACAAAGCTGCAACACTCTTGGTATGCCCTGCAGCTCTTCCAGTACGACCCTGGCACCCGCTTGTGTATTCGGCAACGCCTCCAGTGGCAATGCGGGCAAATAAATACTCAACCATAACTGTCGCGGTTTTTGTTTTTTAGAGAGAGGGGATCGTGTGACAGTACGTGGGGTAACTTCTGCAACCGGCGCCAACGCCAATATCTGCTGTGCAGAATCAGACGGTTTGACTGATCGTTTTGTAAGCGCCGAAGTCAGGTTGACTTCCCGAGACATGGCAGGTGATTTGCGTGCTGGCATACGTACAGACCTCTGCTGCCGGGTTAGCCCGCATAATCCCGAACCACCACAGGGCGGCCGCCACGACTTCTGAGAATGCCAATATCCGTACCCAAATCATGTGGCATGAGTTGCATCCGTAACGCAGCAGCGGATACCTCTGCTGCTGCACGCAATGGCCGAAACACAATTGCCAGACAGCATCCTTTCTCAGCTGCCAACTGTAACCGCCTGCTATCCCTCCCATCTAAAGATTCAGGCCATAAAAGCACAGCCGCCATAGCACTTGAGGCAAGTAACTGTTCGGCTACCCACAATAGTTCACTATTACCATTCGGAGACGTGATTAAAATTCGAGAAATGTCCAGACCCCACTGTGACAAAGCGGGTGGATACGGCTGAAACGGTGGAGCAACCCAAGCTATCCAACCCGGTCGCGTCTGTTCGTCACCATTACTCAAGCGAACCAGCGCAGGCATCAACAGTTGCAGTTCACCGATACCATAATGCTCCAGGAGAATTTCGGTCACTGCATTACGTGGCCAACCACCTCCCGGCAACTCCTGATCAAGCTTTGGATAGCCAGTCGCCAAGCCTGCCGGACCCTGCATTTCCGATTGGTTACGTGCCTTCCAGATTTGAGAATTTTGTAATAATTTCTGCAGGGATTCATTCACGGTTTGCCCAACACGATTCTAATGCAGCCGCATTCCGTCACGAATAACGCCAACTACAATGCCCTCAATAACCAGCGACTGTTCCTTCAGATTGACGCAAATAGGCTCGAAATCCTGGTTTTCGGGCAACAGCCAGACAAGTGAACCATCCTGCCGATAACGCTTGACCGTAACCTCATCCTCAATACGCGCCACGATAATTTGCCGACTACGCACCTCAGGTGTGCGGTGTACTGCAACGAGATCTCCATCAAATATTCCCGCATTCTTCATACTCATGCCCTCTACACGCAGTAAGTAATGCGGCTTTGGGTTAAACAAAGCGGGATCAATTTTGTAGTGAGTTTCAATATGTTCCTGGGCCAGGATCGGACTGCCTGCCGCCACCCGACCTACGAGTGGCAAACCAAATTGTTCGCGTAGTGAATCCTTCAGCTGAATACCTCGTGAAGCCCCTGGCACTAACTCGATAACACCCTTGCGCTGTAACGCTCGTAAGTGTTCTTCAGCGGCATTTGGTGACTTGAAACCAAGCTCTCTGGCTATTTCCGCACGTGTCGGCGGCATCCCGAATTCAGAGATAAACTCTTGAATCATATCGAGAATTTGGGATTGTCTAGGGGTGAGTTTTGACATTTCAGATATCCTGTATAAATAAACAGTACATGTGATTATATACAGCATTATACCAAGTGCAAGCAATGTTTTTTTACCCCTCCCAATCCTCGACAAATCCTGTCCTTAAGGCGACCAATACCTGTAATTTCCGGGCCGACAAAACTCCTGAAGTATTTTTCATATCATCAATAAATAACTGGTCACCTCCTACAACCCTGCCTCAATCGTCTAAAATACCCCTGTAAACACAGTAGAAAACTGGCTTCGATGAAATATTTATTTTGCAGAAAACCTCACAATCCATTGAAGAGCTGCGCACTTTAGGAAATAATGCGCAGGTAACAACACCCCCAACAGAGGAAACTTGGATGATGAATAAAACCGTAATGAAAGTAGGCGCAATTGTGCTTTGCTTGGGTCTGGCCACTGGTTGTGCCAGCACAGCAGCTATCGAAAAAGCACAGGCCACCGCCGACGGCGCAGCCCGTGATGCAGCAGCAGCTAAGACAGCAGCTGAAGCAGCTCGTGCAACCGCTGATCGCGCTGCAAAGGCCGCTACTGGCGCCCAAAGCACTGCGGACCAGGCACTATCGGCAGCAACAGCAGCTCAGGCTTGCTGTGACGCTAACCGCGATCGCTTGGAGCGCATGTTCCAGAAGTCACAGTCTAAGTAGCATCAGACTACGAAGATTTATTCAAACGCCGCGCTTGTCGCGGCGTTTTTTATGGCAACGCCTGTAACAGCAGGAATACCGTCAGCCCGCTCGATCATCCGTTCTGCAAGCACCCAATCCAGCTGACCCCGGCGCTCACCAGTCGCCGCAACAAACTTTTGTGTCAAGGACGTCAAGGCTTCTGCCATTGGCTCCTCAACAACCATGTCCCCATCGACCTGCTCATCCGGACTACCCTCTTCCATCGGTCGCTCCAGCGTTCTGTGCACCTCCAGCAATAACTCATCACCGTCCCAGCCAAATTTCACTGGTTCGTTAATGATCCGTACCGGAGTATTGACAGGAATCTGCTCGAACAAATACTCAATATCCTCGGGGAACATACGAATACAACCGTGTGTTACTCGCATGCCAACGCCTGAAGGTCGATTCGTGCCATGAATGAGGTAACCAGGCAACCCAAGGCGCATCGCAAAATTTCCAAGCGGGTTTTTCGGTCCGGCCGGCACTATGCGCGGCAACGGATCGCCATCAGCCAGATGTTCTGCCCGCACCGAATCGGGCGGATACCACGATGGGTTACGCACCTTTGACACTACGCGAGTCATGCCCAAGGGAGTTTCCCAATCCATGCGCCCAATACTGATCGGATAGGTCAGTACTACTGGCGCTTCCCCTTTGGCGGATGCCGGAAAGTAATACAGACGATACTCGGCCAAATTCAATACAATACCGCTGCGCTTCCCAGGTGGCAGAATGAAGCGCGTTGGCAAAACAATGCGCGTGCCCTCGCCCGGCAACCAGGCATCAACATTGGGATTGGCACGAATGATGTCCTCGTAGCCAAGACCATGCCTGCGTGCAATATCAAGCAAAGTATCGTCAGCCCGTGACGTTGCAAAAGTCACCGCACCGATAACGTCATTTCCCGCTGCCGGTAGATCATATACCTCAGCAAAAGACGGCTGGAACATCGCCAGCAACACTGCCATTAAACTAAATCTGTATCGTCTTATCACTGTCCAGCCTCATCATTTTCGACTACTTCCGTTTCTGACTCTGCAGCAAGTATCCATTGCTGCATTGCTTTACTCTTCATTAATCGCTCTGCGTAAGCAGCAGATGCCTTCGGAATCTCGATCCCGTACGTTCTGAAACGCATTACAACGGGAGCATACATGGCATCCGCAATTGAAAAATTACCAAATAACCAATCACCAGACTCACCATAGCGCTTGCCGCAATCTGCCCAGATATCGAATATCCGCTGAATGTCGCTCCCCAGGTTGCCGGATACTGTCACCTTGCGCCCCATTGCGCGACAATTCATTGGCAGTTGCTCACGCAACGCAAAGAACCCGGAATGCATTTCGGCACTGATACACCGTGCATGGCGCCGCGCCCCGGCATCAGTGGGCCATAAATTCTTTTTCGGCCATAGCTCCGCAACAGTCTCTGCAATAGCCAGACTATCCCACACAGCTTCCCCGTCGAGAAATAATACTGGCACCCTTCTCGCAGGTGAATAGGTACCAATGCGTTCATCAAATTCGTCAGTGTCTAGCGGTATTCGCGTTTCAACGAACTCGATATCTGCCTCACTCAACAACAACCAGGGTCGCAGTGACCACGACGAATAATTCTTATTACCGATAATCAATTGGACGTTCATCTGAACACCTGCTTAAGTTCGTTGTCCAATGGTAAACCAAGCGGAAGCAGCCGTCTGCATTGACCCAGCCAATTCTCAGGGGTAGCCTGAATAGAGCTAACCCGACAACAAGAGCTAACAATATGAGCCTGACATTATCTTTGACATTAAGTGCCCGTGATATCAAATACTTTCGGAAGGCCCTTGGAATGGCCCGCATGGCGGTCAAAGATGCTGAAGAAGCTGAAATCATTGAAGCCACGCGGCTAATTCTCGACGACATTAAGAGGGCCGAACCGCTTCCGGATTTTGTCGCTAAACGTATTCCGCAACTCGAAACTTTGATTGCAATGCTGGAAGATAACGAGTGGAATCTGCCGACTTTTGAGCGTGAGCGTCTGCTGAGTACTTTTGTATATTTCGGCGACCCGGAAGATTTAATCCCTGACGATATTCCAGTCATCGGTTATATCGACGACGTCATCATGATCGAGCTCGTTGTCAGAGAGTTACGTCATGCACTTGAGTCATACAATGACTTTTGTGAATTTCGTGATAACTACTCGAAGCTTTTCAAGACTGGGCAGGATGCTGAAACTCGCAACAGGAGAGTCGAGAAAAAACGCGGACAGTTACAAGCGCGCATGAAACGACGTTTACAGAAAGACAGAAAGGACAATCAACCGTCGCCACTTTGGTAAGATTCTGGCAAACAAAATTTGATTGTTTATGCGGCGCCGAGAATCCGGCGCCGTATGCATATTCGCAAAGTCAAATCTAACCGCAAACGCCGTCAGAAGCTGTGAACTAATAACGTAGCAGTACGGAGCCCCAGGTAAAACCACCTCCGAACGCTTCAAGCAATAATGTCTGACCGCGCTTGATGCGACCATCGCGTATACCAACGTCGAGTGCCATAGGCACGGACGCCGCAGACGTGTTGCCGTGATCCTGAACCGTCTGGATAACCTTTTCCATTGGCATGTCGAGGCGCTTGGCAGTTGCCTGAATAATTCGAATGTTAGCCTGATGCGGAATAAGCCAGTCAATGTCATCCTTGGATATATTATTTGCAGCCAGCGCTTCTTCCGCTACTTTGCCCAGGGTTTTGACAGCAACTTTGAATACTTCGTTACCCTTCATCTGAATATAAGCACCCGCTTCAGGTGGGTTAAACAAATTCTTAGACGGACCAATCGGAAAATAAAGCAGATCACGATATTGGCCATCAGCTCCCAAGTGACACGAAAGAATTCCGGGTTCTTCTGATGGCTTGAGAACTACTGCACCCGCACCATCACCAAACAGAACACACGTCGTACGGTCTTTCCAGTCGATCAACTTGGTGATTATTTCGGCACCAATTACCAGGGCGCACTTCGTTTCGCCGGCGCGAATAAATTTATCGGCGGTGGTCAGAGCATAGATAAATCCAGTACACGCAGCCTCAATGCTAAACGCCGGGCAGTTATGTATGCCTAAGCGATCCTGCAACAAGGTTCCGATATTTGGAAACACCAAATCGGGAGTCGTGGTTCCGACAATCAACATATCAATGTCTTCCGCCGTAACTCCGGCTTCAGCCATGGCTATTTTTGCCGCCTCGTACGCAAGGTCAGACGTAGACTGATCTTCAGCCGCGACGTGACGCCGCTCGACACCTGTTCGTGTACGAATCCACTCATCAGTGGTATCGACCATAGTTTCCAGTTCAGCGTTGGTCAGGATGCGTTCGGGCAAATATCGACCAGTTCCAGCAATCTTTGAGTAAATCATTCAGTTTCCTGTTGCAGTAACTTACCGATCTGCACCGGCACACCGTTTTTAGTTTCGACCAGAGCTGTATCAATCGCATGTTGGAATGCAAACATATCCGCATTGCCATGGCTCTTGATGACGATCCCGTTTAGGCCTACAAGGCTCGCGCCGTTATAATTGCGTGAATCCATACGAATTGCCAGATTTTTAAGCACGTTTGAGGCGAGCAATGCCTGCAATTTGGCAAACCAGTTTCGTGTAAAGGCCTGACGTAAATAATGTGCAGCCAGACCAACGGTGCCTTCCATCGTCTTCAGCGCAACATTGCCGGTAAAGCCATCGGCAACAATAACATCGGCCTTACCCGAAAAAATTTCATGACCCTCAATGAAGCCAATGTAATTCAAACTGCTGGCCTGTAAAAGTGCCGCAGCCTCTTTTACCGAACCATGCCCCTTGGTGTCTTCTGCGCCTATGTTTAACAACGCAACTCGCGGCTCCGCAATATTGCAAATATCACCGCTAACAATGGAGCCCATGACGGCAAATTGAAATAATTGCTGGGGATCACAAGTGGTATTTGCGCCGAGATCAAGCATGTGGACCGTACCACCCTTGGCCGGCAACTCAGCGAGAATTGCAGGGCGATCAATGCCGGGTAGCATTTTCAGCACAAAGCGTGCGGTTGCCATCAGAGCGCCAGTATTGCCAGCGCTCACGCAGGCCTGCGCTTCACCGGCTTTAACAAGATTCAGCGCAACGCGCATGGACGAATCTTTTTTCTTGCGCAATGTATCCGCAGGCGCATCTTTCATGCTCACCACTTCAGACGCGTGGCGTATTTCAAGACGTTTTGTTGATTCAGCCAGGCGCGCGACGTGCCCTGCAAGTTCGAATTCATCGCCAACCAGAATAAGGCGCAGGTGTGAGTGTCTTTCCAAGGATGCAACGGCCGCACGAACGACGACCTCGGCTCCGAGATCACCGCTCATAGCATCCAGTGCGATTACTGAATCAGACGTCACAAGACTCGTCGCTCAGGATTGAAACCTGAAGCGATAAACAGCTATTCGTCTTCGTCTTGTTCAGGCTGTGCTATTACCTGCACACCACGATAAAACCCGTCCGGGGTCACGCGATGACGCAGATGAGTTTCACCTGACGTTGGGTCTACAGACAATGTTGGGGTCGTCAGCTTGTCATGCGAACGTCGCATGCCGCGCCGAGAAGGTGTCTTACGACTTTTTTGAACAGCCATTCTTTTCTCCAAAAAACGGCAATAGCATTACTATTACCATCAAACCTAAATTTCAAACAGCGCACATTCCAAAGAGTGCTCTGCACGTTAATCCTTATCTTGCATCTGTTGCTTCAAACCCGCGAACGGATTTTGCACGTCGGGCTTTTCTTTCACTGCAGTCTCAACCAGCGAAGTACAGTCCTTGGTACTTTGATGCATTGGCACAAACGGTATCGCCAGTACCAGCGCCTCCTCTACGACATCGAGGGGACGTAAAAATTCTTCTTCCAATTCCCAAACTTCAAAACTGCTTTCAGTTGCAACTTCGACGTCTGGCTCTACATATAACAAGTCGAGTGATGCCCACAGCGGCATCTCAAATGGTTTGAGACATCGCTGGCAAAGAGCAACAATGGACGTACTGACCTCCCCCTCGGATTGGACGAGACATTCTCGTTCATCCGCCCAGCGGAACGCCAGTTTAATCTGTACTGGTAGCTCGCTCCAGTTCGATGCACTGGTTGCACCGTCCTCACCAGCCATTTCATCTTCAATTATGGCCGCAATACGGCTTAGTTGAGCTATTTTCAGCGTCGTATCAATGGTAACTCCACGACTCGCGAGACGCTCCGGAAGTACCCGATCAAACAGTGGATTGGCCATGGGGCGCGCATGGTAAGGTGTTAGCGTGCCGGTGTCAAAGCAGTTAGACTCCGATTTCGTCCACAACATCCTGATTAAAATGCAAAATCCACAATCACCCCCCGTATTGCTCGCCTCATCGTCTCGCTTTCGCAAGGAATTGCTGGAAAGAATCATTGACGACTTCAATATGGGTAACCCTGAAATCAATGAAAGCCGTAACCCGAACGAGTCTCCCCAGGACATGGTAAGACGCCTTGCCAGCCAGAAAGCAGGTGTTTTTGCGGGGGCTCGCAACGACATGATCATTATTGGAGCCGATCAGGTCGCCGTACTCGGCGACGAAATTGTGGGCAAGCCAGGGGACCGGGCCACCGCCATCAGCCAGTTATTGGCCGCCAACGGCAAGACTGTCCAATTCCTGACGGCCATTTGTGTGCTGGATATGGCATCCCATAATCGCTATGAACATACTGACATAACGACGGTAAAATTCAGGCAATTTGACCGACGGCTCGCGGAAGCCTACGTCACCAAGGACGAACCTTACGATTGTGCGGGTAGTATCAAGGCAGAAAGTGCCGGGGTAATTCTTATTCGATCTATCCAGTCAGAAGACCCGACCGCCTTGTTGGGACTGCCGCTAATCTGGCTGGCGGCCATTTTGCGCGAGTTAAGGGTTATTACTCCCTGAATTTGCGCGTGCCCTGCTTTTTGGGGGGTGGCCGTCCCGAGTTCTGGCGCGGACGCCTGGCCGGTTTGGTCCGAAAGCCACGTGACCCCGATATGCGCTCCAGAAACGCCTCCAGTTCCTCCGCCAATGGCGCCGTAAAATTCTGCTCATTACCACTGGTGTCCGCAAACGCGATCGACTGAGCGTGCAAAAACAGGCGATTGAGACCAAGCTTGGCCGCGGCAGCATTGTCTTCCTCGTTTCCGTAACGCTCATCACCAGCCAGCGGATGGCCCATTTTCAAGGCGTGGACTCGTATCTGGTGCGTCCGACCCGTCAATGTTTCAACCTGTAACAGCGAGTAGGTACCAAATGTCCGCGACAGCCGAAACCGTGTGGACGCAGGCTTGCCACGCACATCCACGACAACGTGGCGCTCGCCACCCTGCCGGTTGTGGACATACAAAGGCGCATCGACAAGATAGTCGCCAAATTGCCAATCGCCAATTACCAGGGCCAGGTAATTCTTGCTGACCCGCCCTTCACGAAAGTGTTCATGAAGCTCACGTAACGCACTACGGCGCTTGGCAAGGACCAGGCAACCGGATGTTTCACGATCCAGCCGGTGTACTAGCGAAATGTCCTTAAGATCTGGGCGGGCAGCCCGCAACAGCTCAATTACGCCAAAACTGATTCCGCTGCCCCCGTGTACGGCAACGCCTGATGGCTTGTTAATCACCAGCAAGCGCTTGTCTTCAAAGATGATAGAGTTCTCGAGCCGCGCGATTTGCGCTGCCGGTGGTGCCATTTCGTCTTTGCTGGTCACTCTGACCGGCGGCACCCGGACCTCATCTTCAAGCTGCAGCTTGTATTCAGCCCGCACCCGGCCGCCGTTTACCCGGACTTCACCCTTTCTGAGGATGCGGTAGAGCCTCGACTTCGGAACACCAGGGAGTTCGCGACGTAAAAAATTATCTATACGCTGCCCTGAATCGTCCTCGCCAATTCGGATTTTGCGCACACCGAGCCTGGATTCCGGCGGCGCCAATGGTGACTTCTTTTGCATGAACAAATACTTAAAGTAGATTGATGAGAGCGATTGCTGTGTTATATTACCGACCTGCGACAGCTTTACTACGATTATTGAGCTTCGCAATGATTTATTTTCGATGACCCGCATTAAGGACGGCGTCAGCGACAAAATGTAGATCTCGCTGGTTGCGGGATCAGGTTTTCAATTGGCCGCGAGCCCGGAACACCGGCTGGCGCCAAAGCGGCAATGCCGCAGGGCAAACATGATCAGTTTTCTGCTCGGCTGGATCTTAGGAGATCGGGCCTTTTCAGAGTTATTAATTCATTTCGGTGGCAATTCCTGCCGCCCCTGTCTCTATGACGGTCCCTGCGCCGCCTCTTCGGCCCCATTCAGCCTTTTCGTCTCGCTGCCCAATATCAATCATAAAGTAGGGCAAAATGAAAAGAATGTTAATCAACGCAACTCAGGAAGAAGAGTTGCGCATGGCCATGGTCGATGGCCAGCTGTTATACGATCTCAATATTGAGTTACCGTCTGGCGAACGTAAAAAGGCCAATATCTACAAGGGAAAAATAACCCGCATCGAGCCCAGTCTCGAAGCAGCGTTCGTAAATTACGGCGCCGAGCGGCACGGATTCCTACCGCTGAAGGAAATTTCCAGCGAGTACTTTGTTTCTCAACCGGATTCCCCTGGAAAACCCAATATTCGCCAGGTTCTGAAAGAAGGACAGGATATTGTCGTGCAAATCGACAAGGAAGAACGTGGCAATAAGGGCGCCGCACTAACAACCTTTGTTAGCCTCGCCGGTCGTTTCATTGTCCTGAAACCGAACAAAGCGCGCTCCGGTGGGGTATCCCGCCGCATCGTGGGTGATGACCGCGATCTCGCTCGTCAATCCATGGGGCAAGTTGAGATTCCGTCCGGAATGAGCGTCATTCTGCGCACGGCTGGAATCGAACGAACGGCCGAAGAACTCACCTGGGATATGGAGAACCTGCTCGCTGTATGGGAAGCCATCAAGAAGGTGATTGTCGAACGCCCTTCGCCTTTCCTGGTCTATCGCGAAAGCAATGCGGTTATCAGAGCTCTGCGCGATTACTTGACTACTGATATTGGTGAAATCCTGATTGACGACGAGGCGACCTATCAGGAAGCGAATGAATTCGTCGAGCAGGTGATGCCGCAGAATTCGCGCAAGCTGAAACACTACACTGACCCTGTACCGCTATTCACGCGTTACCAGATAGAAAGCCAAATTGAATCGGCGTTCTCTCATGCGGTGACCTTGCCGTCCGGTGGCAGCCTTGTGATTGATCATACCGAAGCGCTTGTTTCGATAGACATCAACTCCGCCCGCGCGACCAAAGGTCAGGACATTGAAGCAACGGCTTTGAATACCAATCTCGAAGCCGCCGAAGAAATCGGACGCCAGCTGCGCTTGCGCGACCTTGGTGGCCTGGTCGTTATCGATTTTATTGATATGGGTCCACAAAAGAATCAGCGTGAAGTTGAAAATCGCATACGCGATGCCGTCAAGATGGACCGCGCACGTGTCCAAATAGGCAAAATTTCACGTTTTGGATTGCTCGAAATGTCCCGGCAACGGCTGCGCCCCTCTTTGGGAGAGTCCAGCAACCTGACTTGCCCGCGCTGCAGCGGCATCGGTAATATTCGGAGTGTCGAATCCCTGGCATTGACCATTCTGCGGTTGGTCGGAGAAGAAGCACGCAAGGAACGAACTGCAAAAGTCATTGCACAACTTCCCGTCGAAGTTGCCACCTACCTGCTGAATGAAAAGCGAGGTTGGGTACAGTCTCTGGAAACCAAAACAGAAACACAGGTCGTTTTAATTGCTAACCCCCTGCTCGAGACGCCGCACTATAATATTCGACGCGTGCGCGACGACCAGATTGATCTACCCGAAAACACTGGCACGAGTTTCACACTGACAGACATCGAAGAAGAACAGGTAATACCTCAGGTTCTGCATGATAAGAAGGCCGCAGAAGTTGCGGCCGTAGCGACGCTGGTACCAACAGCTGCGCCGACGCCAAAGAAAGCCGAAACGAAAGGGGAAAAGAAACCGGGTCTCCTGCAGCGCTTCTTCTCTATATTCTCTTCTGCGGAGGAAGAGGAAATACGTGAAAAGCCAGCCAAGCAGACTCGCGGAAACCGTAACTCACGCAGTGGCGGTCGTGATGATAGTCGCGGAAAACGTGGCAAGAGAACAGCGAGCAGAAGTTCGGACAGTGATTCGGATAAGCCGCGTAAACCAGGTCGTAAACGGGTCAAGAAAGCCCGTCCAGATGCGGATAACGAAAACGCAAACGCTGACACAAGTAATCAGCCTCAAGGCGACGATACTGGCGAACCGAAGAAGAAAACTGGCAAGCGTCGAAGCCGCGGCGGTCGCCGTCGTCGTCGTACTAGTGACAACACTGAGCAGAACGCTCAGTCAGAAACCAATGAATCTTCGACGAATAAAGCACAAGACCAGCCAACCAGCGACGGAAGCGCCCCGGAAGCCACAGCAAACGAGCCCAAGCGCCAGAGACAACCACGACGCAGAGCTCCGCGTTCTGCCGCAAAGGACAAGGCGACCGAGACGACATCGCCTGAGACCACTGCAGTGGAACCAGGCAAGTCTGGTCCGACCACCACAGAATCGTCCAAGCCGGCAACCGCACCGGTCGCGCCAGCGGCCTCTGCCAAGGTTGATACACCGACGCCTGCTGCCACCCTGTCTCAGACGGCTGCTGTGACTGCTCCAGCCAAGGATGATGCGCCAAGGCCGGCTGCAGCACCTGCACAAGCAGCGCCAGTTCAAGCGCCGGCCAAGGTTGAGACGCCGAAGCCTCCTGCTCCTGCAGCACCGGCAGCGGCCTCAGCAAAGGTTGAGACGCCGAAAACTGCTACAGCGGCACCTGCACCAGCAGCGCCAGCCAAGGTAGAAGCGCCGAAGCCTCCTGTAGCGCCGGCACCGGCCCCAGCCAAAGTTGAAACGCCGAAAACTGCTACAGCGGCACCTGCACCAGCAGCGCCAGCCAAGG
>JAHEFE010000036.1 GCA_024640365.1 Woeseiaceae bacterium | reverse complement strand
GATCGGGCCAGAATCGAATCGTCGTGCCTGTGTTGTTTTTACCAACTTTACCGACGACTTCGAGCTTGCTGCGCTTGTTGCCGCCCGCAAAACTCATGTTGTATTCCTTGGCGTCGCGGCGAATCCAGATTTCCAGATTCTTCGATAATGCGTTGACTACGGAGACACCGACACCATGCAGGCCGCCTGAAAATTGATAATTTTCATTGGAAAATTTTCCGCCTGCATGCAAGCGCGTCAAGATTAGCTCAACACCCGGTATTTTTTCTTTCGGATGTATATCGACGGGCATGCCACGGCCATCGTCGCTGACTTCAACGGAGCCATCTTCGTAGATCGTGACGCTGATATTTCGGCAGTGCCCAGAAAGTGCTTCATCGACGCTATTGTCGACGACTTCATGAGCCAGGTGGTTGGGTCGAGTGGTATCCGTGTACATGCCGGGCCGTCTACGGACGGGCTCCAGACCACTCAGGACTTCAATATCAGCAGCGTTGTAGCGTTTACTCATTGGCACAAAGATCGGCAGGATTTAACACGCGGCGATTCTATCAGGATGTGCCGCCGCCCGCTCAACCAGAATTTTCTGAATCACAAATCTCAGTCGAGATCCTTGAGCAACGACGCCCGCGTCTGTTCTGCAACAGGTCGTACGTCCACCTGATAATTGTTGTGATCAATGCCTGCGGACAGTTCTGCGCCTGCTTTCAGCGCCGCAACTTGCTCAGCATTTAGCTCGAATCGCATAAAATGGACTGCAGAAGTCTTGCTATCGTCGCTGCGCTCCAAATCCTCGTCAGAAATAGGCCTGATTTTTTCCAGTTCGCCAACCTGCAACCAAACATGATCTTCGATCCCTACCAGATGCCGCAGCATTTCCTGGCGCTCTTCCGGATCTGCAAACTCCACCATAAAGGTCGCTTTCCAGTTGCTGCCATCCGGAATCAATGGGTTGTATGCGCCGAGTTCTTCTTCGATACCGGCGGCCTCAAAGATCCGTTCGATGCGTAACATTTCCTGAACCTGATATTGCATGGTCAGCGTGTCCTCGAAATACAGCGTAGCATTGCTGCCAAGTGGCAAATTTCGTTGCCGCTTGTGTGCCAACACCTTTTCACGAAACGCAGGGCGGATTTCCGAATATTTTTCCAGGCTGTACAGGCCTTCTTTCGCAAGTTTCTTCATGAATCTGAGACTTTCCTGAAATTAAATTCCGTAGGCTGTTCGCAGCAAACCGAGAGGATGCTCTGCAACTGCATTTTCCACTCCGCCCGCAATTTGCTCAGCAGCCATCGGGCAATCACTGGCGAAATGCTCGGGCGTGTTATCTCCAACTCGCCGAATAACAGGGCGTGCAATTTTTTGCGATATGTCGTGAAACTCTTTCTTCACCGCATAAGTGCCATCGTGTCCTGAGCAGCGTTCTATGACGTCTATTTCCGTATCCGGAACCAACGCCAGCAAATCACGAGTTTTCAGACCAATGTTCTGCACCCTCAAGTGGCAGGGAACCTGGTAAGAAACCTTGCCTAGTGATTTCTTGAAATCCGTTTTCAAGTGACCATCTTTATACCGAAGCATCAAATATTCAAACGGATCAAACATCGCGTTACGTACTTTCGCCACATCGAGATCATCAGGGAACATGAGGGGCAACTCTTGCTTGAACATCAATGCACAGGAAGGTATTGGCGCGACAATGTCCCAACCCTTGTCTACCCATGCGGCCAGTATTGGGATATTCACTTCCTTGGCCTTGGCAACCGCTTCTAGATCGCCCAACTCCAGCTTCGGCATACCACAGCAACGCTCTTTTTCAGCGAGCGCTACCGGAATACCGTTGTGTTCAAAAACCGCAACCAGGTCTTCATCCATTGAGGGTAAATTGCGGTTGCCATAACAGGTCGCAAACAACACCACCTTGCCTGTCGTGCTCGCTGTTGCGACAGCGTCATCGCCAGTTTCCCGTACGTGTGCCTTCAAGCGCTTGCGAGCCGTTTTCGAATGGTACTTGGGAATCGGCGCATCACGATGCACGCCCATCACTTTTTCAATCAGCTTGCGTCCGGTCTTACTGCTATTCACTGCATTGACCGCATGTACGACGACCGGAATACCCGCTATCTTGCCGACTGTATCAGTCGCACTGAGTATCTTGTCCCGCCGAGGTGCCCCTTCATCTTTGAAACGTTTCGCTTTCGCACGAAGCATCAGGTGGGGGAAATCCACGTTCCACTCGTGCGGCGGCACGTAAGGACACTTGCTCATGTAACACATGTCACACAAGTAGCAATGGTCCACCACATCCCAATAAACGCTTTTATCAACAGAGTCGAGCTCGCCTGTTGACGACTCGTCTATTGCATCGAAAAGAGTTGGAAATGAGTTACATAAATTGAAACAACGCCGGCAACCATGGCAAATATCGAACACTCGTTCGAGTTCTTCGTTGAGGGATGTTTCGTCGTAGAACGCCTCACTTTGCCATTCCAGGGGATGCCTGGTAGGCGCCTCAAGGCTACCTTCGCGGTTCGTTTTATTATTCATAACCATTGAGCGGATTGGCCGAATGACCAATCCGCCCTCTCGTCAATTATTTATCGAGGGAATCCAGTGCTTTCTGGAATCGGTTAGCGTGAGAACGTTCGGCTTTGGCCAGCGTCTCAAACCAATCAGCGATCTCGTCAAACTTCTCATCACGGGCCGCTTTCGCCATGCCTGGGTACATATCAGTGTACTCATGAGTTTCGCCGGCAATGGATGCCTTCAGGTTATCCGAGGTTCCGCCGATAGGCATGCCGGTAGCAGGATCGCCTACCGCTTCGAGATACTCCAGATGGCCGTGTGCGTGGCCGGTTTCGCCCTCTGCCGTAGATCTGAATACAGCCGCAACGTCGTTATAGCCTTCAACGTCCGCTTTTGCCGCGAAATAAAGGTAGCGCCGGTTTGCCTGGGACTCACCTGCAAATGCTGCCTTCAAATTCTCTTCTGTCTTACTGCCTTTCAGCTCCATGTTGGCTCCTAAAATAGTGAATTCGGAATGAAATTTAGACTAAGTCTAAACCGCCTGCAACTTTAGCTTTCTGCCTTTGGGTTGTCAACCGGATGAGATGCATTGACGATGCAGCAACGCCTGTGTAGCGTACGTCTCAACTCGGTGTATACAGCATGAGTATATACCTGATGAGCGACGTAACCCGCCCGCCAGCGCAGCTTTAAAATAGCCAAGCAGAGGTTTTAGATGGCAACTGACAAAAATAAGACGATCGATCTTGAGAAATCCCTCGCCGATCTCGAAGCATTGGTCGAAGAACTGGAGGGTGGCGACTTACCTCTGGACAAGGCGATGAAGAAGTTTGAGGAAGGAATTCGCCTGACGCGCGGTTGCCAGGTAGCACTCAAGGATGCCGAACAGCGCGTTGAAATACTAATCAAGAGTGCCGGCTCTGTCGAACAACTGGAAGCCTTCGACAGCGACGAAGCCGACTAGGCTCCCTAGCTCTGCAAACGAGTAATCAGTGATCTCAGGAAAACCTTGTTGAATCGAAGCTGAGTTGCAGCGGAAACCTGCTCCATGAGCGTCGAACTGACGCGCAGGATGGTCACAGGTTCGAGTGCATTAATCGATGCTGTGCGCTTCGCGCCACGCACATAACTGGTCTCACCGAAACAATCACCGTTACTCAGTACGCCCAGTTGTTGACCGTGTGACTCAACGCCAGCACGCCCGGAGACGATGATATAAAAGCGATCATCCATCTCGCCCTCACGTACGATTTCATCGCCCTCCTCGTATTCATGCCACTCGCTGGCACGAATGACCTCACGAATTTCGGCATGCGAAAACTCGTGGAAGAAACTCAACGTCCGTAAAACATCGAAATGCTCGCGATTATCGAGCCCCTCATACGTATTGCGCAGGCCCTTGTAAACACGAGTCAGATCAGCTGCCATCTGGTTACCGCTGGGAGTGCGCTTCGAAGGCTCTTTCTGCATAGCCATGGCAACAACATTTTCCAGTTCCTCTGGAATATCGTCGCGATAACTGTGAATGGGTGTTGGCGTCGCATACACAATCTTGTGCAGTAACTTGGACAGGTTGTCGGCACGGAACGAACGAAAGCCAGTGATCAATTCATACAACACGGCACCCAGGGAATAAATATCGGAGCGCGGCGTCAGATCTTCCGACTGCACCTGTTCCGGTGACATATAACTGGGTGAACCGGCGATTCCTTCGATGCGCGATGCGTCTGAGTCATTGCAAATTGCAATACCAAAATCGATGATGCGAACGTCATTATCTACAGTCAGCATTATGTTGCTGGGCTTGATATCACGGTGGATCACGCCACGACTATGTGCGTAATGAAGCGCCTTTGCGGTTTTGTAGATAATCTCTACAACGTCATCAACACGTAACAGATTATCTGGCCGACAGTACGCAGCCAGAGTCCGGGCACCATGTACATGCTCGGTTACAACGTAGTACTTGCCATTTTCTTCGCCTGCATCGTAAATAGGCATGATGTTGGGGTGTTGCAACATGCCAACCATGTGGGCTTCATTGAAAAACATTTTGCGAGAGACACGAGCGCGCTCGGCGTCGCCATCGACATCAATGTTATAGACCTTGATCGCAACGTCACGGCGATAATAAGGATCATGCGACAGGTAGACCGTACCGGTACTGCCGTGCCCTACTTTATTAATGATGACGTACTTGCCAATCTTCTTGGGTACATCTGCTTCTTTTATTTTTGCTAAAGGTAACGCCATTTTTTGCAACTCATCAGCTCAGATACCAGCCCCCCAACACCAGTAAAATTACTGCATAGAGAGCCGCTACAACGTCATCCAGCATAATGCCCAAGCCCCCGTGGAGTCTGTGATCCAGGTCTCTAATCGGCCACGGTTTCCAGATATCAAACAGGCGAAATAGCACGAATCCAGCGAGCCACCAGCTGAGCGTCGCAGGTACAAATAACAGCGTTGTATAAATTGCCGCGATCTCATCCCAGACAATGCCTGGGTGATCGTGAACGCCGATCTGCCGAGCGCTCCGCCCGCAAATCCAGATCCCGGTCAGCAGAAGTGTGACCGCCGTCACAATTCGCCAGTCCATGGGCCAATGAGCGCTGTACCACGCGAGTAAAGCGCCAACCACAGTACCGAATGTGCCAGGCGCAAACGGTGCCAGGCCACTGCCAAATCCAAAGGCCATGAAATTGACCGGGTCACGCAAGACCTTGGCGGCGAGATCTTTATTCATTCATTTGACTCCGAAAAATGCAAATAGCCGGGGTCAGTAATAGCGACAGGCTTGCCGCCTTGCTGACAGCGTACACCAGCGCCCTCTTCCACAGTTCCGATCCGCGTGATCATAATACCCAGCGCCAGCGCCAGCGCCTGCAACTCTTCCGCATTTTCAGGTCGCGCAGTAAAACAAAGCTCATAATCGTCGCCGCCGGTCATCGCCAACTGCAATGCTCCATCGTCACCAAATGCTGTTCGCAATTCCCTGGACAGCGGAACATCTGCCAACTCAATCGTGGCCGCACAGGAGCTCGCCTTTAACAAC
Organism: Woeseiaceae bacterium; assembly: GCA_024640365.1. Taxonomy (GTDB): domain Bacteria; phylum Pseudomonadota; class Gammaproteobacteria; order Steroidobacterales; family Woeseiaceae; genus JAHEFE01. Next base: position 18,172 of record JAHEFE010000036.1, on the reverse strand, counting down.
TTGCCGAGGTCGCCCAGCAAGCCATCCGAAATATCGATGGCAGCGTGCGCCAGGCCGACCAAAGCCTGCCCCAGCTCGATTCGCGCCCTGGGTCGACAAAAGCGCTGGACAAGGCGAGAAGAATCGTCGCCAAGTCCTTGCTGTATCAACTGAAGTCCGCCCGCCGCATCGCCGATGGAGCCACTGACGTATACGTCATCGCCAACACAAACTGCATTACGAGTTAGTGCACTACCTGCGGCAACGTCCCCCATGACCTGTACGCTGATAACCAGCTGGTCACCATGCGTCGTATCACCACCGACTATCGCTACACCGAATTCATTGGCCGCCGAAAATATACCTGAGGAAAATTTCTCCAGCCAAACTGTATTGGCCGTTGCCAGCGTCAACGCGAGCGTTGCCCAGCGAGGCCGTCCACCCATCGCCGCTATATCGGAGAGATTGACAGCCATCGCGCGATAGCCAATATCTGCGGCATCCAGTTGATGAGGAAAATGCACGTCATCCACAACAGTGTCGACCACGGCAATTAAATCCCGTCCCGTCTCCGGGATCAGGACAGCACCATCGTCACCAACACCCAGGCGGGTGCTGTGATCAAGCGCAGAGCGCGAAAAGAATTGACGAATTAACTCAAATTCATCCATGACCGGAACCAGGTCCAGGGCTACTACCGAAAATCAGGATTTCCTGGTTTGTTCGGCGGCGCGCAACTCAGCGGCCGCGCGATCGAGAATAGCATTAACGTACTTGTGGCCATCGGAGGAACCAAATCGTTTGACGAGATCGATAGCCTCGTTGATGATCACTCGAAACGGAATCTTCGGTCTTTCGATTAACTCACAGAAGCCAATAAGTAGAACGGATTTTTCGACTGGATCCAGTTGACTCACTGGTCGATCCGCGTAGCGACCGATATGTTCTTCCAGGGTTGTAAATTCTTTGCCAATATCAATGAGCAAATCGTCGAAGTAATTGCGATCAACGCGGTCGTATTCCGGCCGATCATGAAACTGTCGTTGCAGATTTTCGAAGCTGTGACCGGTCAACTGGTGTTGGTACAACGCTTGCAGGGCTAGCGCGCGAGCGCGACTGCGTGCACTTGGGGAATGTCCCTTGCTCATTGCTCGATCTGCCCGGTCCGGTCAACGATCATTCGACGCGGCGCAGCAGGTTGACCATCTCGATAACCGCCAACGTTGCCTCTTCGCCCTTGTTGCCAGCCTTCGTGCCTGCCCGCTCAATGGCTTGTTCGATCGTATCGACGGTCAAAACACCGAAGCCCACAGGAATGCCGTGCTGTCGAGCAGCTGCGGTCACGCCTCGAGTACATTCGCCTGCTACATAATCAAAATGCGGTGTGCCGCCGCGGATGACTGCACCGAGGGCGATGATGCCATCGAAGCGTCTGGTTGCCGCCAGCTTATCGATCGCCAGTGGCATTTCAAACGCACCTGGCACGCGAATGATTTCAATATCACTCTCGGTCGCACCGTGCCGCAACAGGCAGTTCACTGCACCCTTCAATAGGGAGTCCACGATGAAATCATTGAATTTAGCCGCCACAATGGCGAATCGCGCATCGCGAACGATCAGTTCGCCTTCGGTTGTTTTTATGTTATCCATAGTCTCGTCGCTGTTAGCGTTCCAGGTACTCAACGATCTCCAGGCCAAAGCCTGAGATAGCATGCATTTGTTTAGGCGCACTCAATACGCGCATACGATGTACTTTCAAATCGCGCAAAATTTGCGCACCAACACCATAGGTCCGTAATACCGAATCGCCGGTGCGATGATCGGCAAATTCATTGTGTGTTCTGGTCAGCCCTTCAACTGAATCCATTAACTCACGGGACGACTCCTGGTCGCGCAGAATAACAATTACACCGGCCTCTTCTTTGCTGACCCGGCGAATCACATCATCCAGCGGCCAACCAAGCTTCGGGCTTTCAATGCCCAGCACGTCGCCGAGCGTATCCTGCAAATGAACGCGGACGACCGGCGCATCGGCGCCTGCCAGATCACCCTTTACCAGCGCCAGATGAACCGTGCGGCTCACGTGATCATCGTAACAATACAGTGTGAAATCACCGTGCGCCGTCGTCACCGATTTTTCCGCAATGCGCTCCACAAAGCGCTCCTGCTCAAGGCGATAACGAATCAGATCGGCAATAGTGCCGACTTTAATATTGTGTTGCGCAGCGAAGGTCTCGAGATCGGGGCGGCGCGCCATGCTGCCATCCTCGTTCAGAATTTCGACAATGACGGCCGACGGTTCGAGTCCGGCGAGTCGCGCCAGGTCACAACCTGCTTCGGTATGGCCCGCACGAGTGAGAACTCCGCCGGGCTGTGCCATAACGGGGAAAATATGCCCCGGCTGGCTAATATCCTCGGGCTTGGCATCAGCGGCCACTGCGACCTGTACGGTGCGTGCCCTGTCGTGGGCCGATATACCGGTAGTAATCCCCTCAGCCGCTTCGATAGACACAGTAAAGTTAGTCGCGTGACGCGCATCAGTTTCGCCAACCATGAGCGGCAGACGCAATTGAGCGCAGCGCTCGCGCGACAAGGTCATGCAAATCAGCCCACGCCCATAGCGCGCCATGTAATTAATATCTTCGGGGCGCACTTTGGCGGCAGCCATTAACAGGTCGCCCTCATTTTCGCGATTTTCGTCATCGACCATGATGACCATCTTGCCGGCCTGGATATCGGCAATGATTTCTTCAATATTGCTGAAAAAACCGGTGATTGTGGCTGGGTGAATTGATTTGATGTCAGGCATATCCGTGCATTTCCAAAAAGTCTTTTGTAATAGCGCTGTCGTCGTTGTTTGCAAGCAAACGCTCGAGGTAGCGTGCGACAAGATCAACCTCAAGATTGACCTCGGTGCCAATTTCATAGGTTCCGATGACGGTAACCGCAGCAGTGTGCGGAATAATATTTACCGAAAACGACTCATGATCGACGGCATTGACCGTCAGGCTGGTTCCATCGACACAGATTGAACCTTTTTTTGCCACGTAACGGCGATACTCTGCCGGTATTCCAATGGTTAGTTTAACTGAGCGGGCATCATCATCGCGACCTTTGACGCGACCGATACAATCTACATGACCGCTGACCAGGTGTCCGCCAAGGCGCTCACCAAGGCTCACCGACGGTTCCAGATTTACGGAATCGCCTATTTTAAGCTGGTGCAAAGTGGTCACGGCCAGAGTTTCGCGCGACACGTCCGCGTCAAAGCCGTTAGCTTTAAAGGCCACCGCCGTCAGGCATACTCCGTTGACCGCGATGCTCTCGCCAATCGCAAATTCCGCCCACGGCAACTCGCTCGCCGTAACGCTCAGCCGCAAATCACCACCGACCGGAGTCAAAGCCGTGATCTTGCCCTTTGCTTTGATAATGCCTGTGAACATCGAATCTCTACTCTCGCCCGCTAAACCGGCGCGCTTTTATGGCGGCCGGGGCGCGCTATGATACGCATGTCTTCGCCCACTCGCCTCAAATCCTTGATTTCCAGAGCCTGCCGATCGTGCAATGCCGTCCAGTGACGCGTTGTAACCATACGTCGAGTCTCGCTACCCATGATATGCGGAGCCTGGAAAATCACCAGTTCATCCACCAGACCGGCCTCCAGGAAAGCGCCTGCCAAACTCGGACCCGCTTCAATCAGGACATCATTGACCTGTAGCTCAGCCAACCCCCGCAAGACGGCCGGCAGAGATACCTGCTTAGCCGCGGCCGCCACCTTAAATACTTCGGCACCAGCCGTTTCGAGGCTCGCGCGATTAGCATCGTCAATACAAAATATGAGACTGCGGCCGGGCAATTGCAGGAAGCGGCTAGTCGCCGGGGTCCTTAAACGGCTGTCAATAATGACCCGCAACGGCTGTCGCCCAAGAGTTTCCAGACTTTCATCCCTGACGGTCAGTGAAGGATCGTCAGCAATAACAGTGCCTACGCCCGTTAATACAGCACAAGACCTCGCACGCCAGCGCTGTACATCGGCCCGCGCGGCGCTGCCAGTAATCCATTGACTATTGCCGTCCGCCATCGCGGTCGCGCCGTCGAGACTCGTCGCAATTTTTAAGCGAACAAAGGGTTGCTGTCGTTGCATGCGAGAGAAGAAACCTTCATTGAGACTCTGCGCCTCGGCAACCAACAGGCCCATGCGCACATCGATACCCGCGTCTTGCAATGCGGTGATTCCCTCAACGTTACTGTTAGGGTCCTCGCTCGCAAAAATTACTTCAATCACCCCGGCCTGCAGAAGGGCGTCTGTGCAAGGTGGTGTTTTACCATGGTGCGAGCAGGGTTCGAGCGTTACATACGCTGTCGCGCCGCGTGCTTTCGTTCCGGCCATGGCCAACGCGACGATTTCGGCGTGCGGTCCTCCCGCCTGCTGATGCCAGCCCTCGCCAACCACCTCGCCTTTTTTAACGAGTACGCAGCCGACGCGCGGATTGGGCTGACTGGAATAGATCCCTTTCCTTGCCAGTCGCAAGGCCTGCGCCATGTACTCGCCGTCAGCTGTACTGAATTCAGACACAGATCGGCTCACTTGCCATTGTCATCATCGTCGAGCAGCAATGACATTTGCTCGCGTTTCGCCGTTGAATCCGAAATTTCCTGTAATCGTTCAATCTCATCCTGAAACTCGGTGACGTCAGTGAATCGACGATAAACAGAGGCGAACCGCACGTACGCGATTTCATCAAGCTTGCGCAACTCTTCCATCACCATTTGACCAATCAGGCGTGACTGCACTTCGCGCTCACCAAGTATTCGCAGGTGGTGCACCAGACTGCCAAGCGCTTTTTCGAACTCGTCACTGGAAACGGGCCGTTTTTCGAGCGCGCGCACCATACTGTAACGCAGCTTTTCTTCGTCAAAGGGCTGCCTGGTATTGTCGGTCTTGACGACCCGTGGCATCACCAGTTCTGCGGTCTCAAAGGTGGTGAAGCGCTCTCGACATTTCGTGCACTGGCGCCGACGTCGAATCTGTCGACCTTCGCCAGCAAGCCTCGAATCGAGAACTTTCGTTTCTTCATGGCTACAGAACGGACAATACATGCAAGGCTACCTTTAGCTGATCCGCTTACAGTTAACGATAAACGGGAAAACGGCTGCAGAGCTCCAGCACTTGCCCACGTACACGGTCGATCGTTTTCTGATTTTCAAGATCATCGAGAATGTCAGCCATCCAGTTGGTCAGACCGCGAATTTCTGCCTCCTGAAAACCCCGCGTCGTGATTGCTGGCGTACCCACACGAATACCGCTGGTCACAAACGGTGAACGTGGATCATTCGGTACTGCGTTTTTATTCACAGTGATATTGGCACTACTCAACGCGGTGTCGGCGTCTTTACCCGTAATACCTTTATCAACCAGGCTCACGAGCATCAGATGGTTTTCGGTGCCGCCGGATATGATTGAGTAACCCCGTTCAATCAACACCGCCGCCATGGTCTTGGCGTTCGCGACTACCTGTTTTTGATACGCTTTGAACTCCGGAGACATTGCTTCTAGAAATGCAACTGCTTTTGCGGCGATCACGTGCATCAGCGGTCCACCCTGCGTTCCTGGAAACACCTGTGAGTCGAACTTCTTGGTAAGCTCGTCATTTTTGCGAGCGAGAATAATTCCGCCGCGAGGACCGCGCAGGGTCTTGTGCGTCGTGCTCGTAACGACGTCCGCATAGGGTATCGGATTTGGATAAATACCCGCTGCAATCAATCCGGCAACGTGCGCCATATCCACCATCAATAATGCGCCGACGCTATCCGCAATCTCGCGAAACCGTTTCCAGTCTGCCACCTGCGAATACGCGGAGAAGCCAGCAATAATCAACTTCGGTTTATGTTCTTTTGCAAGACTGGCAACCTGCTCGTAATCAATTAAGCCAGAATCCGGCAGCACGCCGTACTGCACCGCGTTAAAAATTCTGCCCGAAAAATTCACGCTCGCACCGTGCGTCAGATGACCGCCATCTGCCAGGCTCATACCAAGAATCGTGTCACCCGGATTCAACAGTGCAAAACAGGCGGCCGCGTTAGCTTGTGACCCCGAATGTGGCTGCACATTGGCAAAATCAGCACCAAACAATTTCTTGACGCGATCAATAGCCAACTGCTCCGTTACATCGACGTTTTCACAACCACCATACCAGCGCTTACCGGGATAACCCTCCGCATACTTATTGGTCAGCACAGAACCCTGCGCCTCCATGACTCGCGGGCTCGTGTAGTTTTCGGACGCAATCAGCTCGATATGTTCTTCCTGACGTTGCTTTTCATCAGCGATCGATTGATACAGATCTGGATCAAATTGTTCCAGGGACTTGGTGTCAACGTACATTCCGTGTTCTCTCCGCAAGTGACTGTCGAAAAAGGGTAATTGTACCGTAGCAGACCGCTCTAGCCACGCCTGACGGGCAAAACAATCGAGAATATTGCACGGTTGCCGCCAGGTTGTAATAGGGGAAAATCAGGTTTCCACGAACGACTGCACGACGCGGGTCCATGCCCGAGCCAGATTATGCCGGTTATAGCCCCCACCACCAGTCCCAACAATCCGACCTCTGGCGTAGCGATCGGCAATCCCGCATAGGCTTGCCGCAGCATCTGCATGCGCCTGCTCGGTATAGTTCAGGTGCGTAATCGGATCACCCGCCAAACTGTCTGCCCCACATTGGAAAATGATGAACTCAGGGCGGGCGTCGTTAAGATAGGCCTCAACCTGGGCCCATGCTTCGGCAAAATCAGCATCGCCGGCGCCCGGTTCCATTGAAATATTCAGCTTGGTACCGAGCGCCAAGTGCTTGCCAGTCTCGCCGCTTGAGCCGGTGCCGGGAAACAAGAACTCACCATTTTCATGGATATCGGCAAACAACAAATCGGGATCGTCTTCAAAACCATAGAAAACGCCGTCGCCATGATGCGCATCAATATCGACATAGGCCACGCGCTGAATACCGTGCTTCTTACGCAAATATTCAATAGCAACGCCGCAATCATTGAACACACAAAAACCGCCGGCGTGATCTCTGCCGGCATGATGCAGTCCGGCGATCGGCACAAATGCACGTCGAGCGGCACCGGTCATTACTTCGTCGACAGCGGCCAGGGTCGTGCCGACCACATCTGCTGCCGCGTTAAAGATGCCGGGAAAGGCGGGCGTATCGCCAGCATCAAGAAATCCGACCCCTATTTCTGACATGCGCGATACATGGTCGATGTATTGAGGCGTATGAAACAGGGCAAGTTCGTCGATCGTTGCGGTGCGAGGTGCACCATACGATACCGCTGAAGCAACCGCTGACTTCGCCAGCTCGGCCTGAAAGACGTCATGACGATCAGGCCCAAAGGGGTGATCGTCGCCAAAACCATAGGCCGCCAGCTCGGCGCCCTTGTAGACAATAACCGGTGTCTTTCTCACTGCCAGCACCTCTCGCTCATCAGGCTGTTAATGCAAGGAACAACCATGCTCCATTCGAACTTTGCATAAGGTAATGGTTTTCTATTTCAGCGGCATGCCGGATAATGGAGCATTCACTCATACTACTATGTTGTTATGGCCCAATACATTTATACGATGAATCGGGTGGCCAAAATTGTGCCACCGAAACGCTTTATTCTCAGGGATATTTCCCTAAGCTTTTACCCGGGCGCCAAAATCGGCGTACTTGGTCTTAATGGCTCAGGTAAATCGACCCTGTTGCGCATCATGGCAGGCCTCGACACGGAAATCGAAGGCGAAGCGCGGCCACAGCCGGGCATCAAGATCGGCTACCTGCAGCAGGAGCCTGACCTTGATCCGACCAAAGATGTCCGCGGCAACGTCGAGGAAGCTCTGGGTGAAGTGACTGAGGCACTCGCGCGACTGGAAGTGGTGTACGCCGCCTATGCGGAACCGGATGCCGACTTTGATGCACTGGCCAAAGAACAGGCAGTGCTGGAAAACATCGTGCAGTCCGCTGATGGCCACAACCTGGAACGAACGCTCGAAGTAGCAGCTGACGCTCTGCGCCTGCCACCCTGGGATGCTGATGTTACCAAGCTCTCCGGTGGCGAGCGGCGCCGCGTTGCGTTGTGTCGTTTGCTCTTGTCAAAACCCGACATGTTGTTACTCGACGAACCGACTAACCACCTGGATGCGGAATCTGTCGCATGGCTGGAGCATTTTCTCGAAGACTATCCCGGCACCGTAATCGCTGTAACCCATGATCGCTACTTCCTCGATAACGTAGCCGGTTGGATTCTGGAGTTGGACCGGGGTCACGGCATTCCCTGGGAAGGCAACTATTCGTCGTGGCTGGAACAGAAAGAACAGCGCCTTGCGCAGGAAGAACAGACCGAGGCCGGACGCCGCAAAGCCATGCAGTCGGAACTCGAATGGGTGCGATCCAATCCCAAGGGACGCCAGGCAAAAGCCAAGGCTAGACTGCGCAGGTTCGAGGAAATCTCATCGCAGGCTTACCAAAAACGCAATGAAACCAATGAGATATACATTCCACCGGGACCTAGACTGGGTGACCTGGTCGTTGAGGTAAAGGACCTGCGCAAAGCCTTTGGCGACAAACTGCTGATCGATGACCTCAGCTTTTCGCTGCCGGCTGGTGGCATCGTCGGCATCATTGGTCCGAACGGCGCCGGTAAGACGACGCTGTTTCGCATGATCATCGGCACGGAAAAGCCAGACTCGGGCAGTATTCGGCTTGGCGAAAGCGTCAAGATCGCGAGTGTTGACCAGTCCCGTGACAGTCTCGACGACAGCAAGACGGTTTGGGAAGAAATCTCTAACAACCAAGATTTGATTGAAGTAGGAAGCTATCAAACGTCATCGCGAGCTTACTGTGGCCGCTTCAATTTTCGCGGCGGCGACCAACAGAAGAAAATCGGCACACTATCAGGCGGTGAACGCAATCGGGTTCACCTCGCGAAGATGCTGAAAATTGGTGGCAACGTTTTACTGCTCGATGAGCCCACTAACGACCTTGACGTTGAAACCTTGCGGGCGCTCGAAGAAGCATTACTTGAGTTCCCCGGTTCGGCCGTAGTCATTTCTCATGATCGTTGGTTTCTCGATCGTATCGCGACCCATATCCTGGCCTTTGAGGGTGACAGCAAGGTGGTCTGGTTCAACGGCAATTACGCGGACTACGAAGAAGACCGCAAGCGGCGTCTCGGAGCAGATGCCAATACACCACACCGCATTCGTTATCGCCCTCTCGCCAACTAGCAAGTTGGCGGCCGACTTCGGCGATGCCGAGGTCGACCTGCCCTTGCGCGATCGACCACCAGTCGCTCAACTGACATCCTGCAACTCATGGTGTGCAGCCCGCGAAGACCTTGCTCCGCAGTAGTCTAAGCCATACCTGAATTGCATTATGGTTAATTGCCAGCCCGAAGCACTGTGCGCACGCTATATTGGGCAGCTACTCCTTAATTTTTCATTAAAAACGACAACTAAGCTAAGGAGATTTCGGACTATTTATTGCCAAGTCAGCTAACTTTCGGGTAATTTGCTGAAGCAACCAGAAGGGCAGAAAATAGTCGCAGAGTTTTCGGGGTATATAATAAAAACATGGCGATTTTCCTAGAGCGAACGCGGGGATTGCAGCTTCCAGCCGATGAACAAATTGGTCTGGAATGTCCTTATTGCAGCATGTATGCGCACATGACGCCCCAGTCAACACCGGATGTGGCGGCGGTACTCAAAGACAAACCCAAGCACGTCGGTCTCGTATTTCAATGCGACGCCTGCCATGCGCCGATCTTTCTGCGCTTTGCCGTCAAGAGCATTGATGCCGATCAGGCAGAACTGTTTCGCAACTTCGTCGAACTCGATCGTGCCAAGGAAAAATTTGCGTTTTCCTATTTACCCAACAACACCGAAGCCCTGTTCCGCGAAGCTTTATCCTGTTACGCCAATAACAACTTCAACGCCTTTGCATCGATGTGCCGGCGTTCGGCCATAAGCGCCTTCAAGGCACTGGGTGAAAATGGGAAACTGCGAGCGTTTGATGAAGTAATGACGGCACGGAAAATAGCTAATATAGACGAGGACACTTTTGCCCCCATCAAGCAAGTCATCTTTGACACAATGGACGATGCGGACTTGCCGTTATTGAATCGCGGCCAGGCAGGTGTGTTACTCGAAATTCTGAAAGACATGTTCTATCAGTGCTTCGTACGAGACGCCAAACTCTCCAGGGCTCTCAAGGTACGACGTTTCTTTGTCACCGAGGGCGGCGAGAAAATACCAACCGCAGGCTAGCGCCCTGTCGGCCTAGCCCAACTGGGATCGCGCGTTGCGAAAAATTCTCAGCCAGGGCCCATCTTCTTCCCAGTCCGCTGGATGCCAGGAATTTTGCACCGTTCGCGCCACCCGCTCGGGATGCGGCATCATGATAGTCACTCGGCCGTCCGCGTTAGTCAGACCACAAATGCCATCAGGTGATCCATTCGGGTTAGCCGGATAAATTTCTGTCGCTCTCCCGTAATTATCGACATAGCGCACGGCGACCTGCGAATCACACGCCTTCTGCTCAGCCTCATTTACAAATACCGCCCGCCCTTCCCCATGCGAGGTCGCTACTGGCAACCTACTCCCCGCCATCCCGGAAAGGAATACCGAATTATTGTGAGCGATTTCCACGAGGCTAAAGCGTGCTTCAAACTGTTCGGAGCGATTGCGTTCAAAGTACGGCCAGTGCTCCGTACCCGGAATAAGCTCACGTAAATGCGACAACATCTGACAGCCGTTACAAACACCGAGAGCCAGGGTGTCGGGGCGCTCAAAAAAACGAGCAAACTGATCGCGTGCCTGGCTGTGAAACAATATGGACTTTGCCCAGCCGCCGCCGGCACCGAGGACATCACCGAAGGAGAACCCGCCACAAGCGACTATCGCTTCGTAGCGATCCAGGTTGTCGCGGCCCTCAAGCAAATCACTCATGTGTACGTCACAAGCTGTAAATCCCGCCTTGAGGAACGCCGCGGCCATTTCAGCCTGGCTATTCACGCCCTGCTCACGCAAAACGGCGACGCGCGGCATGCGACCCGCTGTAATAAATGGGGCAGCGATATTTTCGCGTGGATCAAACGTAAGGCGGACATTTAGACCTGGATCATCGCGATCCAGCAGACGATCATATTCTTCCTGCGCAGTCAGCGGATTATCGCGCAACGACTGCATGCGAAAACTGGTTTCCGACCAGCAGCGATGCAGGTCAAACAAATCCAGTTCCAACGCAATGCCTGATGCGCTTTCGATCGATAACTTCCGGTCAGCATTGACAGTTCCGATGACCCGATTGGGAACGCCCTGCGCCAGCAATACGACCTGCACGGCCGTAAGTTTGCTTGACGCAACCTGCACGACAGCACCGAGTTCCTCATTAAACAATTCAGCTAATAATTCTTCATTAGCAGACGTAAAGTTCAAGGCTGCCCCGAGGCGACCTGCAAACATCATTTCGGCCACGGTCGCCAGCAAACCGCCATCGGAACGATCATGATAGGCCAGCAACAGATCGTCCGCATTAAGTTGCTGAATCGCCGCAAAAAACCCTTTTAGCAAATCAGCATTATCGAGATCCGGCGTTTCACCACCATGTCTGTCAAACGCTTGCGCCAGACACGAGGCGCCCATCCGATTAGCCCCATTGCCAAGATCAATGAGTAACAATTGACTTTCTTCGTCAATCGACTGCAGTTGCGGAATCAAACAACGGCGTATGTCAGTTACCGGCGCGAACGAGGAAACAATTAGTGACACCGGAGATACGACTTGATAATTGTTGTCGCCCTCCCGCCACGCAGCTCGCATTGATAATGAATCTTTACCGACTGGAATGGCAATGCCCAGATCACGACACAACTCGAGACTCATCGTTTTGACCGTATCGAACAGATTGGCATCCTCACCCGGGTGACCTGCCGCCGCCATCCAGTTGGCGGAAAGCTTGATGCGACCGATTTCCTCAATTGGTGCGGCCGCAATATTAGTAACAGCTTCCGCCACCGCCATCCGTCCAGATGCCGGTGCGTTCAGGCTGGCAAGCGGTGTTCGTTCACCCATCGCCATCGCCTCGCCCGTATGACCGTAAAAACCGCTAGCCGTTACTGCCACGTCGCTGACCGGCACCTGCCACGGACCCACCAGCTGATCGCGTGCTGTCATGCCGCCCACGCTGCGATCACCGATGTGAATCAGGAACGACTTGTCGGCGACTGCCGGGAATCGCAGTACATTGCGAATCGCATCTTCGAGCCCTATCCCGGATAAGTCGATGGTAGAAGCCTGCCGCGGCAAATGAGTAACGTCCCGCGTCATTTTTGGCGTCTTGCCCAGCAACATTTGCATTGGCATATCTACCACGCGATTCTCATATATGCGGTCACTTACAACCAACTGACCGCCATCCGTCAGTTTGCCAACGACCGCATACGGGCAGCGCTCGCGATCACAAATTGCCGCAAAAGCTTCGATCTGTTCATCGGCTACAACCAACACGTAGCGCTCCTGCGCTTCGTTACACCAGATCGCCATCGGGGACATGCCCGGTTCTGCGTTCGGTACACTGCGCAACTCAATTCGCGCACCGTGCTTGCTGTGATCAACGGCTTCCGGAAGCGCATTTGAGAGCCCGCCTGCACCAACATCATGAATTAGTAAAATCGGTGTATCAGCACCCATGGAACAGCAACGATCGATAACTTCCTGGGCGCGGCGCTCCATCTCCGGGTTACCGCGTTGCACTGATGCAAAATCGAGATCTTCACTGCTGCTGCCACTGGCCAGACTGGACGCCGCGCCGCCACCGAGCCCAATGAGCATCGCCGGTCCACCGAGGACAACGAGATTGGCGCCGCTCGGTAATTCTTTCTTTAATGCATGTTCCGGACGAACATTACCCAGTCCGCCCGCGATCATGATTGGCTTGTGATAGCCGCGAATTTCGCCCGCCGGGAGGCCCGGCAGCGCGGATTCATACGTGCGGAAATAGCCAAGCAAGTTTGGCCGACCAAATTCATTATTAAAAGCAGCGCCGCCAATCGGACCATCCAGCATGATTTCAAGCGGAGTGGCCATGCGTGCCGGATGCGGAAACGGCTTTTCCCAGCCTTGCGGAAAACCTGGAATGCGCAAGTGCGAGACTGAAAAACCGGTCAGGCCGCCTTTCGGCCTCGCACCCAGACCAGTCGCTCCTTCGTCACGAATCTCGCCACCCGAGCCGGTCGCCGCACCGGGAAACGGAGATATTGCCGTGGGGTGGTTATGTGTCTCGACCTTCATCAAAATATGAATAGGTTCCTCAACAAACTGATACTCACGACTGTCCGGCGCAGAAAACAGTCTCTGTCCTGTCGAGCCCTCCATCACAGAAGCGTTATCTTCGTAAGCCGAAATCACACCTTCCGGACTCGCTTCCGTAGTGGCCCTGATCATGTCGAACAAACGCTCAGAACGTTGTTCGCCATCAATTATCCAGTCCGCGCGGAATATCTTATGCCGACAGTGCTCTGAATTGGCTTGCGCAAACATCATCAGCTCTGCATCGGTCGGATCGCGCTCAAGCTTCTGATAATTCTCTATCAGGTAGTCAATTTCATCGTCGGAGAGAGCCAGTCCAAGTTCGGTATTAGCGGCCAATAACGCGTCACGACCCTCCGCGAGCAGCGGTACATGGGCCAGGGGTATGGGATCATGTGTTGCAAACAACACCTTGGCTGCAGCGCTGCTGTACATCAGTGCATCGGTCATTGGGTCGAACAGGATTCGCCCCAACGCCTCCAGAGAGGCTGCATCAAGCTCGACAGTCGCCTGCAATCCATAGCAGACCCCGCGTTCGAGGCGGTACACCGAATCCATGCCGCAAGCATGCAAAATATCGGTCGCTTTGCTGGACCAGGGGGATATTGTCCCGGGGCGCGGCAAGACAAACAGTTGCACGGCATCAGTAACAATCTCGGCAACGGAGTCATTGGCCAACAACAAGCCATCGAGCTGTTGTAGTTCGGAAGTCTTTAGCTCCTCGAAACTCGCTATGAAATAGCAGTAGCGCGCCTGCAGACCTGTAACCCGAGGTTCAGATGCCTGTAGCGTCTCCAGCAACTTTGCCAGGCGAAATTCGGACAACGCTGCCTGACCCGGCAAATGCAGAAAAGAAAGCGCGGAAGAGCGTGAGATATTTGTCGATTGCGTGGACAAGCTTAATTTCTGCCGGCAGGGTTTAGTGATTCGGCATGATACCGAAGGGCGTTAGCGGCCACCAGTGAGCGTAAAAAAATCTCTCTCCACCTCAAGATTTGCCTGAACCGCCCGGCGTATAAACGGGAACTGGAAACTGGGTCACATTGCCACCTTCCAGTTTGCTAATTTTGCTCGCGCCCTCTTTCTCAACCTCATCAATGCGAATAATGGCGTGCATCGGCAAATAGGTGCGCTTGACTCCCGCAAACTCGGATTTGATTCGTTCCTCGGAGGGATCCACAACAACAGAGCTCCGCTCGCCGAATAAAAGTTCCTCGACTTCGATAAAACCAAACAGATCACCATGGCTCACGCTACGAGCATAGACCTCGTAAACCTGACCCTGACTCATGAAAATGACTTTGTAGAGCAACTTGTTTGTCATAGCGGCACTTCACTTCCCAACTCGCGGAGCAATATCTAAATCAGTCCAAAACAATGCCCGCAAGTGTACCCAATCCCGGCAGCAGACTCTCGGCAAATTGGGCCTCGGAGGCGCCAATTCGAAATTCGCCTTGTATTTCAGCGCTCATAGGCATAAATAAATAGCTAATTATGTGAACTGTGTTGCAGTCACAAACCGCATTTCCCTGCAAAATTCAGGGACTTATAAGTATGAGCGGTTTTGCGGCCGCTCGTGAGATACCACCGAAACCGGACTGAACAACAATGCGCATAGAGGTAACCAGCAATCACAAGGACTCTCTCGGCGAGCTCTATGTGTGTGACTTTGGCGAAAACGGCGGCACTATTGGCCGCGGCCTCGACAACGACTGGATCTTGCCAGACTCCGACCGCTACATATCGAGTCGTCATGCCACTATCGACTTCAACAAGGGCTCTTTCTATCTGATTGATACCAGTTCCAACGGTGTCTATGTCAATGAATCGACCACCGCGCTGGGACGCCGTAATCCGCGCCGGCTATTTGATGGTGATCGACTCCGCATGGGTGACTTCCGCATGGTGGTGCATATTGCCAAAGGCGAAAGCATTGTCATACCGCTCTCCCCTGACAAACCGTCAGTGACACCCGACCAGCTCAACCAATTGGTGCCTGAAGAGACACTGAAGACCGGCGTTGAGTTACTCGGTCAGGAAGAAATTTCTGGCGACAAAGCTTTTCGTGATGCCTTGTATGGAGAAACTCATCATTCCGTGCCAGTTACTCAGGAAGTAGCGGAAGCAGCGAATCCACTGCTCGCCAAAAAAGTACCACGGCAAAATCGTGATCCAGAAAAACTGCTGGCCGCTTTCGCGACAGGGCTTGGCTTAAAACCCGAAGATCTGAAAAGTAAAGAAAAACCGGAAGACATGATGCGCAACGCCGGTGAGCTGTTGCGAGAATTCATCACCGGGGCCGTCGAGTTGATGGGTAGTCGATCGGCACTTAAAGGAATGTTTCGTCTCGATCAGACTACGGTGTTTCCGCAACACAATAATCCGCTGAAAACTTCGGTAGATGAATGTGAAATAGCACAACGACTACTCACCTCACTGGACAGTAACGGCACTGCCAAAAATGCCGTGAGAGAAATCACCGATGACTTACATTCACATCACGACGCCATACTGGCCGCCATGCAAGAAGCGTTCACCGATTACGTAGAAAGCTTTAATCCTGACGAGTTGGAAGAACATTTTGATCGCACGTTAAATCGTGGCTCAGTACTTGCAGCGATCAATAAATATAAATACTGGCCGTTGTACCGGGAAATCTACCCAATCCTGACTCGCCATGGAGATGGAAAATTCCCGCAGACGTTCAGCGACGGATTTGTTCAGGCGTATGAAAAATTTGTTGCCGATCAAAGATCCGTCAAACCGAAAGATGGCAAAGGCGTTTGATAAAAAACCCCGCATAGCGGGGTTTTTATATAGCTTTGTACGGTGGTTCCTGTTCTTATCGATTCCTTCGATTATCGATCAAGTCGTCAACGACTCCAGGATCAGCCAGCGTTGAGGTATCTCCAAGATTGGAAAAATCATCTGCGGCAACTTTACGCAATATTCGCCGCATGATTTTACCGGAACGCGTTTTCGGCAGTCCCGGCGCCCACTGAATCAAATCAGGTGTAGCAATCGGACCAATTTCCTTGCGTACCCACTTCTTCAATTCGGCCAATAACTCATCACTGGGAGTAATGCCCTCCATTAACGTTACGTAAGCATAAATGCCCTGCCCCTTGATATCGTGCGGATAGCCAACAACTGCGGCTTCGGCTACATCCTTGTGCGCGACCAGTGCACTTTCAACTTCGGCGGTCCCCATGCGATGACCGGAGACATTCAAGACATCATCCACGCGACCGGTAATCCAGTAATAGCCATCCGCGTCGCGTCGCACGCCATCACCCGTAAAATAATTTCCCGGATACGTTGAAAAATAGGTATCAATAAAGCGCTGGTGATCACCATAGACCGTCCGCATCTGGCCGGGCCAACTATCGGCAATAATGAGATTACCTTCCGCCTCGCCTTCCAGAACTTTACCTTCAGCATCGACAATCGCCGGTTGAATACCGAACAGTGGCTTACTCGCGGAACCCGGCTTAAGGTCAGTGGCACCAGGTAATGGGGTAATCAGAATGCCACCGGTTTCTGTCTGCCACCAGGTGTCAACGATTGGGCAACGCCCATCACCAACAACGTGGTAATACCACTCCCATGCCTCCGGGTTAATAGGCTCACCGACCGAGCCCAGCAAACGCAGACTGGCTCGCGACGTGCTCTTAACCGGCCCATCGCCTTCGCGCATTAGGGCCCGAATAGCAGTCGGAGCCGTGTAACAAATATTCACCCGGTGTTTGTCGCAGACTTGCCAGAAACGTGCAGCCGTTGGGTAGTTCGGTACACCTTCAAACATTAACGTGGTCGCACCATTAGCCAGCGGTCCATACACAATATAGCTGTGACCGGTCACCCAGCCGACGTCCGCCGTACACCAATAGATATCACCCGGTTTGTAATCAAAGACCACCTCATGGGTCATGGCCGCATAGACAAGGTAACCGCCCGTCGTATGCAGTACACCCTTGGGCTTGCCGGTGGAACCCGAGGTATACAAAATAAACAGCGGGTCTTCCGCATCCATCGGTTCAATCGCGCAATCGGCATCGACTGATGCTTCCAGCTCATGCAGCCACTCGTCGCGACCAGTGACCCAATCGATTTTGCCCCCTGTATGTTTGACGACGAGAACTTTCTTAAGCGTCGTTACATTTGGGTTTTCTGCCGCGCGGTCAACATTAGCTTTTAGCGGAATCACTTTGCCACCGCGAACACCTTGATCGGCTGTGATCACAATATTGGACTCGCAGTCGTGGATGCGCCCGGCGAGTGCATCCGGTGAAAAACCGCCGAAGACCACAGAGTGCACCGCGCCGATGCGAGCGCAGGCCAGCATGGCAACGGCCGCCTCCGGAATCATCGGCATGTAAATCGTTACGCGATCGCCTTTCTTGGCGCCGAGCGCTTTCAATGAATTCGCAAAACGACATACGCGCTCATGCAATTCCTTGTAGGTAATCTTTAAATCGGTTTTCGGATTGTCGCCTTCCCATATAATCGCAACATCGTCAGCCTTGTCGGCAAGATGGCGGTCAACGCAGTTGTAGCAAGCATTTAATGAACCGTCGTAATACCACCGTATGTGCAAGTCGTCCTTGGCAAACGAAACGTCCTTGACCTGACTAAACGGCTTGATCCAGTCGACCCGTTGTCCCTCGTCCCGCCAAAACCCTTCGTTGTCATCAATCGACCGGCGATAAATCGCCTCATATTTTTCGGCGTTGATGGTCGCTGCCTTGGCAGCCTCCGCAGTTACTTTGTAAACCTTGCTCATGCAATCCCTCTTTTTTTGTCTAGTGCATTTAACCGTTGTCGCCCAGACGTGCCGTCAATTCC
>JAHEFE010000035.1 GCA_024640365.1 Woeseiaceae bacterium | reverse complement strand
AGGAACACACTGGCCAGGAGTCCAATCATGCCCTTGGAAGCCAGGTACATGAGAGGGTAGTTCTCGAAATCATTTGGATTACCGTGTGGCTGGAAAGTAATGAAGCCTTCGCTGGCATCTTCATGACAGTTCTTGCAAGTTTCCAAACGGTTGTTGATATGCATGCTTGACGTTTCGTCATTCAAACGCTTGATGTCGTGGAAACCATGACATTCGAAACATTTCGCGGTATGTGTGTAACCGAGTGCGCTTACCTGGCCGTGATAGGTGCCGAGATAAGTCTCGAGTTCTTTTTCATGGCAGTTGCCGCAACTGCGCGTGATTTCCAGTCGAGTCGAATCTTCTTTTGGTGACTCGATATCATGGGTTGTGTGGCAATCGACGCAGACAGCTGCATTCGCGTTGCCTTTGACCAGCACTTCCTGACCATGTACTGAAGTCTTGTAAGTCTCCAAAATATCCTTGTGACAGTTACCACAGATCAACGGAATTTTTAATCGTGATGGTGAACCAACGGTATGGTCAATGTGACTAATGTAGTGCGCATCATGACAGTCGTAACACGTTGCGTTGGTTCTCGACTGGTCATCCTCACTAGGGCGCGCATGTATCGACTTCATGTAGCTGTCGATCTGGGTTACGACGTCACCCAGGCGTGCATGTTCAACTGTTGTTCCGTCCGCTTGCGCATCGGCCCACAGTTTTCTGTGACATTGTACGCAACCGACTTTTCTGTCGATGCCTTTACGATGCGGAATCTGAATGATGTCTTTATGACACTCAACGCAGGCGCGTTTTCCGTGAATGCTCTTGTCGAAGTCCTCTTTGGAAACGTGCAACTGGCGAGTTTCGCCATTTGGTAATTTCGTCGAGAGCGCTTTCATGTTGTGGCATGCCAGGCAGGTAGCATTGGCTGGATTGCCTTCTTGTGCGTTGGCCGCGGTGGAGAAGGGGCTTAGCAGCAACGTAAAGACCAGCGCACTAGTCAGGAGCCACGCTGGAGAAATTGGATTGCGCATTGGGTGTCCTTTTTTACTTGTTGAGTCAATCATTGCGGTGCATAAACCCGCTCACTGGGGACGCAACTGACTAGGAAGCGTCCCCCAAAAGTGCTACCTACGAACTATGACCTAGGGAGCCCGATAACTTGCATAGAAATTAGCAATGTCTTCTATTTGTTCTGGTGTGAGCACGGTCATTTTTTCTTCCATCATTGGAGGTTGTGCTCTTTCACCGGCTGCGTATTGTTCCATGACCTTACGCAGATATTCTATTCTCTGACCATGAAGAATGCTTGACTCACCTTCGCCTGAATCATCGGCACCATGGCACATAGCACAAGATTCCATATGGAGTGCTTTACCTTTTGCGGCGAGGTCTGCATTAAAATCTTCATTGGCCGGTTTGAACGGCATGGCCGCGAACTCGGCCGATACTTCGGAGATATCCTCTTCTGAAAGCCCGCTCATGACCTGGCACATGATGCCAGGAGCCCAGCACTTGCGGCTTTCGTCCAAATAAGCGTACAACGCGTCTTCCTGCACTACTGCCGGAATACCGGCGATATTAGGTACATCTGGCATCATGCCGGTGGCGCCGTCGATGCCGTGGCATCCGGTGCACGAGGCCATGTTCGGATTCTCAGCGAACGCCGAGCCGCCCAAAAATATCAGAGCGGTAATCAGGGGTGCTGCAATCAATCTACGCATGTCTCAAACTCCTTTTTGAAGGGACGAGCCGAAGCCCAAAAACCCACGGATATGATAGGTTTTGGGACCTTCGTTGCAATAGGTAGATTTGCCTAGCGCCCTTGATTTTATAGGTATTTGCGTCATTTTGGCCGATTACTTCCCACGGCAAAATCGGAAAAAATATGCTCTTTAATTAAGCGCGTATCGAGCAATAGTACGCATATATCGTGAAAAGTACGATTCCGCCCTCATCGACAGCCTGTGTGTAACTGATTTTTTGCCCGCGAGTCGGGGCGCATGGGGCAGGGCGAAAAGAGATTTGATCCGCATTGGTAGTTGATTTCAGAAGGAAAAATGCCGAGTTCTGAATGAACTCGGCATTGTCGATGAGCAGGTGCCACGGCCCGCACACAGGGGCTCTGGCTGCAATCAAAACTCTAGCCAAACATTTGCTTGGAATTGGTAATGCGATTTTGCAGCCAGTCTGGACCTTTATAGAACCACAATTGCCACATTGAAATAAACCACATCGCGGCAAAGGACAGGGCCATCAAGGCACCGCTGATCATGACTACCCAGGCAAATCCAGTATAGAGCTTGGTGAAGTACCAGGAACTCACGTCTGTAGTGACGCAGGCAAATGGCGTGGCTATCAGCAGGCACTTGAACCAGACTGGACGCACCAGCGCGTGGCTGAAAATGAGACCGACCAGGAAGAATATGAAGGTCATGCCAAACAAGTGGATGTGCGATACGCGTACCAGCGTGAAAAGGTCAGTGCCGGTATCGTGTTCCACTACCGTCTGAATATTGTCGAACCCATCCAGGTTGTATAGGGCGGAGTTACTGCCGTCGTGACAGCCAAGACAATTCTTCTCGATGATTGGTTGCACCTGGGCTTCGAAGGTGCGTTTGTCCGCACCGCCTTTTACCCAGGCGATAATAGTCAGTGCATCATCGTGGCTTAACATGGTACTCATGGAGCCTTTCAGGGCTGACTCAAGCACAGTCCCTTCAGGCGAGCCGCTATAGGAAACAACAATGTCTTCAACCGACAATCCCGGTTCGCCATCGCGACCTGAGTCTGAAGCGTATAAGTAGAGTAGGCCGAAAAGGTAGCCCATTCCCAGTACCAGTAAAGCGGCTGTGTAGAGTACCCGTCTGCTCATTGGCAGTTCCTGGAAATGCAGGTACAGGTTGTGTGTCATTGGCTGATTCATTGTTGGTTGACTCACTTGGCAGGTGTTGGTTCGCAGGGCAATTCGACATACAGGATCGACCTGGGAGTTTGGGCAGCATAGTGTGCTGCAAGAGCAGCTCTTTCGGCTTCATTTAGCGGGCCGGCCATGGCGCTCATCATTGAGTTATTGCGTTTACCTTCACTGTACAGGGTCAGCACGCGTTCGAGATAAGCCCTGTTTTGTCCAGCCAACGAGGGCATACGGGGATCGGCGCTATTACCGTCTTCGCCGTGACACCGGTTGCATCGTTCTATCCAGTCCGCAACTGTCGCCGGCTTGTGAATCTTGCGGGGGATCGGTTCTTGCTGGGCATAGAAAGATGCGAGGTTGTTAATGTCGTCAGCGCTGAGGCTTTCCGTTGCCGCTTTCATCTGGGCATGGTCTCGTGGGCCTTTGGCATACGCGTTAATGGCGGCCGCCAGGTAGGTTGCATCTTGACCAGCCAGAGTGGGTAGCTCAGGACCCACTACATTGCCGTCCTCACCATGGCAGGTAGAGCAGGCGCCGGCTGCGGTGCGTCCAGCCTCCACATCGCCCTTGCCAACATTGCTGGTTCCTTTGGGTGGTTGCAAACCGAAGTATAGCGACAGATTCTTGACCGTCTGGTCGTCAATAGGGGCAGCGAAGCCGCTCATCATGCCGGGTCGGCCGCCACTTTTGTAATGGCGCATCGCAATAGCGAAGTACTCAAGAGGCTGTGAGGTCAGATTCGGCATACCAGGCATTTTGCTGTTGCCATCAGGGCCATGGCAGCCGCCGCAACTTGCTGAGGCTTTCTTGCCTAGCTCGACCGGGTCGCTAACTGCTGCGGCCGGTTCGCTTGATGCCGTCGTAGCTGCGGGCACACCGCGTATTTGACCTGAGTAATAGGCGGAGACTTTGCGCATAGCATCGTCACTAAGGAACTGGACCGACTTGCTCATATCCTCGTTTTGACGAAGCTTTTTCTTGTACGCCTGCAGTTCGCTATAGAGATATAGAACGTGTTGACCAGCCAGGTGTGGCATTTCCGGGTCGTCTTCAATGCCCGTAGCGCTGTGGCAATCGATGCATTGTTCGGTGGCGAGCACTTTGCCTTCGGCAATGTCTGCTTTGGAAGGAAATAGCAAGGAACGATCAAGTTGGATGCTGGGCAATACGTCTGGAGTTGGTTTCTTGAATTCAGCTGCTTGCGTTGTCCCGGCCAGAACGAGTGTGGCGGCGAGCAGCAGGGCAGGCGTTTTAGGGTTCATACCGGTTTGTGTCCTTCAGTGCGCCAAATACCAGGTGGCAGTGCAATACAATAAAGCCCCGAAATTGTACATCTTTAGCCCTTTCGACGTACCTCGGATTATGCTTATGCGGGCCGCTTTTTACCGAGTACCTTTTGGAGCCAAAAACGCTTTTAAATCAGGCAGCAACGAATCATTTCCCTACCGGTTGGAGGGCTTTGTTTTTGGTGTCCGGGCGATCCCTGTGGAGATGCACGACACGACATGCTAGGTTCTGTTTTATCACTCCTGCCAGAGTGATCCGCGCATAATAAAATCAATGGGCGCGGCCTACTTTTGGGGGAGTATTGATTGATTCAGCCTGATTTGCCTGCGGTGCACCTGGCGCCTGTTACTTCTGCGGAACGCATTCAAGCGCTCGACGTCGTCCGCGGCTTTGCCCTGTTTGGTATTTTCCTGATGAACGTGGAGTACTTCAACCGACCCACCGCGGATATGGGGGTTGGCGTTCCCGAAGGTCTTTCTGCCATTGATTGGTTCGCTTCGTGGTTTGTCGACAATTTTGTGCAGGGTAAATTCTGGACGATCTTTTCCATGCTCTTCGGTATGGGCTTTGCGGTCATGTTATCTCGGGCGCAAAGCGCTGGACGAAATTTCCTCGGGCCTTATCTGCGCCGCATTCTGGCGCTGGCCGTTTTTGGCGGGGCGCATTATCTGTTCCTGTGGAACGGGGATATATTGTTTAGTTATGCGGTCGGTGCCGGTGCCCTGTTGATCCTGCTGTTTGGTGAATGGAAACCGATTATTCTCGCCGCCATAATTCTCACGGGCATAGCGTTCATTCCCGGCTTCACATTCGCCGGTATTTACGCGGGTGTCTTGTTATACATCGGTTTGTTGTCAACTTACGTTCGCACGGAACGGCGGGTGCATGTATTCAAAAAAGACGTGCCAATATTCCCGTTCGCGTTGATCACCTTGTCGATGCTGGGATTAATTGCCGCTGCGGTGATGCCATTCATTCCGGATGTCGAGAAGGACGTGTCTATTGGCGTGACGATTTTCTCGGTCCTGTTCTTGCTTTGGGGCGTTACCCTGGCCAGGTATTTTGAACCCGCTCGCCTGCGTGGTTTGCGACTCGGGATCGGTATCTACGTCGTGTCCTTCCTGATGATGATCGTTGGGGGCCTGTTTGCGTACCTGGCACCGCCGGAGGAAAAACCCGAGGTCAATGAAGTGGCCCAAGTCGCTGACATTGAGCCCAAGGACGGCCTGGTGCAAATGGTCGAAGAAGAGACGGTTGCGCTGGATACTTTATTAGATGACCAGAGCGCCGGAACCACGTTGGACCAGAGTGCGGAGGGCGACGTTGTGCTGGAAAGTGTTGCGAGCGAACCCGAGGGCGACCTACCGACGGCAGCGGATACTGTGCAATCAATAGAGGCACCGGGCACGGAGTTGACTGAGTCCGCGGAAGACACTGACGCGGCACCGGGGCCGCAAAAAACGGCAGCGGAAAAGAAAGCAGATAGAAAGGCGGAAAAGAAGGCGGAGGGAGAAAAAGAACTGGCAAGGCGGGCTGCATTGGCCAAAGAGGAAGCTCGCATCATGTCGAGTGGCGGCTACCTGGAAGGTGTTGGTTTTCGTGCGCGAACCGTGGGTGACAAGCTCTCCCAGGATGCCGGATTCGCCTCCATACTCGTCGCCATGTTCTTGATCGGCGCGTGGTTTGTGCAGTCGGGCATCATGCGAGACACGCGGGCGCACTTACCGCTGTTCCGAAAACTCGCACTGTATGGCTTGCCTGTCGGCATTGGTTTGGGTCTGTTGGGTACTCTGATTGCGGTAGGGCACATACCAGGGGACTCACACGATGGCTTTCTGCTGGCCATGGGCCTGAGAATGCTGGGCAATTTGCCGGCGTCGCTGGGCTATGTAGGCCTGGTCGTTGTCATGCTGCACAGCGGGCGTATTTTTTCGAAGGTCAGCGTGCTGGCCCCCGCGGGCAGAATGGCGTTGACGAATTACCTGATGCAATCACTGATTAGCACCTACGTATTTTACGGCTATGGTCTGGGCTGTTGGGGACTCCCCAGGGCATGGCAACTGGTTTTCGCGACGGCTGTTTTTGCGATGCAAGTTGTGCTCAGTCAATTGTGGTTAAAGCACTTTCGGTACGGACCACTGGAATGGTTCTGGCGCGGTTTTACCTATCGTGAAACACCTGCAATGCGTGTCTCATAACTGCATAAATGGGGTCAGAGTACAAATCTACCCTGCGATTCAAGAATGACTGTTGAGCAACGAAAGTGCACCTTTCGTATCAGCTCGCGTGATTTTTACTCCTACCCCATTTATTACTTTGACCCCAAATATTGGCGCTAGCGCAGCAGTTTGAAGCCGAGGTAGATGTCCCGATGCATTTCGTTCGAGCTGCTGGGATGCTTAAGGCCGGTGGCGATAGAAAAGAGCACATGGAAAGAGTCCGTCACCGCGGCATCAAGTCCCAGCCGCGCATCCAGGGACGCGTTCTTGAATTGTCTGCCGGTTGATCCCGATAGTGCGAACAGTAATTCATGGCGTTCGTTCATGACGTAGGCTGCCGATGCGCCGTAACCCCAGTTGTTATAATCGAGGCTGCGGTGGACATAGCGCACTTCGCTATTGAGCCGCCACTTGTCGCTAACCTGGTATGCAATGTTTACTGGCAGGCCCAGGATATCGTTTTCGTTACCAATGCCTTTGGCAGCAGTGGACTGCGTTACGCCAAACGAATAATAGGGCGCGAAAGCCAGCTGCGTCTTGCCATTATCGAGAAAACGCCACTTGGCGCCGACGCTGAAGTTGCCGTGGTCTCTGGCCGTCGGACCGTCATTAGGTGTCGCCTCGGCGTATGAATATCCTGCACCGATCTGCATAAAATTCTCAAACACGCCCAGTGACAAACTCAATTGCGGAATCTGGTAGTAATCACCTGCGGTCGTTGACGTTGCCGTGGTTGCCGCAATGAACTCCCACTGACCTGGATCCAGTATGCCCGGATCATCAAAGGTTAGCGGCGGGCCGGCAAGTAGTGGGGAGCATGTAAAGACCAGCGACAGCGCCGCCAGCTGGCGAACTTTGATGATTTTCATAGCGAATTTTGATTCTGTTGCGAAAGGGGGGTGTAGTTTTTGTGCAAAGTGGAGCAATCGGCCGCAAGGGTAATGGGGTGAGAATTGCATTGCAACAAAGTTCGCATGGCACTCCTGTGAGCGCAAAGCGGGACACGCACATTGTGGCTGCACCCGTCGCCTGAATCTGGCACAGTTACCGGGCGTTGTGGCGCCCGGAGTGACCGATCATCATTAGTGGACTATTAACAGGAGTTTCAGGGAATGTCTTTTCAGCAAGCAGTTGGTATTCGCAGATGGTCGCGTTTTCCGCTATTTCGATATTCTTTTTGGTTGCTGCTTTGTTGGCTACCGCTGGCGCTGTTCGCAGCAGAGCCTGAGCCACGTTCCATGCAGATACTTGATGATGTTGTCGGTGTACGTGAGGCGCTTATCGCTAATGGAGCCGACAGAAACGCCATATTCATGACCGTATGGGACTTCGACGGGACCATTCTGGATGGTGACTGCTCGGAAGGCCTGATTCGTGATGGGCGCGTAATTTATCCAGGTCTCGCGCAACTCGCTATTGAGCACAAACTCTCGCCACAGTATTCGGGTAAAGGTGGCTTCGAAGCATTCTGGCACGACTATCGCTTGTTGGATGAACGAGTGGGTCATTGGCTTGCCTATCCCTACATTGTACAAATGATGACGGGCGGCAGTGTCGACCAATTGGCTCAATTGTCGGAGCAAAGTTTCAAGACGCTCTATCAGCCACACTATTACGCTGGCTCCATGTACATCATTCGCGGACTGCAGGCTGAGGGAGTAGAGGTTCACGTTATTTCTGCCAGTGCGGAGCGTTTCGTTCGTGGCGCCGCCGCGACCATCGCGGTGGATCCTGCGCGCATCCATGGCATTCGCGTTCAAGAGCGCGACGGCCAAATGACAGAAGAACTTGTTTACCCCGTGACCTGGGCTGCTGGTAAACGTGAGCGTTTGCAGGAGATCATTCGGGAGCGCTCGCTGGCCGAGCCGGGCCGGGAAATTTACGTGATTGGCGGCTTCGGCAATAGCTACAACACGGACGGCCCGTTCATGGCATGGATCGCAGGGCAGGCGTTGCCGGTCGATAAGCCAGTGGTCGTAATGATCAACGGGGGCGCGGCACCGGAGGCTTACAACGGCCTGTTCACTACCATTGAGCAGCGCGCCGTTGTGGCGGAATGATCACTTTAGATGAACAATGACGGGACAGTCACAATTGTCTAGCCGAATGATTGTTCTGATCTCTCAGTGATGCGTTCATGACACATTTCTAGTCGTCCGCTGACAGCATCGAATTCAGCAGGTTTTGATTGGCTAGGTAGTGTCGGGTTTCGAGTACATCGTCCACCATTTTTACAAAATCAGTTGGGTAACTGGACTTGCTGTACTTCCACCAACGGCGTCCGATCTCATTACCAAGATGCCAGCCGAGATATGACATGCCGTTTTTCCAGTCATCATCAGCCAGACCAAGTTCCTGCATTTTTCGCAGGCGCTGAATTTGGACCAGTCCATAGTTGAAATATCGATCGAGTATGGCGACATCCGCTTGGGTCACTTTGTCGGGCGAATAGATGGACTTGACCCAAGGATCAATTGGTTGTTCGCCCATCATCACCAGCTCGAGTTCCATGTCCGCCAGATAGTAGTCGTTAGTAATTTGCGCCTTTGTGATCCGCGTGTTTTGACGAATCTGAAAGCCGACCAGAATCAGGCCGGCTACGACTCCGAGATTGGCTGCCAGTGTGAGCCATTGATTCACCGTATTTGCATCCATTGAATTGCCTCCTGGTATTTAAAGCAGTATGCGCCACATTTCGCGTTCGGCGACATCGCTAACCTGTATCTGACCGCCGGCGAACAGGGCACTTCACGTGGTCAGTATTCGTATTTAGGGAGTAAAGAAGACTTGACAACAAGTCGTTAGGACTTTACTCTTGAGTCAACTTAACTTGACATTACGACAAAGGAACATGACAAATGAGTATCACCAAGCAAGAATCAAGCAAATTGGCGGCGCGCACGGGCCGCAACACCGCAAACCTGAGAAACTGGGCCCTGGCATGGGTTATCACCTGCTTTATTGCTGTTTTTGGCCCGAAATGGTGGTGGGATTTCAACACGCTGCTGTCGTCCATAGCTGTATCGCTGAATTTGGCGGTTGGGGCCGGGATGATCCTTTCTAAC
This sequence comes from Woeseiaceae bacterium, assembly GCA_024640365.1. Lineage (GTDB taxonomy): Bacteria > Pseudomonadota > Gammaproteobacteria > Steroidobacterales > Woeseiaceae > JAHEFE01. The sequence continues at coordinate 14,444 of JAHEFE010000035.1, read as the reverse complement.
AGACGCTACCTGCAGGGTCTGGACGAACTGCATCGCAAGATATTCCTGGATGCCTGCGCGCTTTCATTGGGCGTTGGACTTATCACGGCGACCGCCTACGGAATGCTCAAAAACGTCAAGCTCATTGCGTTCGAGCCCGATATAAACCACGTCATCATCTTGATGTGCCTGACGTTCCTGGTCGGGACCATAGCCGGCCACAGGAAGTACGCATGAAGAATCGACTCAAGGTACTGCGCGCCGAGCGCGACTGGACTCAGGCGCAATTGGCGGATGAGCTGGATGTGTCCCGGCAAACCATTAACGCAATAGAAAAGGGCAAGTTCGATCCCAGTTTGCCGTTGGCTTTTAAAGCAGCTCGACTCTTTAAGCTGTCCATTGAAGATATATTTCAAGACGAAGGCGCGGCAGAGCAGGGGGAGTATTCGCAAGGGGGCTATTGATTGGGCGCTTGCGCCACCATTAATAGTTAGCCATAAAAAAGGGCGAGACATTCCGTCAATGTCTCGCCCTTATTCGTTTTAGTTCCAGCAATTTGTTGCCGGGGAGTCTGGCTTACAGTTGTTCTTCTCCAGTCTCGGTCCATTTTTTCACAGTACCGTCCATAGCGCCGTTCATGTAATTCACTTCTGATTGCTTCTGGCCGTTTTCGTACCAGGTTGTATCCAAACCATCTTGCTTGCCGTCGACCAAAAAGCTTTGCTGCTTCATTTGCCCGGTGTCGTACCAGCGGGTTACGGTCGTTATGATGACTGCCTTGCCATCTTTTTCACCGTCGACACGAGTGATCTCGGATTTTTTCTGTCCGTTGTTATACAACCAGGTTTCGGTCTTGTGCTGGTTGTCGTGCGGACTGGCCGCTGCAGCAGGCGCTGGTTGTTCTTCGCCGCTGCTTGCTTTATCACCGCCACCGCAGGCTGCCAGCATAAAAATCGTGATGAAAATAATTCCAAAGTTTTTCATTGTCGTTTCCTTTCCAGGGTGGCGTAAATCAGGAGCGCAAGACTACGCTCTTTTGCTGAAAAAATGTAATTGCGGGTGTTACTAACTAGTTGAGCCACCCTGATCAACACATGCCTTTAGCAACGCGCTTAGTTTGGCCGACCCCATGCTGTTCATCAGTTCAATGTTACGTAGCGGTATTTGCTCGGCGTGTTCGGTGGATTCGAGAACGCGGTCGAGGCTTTCTTCGCGTAGTAAATGCAATATGGGATACGGTGATCGATTGGTGTAATTCTCGGGATCATTGGGCTCGGTACCGCCGAATTGATAGTCCGGATGGAAACTCGCGATCTGGTAAACGCCGTCTAATTCCATTTGTTGCAGCAAACCCTCTGCGTAATCGAGGAACTGATTGTAGTCGTAGAATGTTTCCAAAACGCGTGGATGAATCAATAGCGTTGTTTCGATCGAGGCGTCTTTCTCGAGTAATTCGAGCTCGGCTTCCAGATCCACCAGCAAACCCTGTTCGGTGATCGTGTCGGACACGAAAAATCGCACTCTATTCTTGGTGAGCTCTCGTTTGGCGAAAGGGCACAGATTGAGATCGATAACGACGCTCTCAACCCATTTCCGAACGGCTGCTACTATTTGCTTGTTGTCTGGCAAGTGATGTTCGCTTTACGCCTGTTTACGTTAACGACGGCCGCTAAAGTGTGGGTGTCCTAATCGGAGTCTTGTTCTTTCTTCGAAGACTTCGCGGCTATGCTTGCTCCGAGAGCGGCACCTATTGCGACGCCGACGCCGACGCCTATCGCAATATTGCCCATGGCAACTCCGATTCCTGCGCCAATGCCGGCACCGAGCGCAATGCCAATCCCAATCTGCTGTGGCTTTGTATCACCTTTCTTCATTTGTAGTTGCTCCTCTGTCGCTGGTTATCTCAATGCCTTCTTCTGTCCAGTTTCTTTCGACGCCAACTAATGAGCCGTTGACGTAATGACTTTGACTGCTGGTCTGCCCATTGGCATACCAGGTTGTCCACACGTCATTGCGTTCATCGTTACGGAAGGATCGCTTGGCCGACATTTGACCATCTTCGTACCAGGTCGTATGGCTTTCTGCATGGACGGTCGTGCCATCGACGACTTCGTCAAATAGGACATGTTCTTCCATTATTTGTCCATTGGGTCCTTCAATGACTTGTCTTTCACAGTGCATGGTGCTCGGCCTCATGCAGCCTGTATCATCCGTTGACTCCACTATATAGTCCGCAGGCTCCACCTCATATGCTGGCTCGGCGTCTGCCTCTCCCATGTGAGCAAACGGGTTGGAAATGCCCGAACGCGGGAAACCGATATCGAATACGTTAACGGCGACGAAAATCAGAATAGCCGCGATCAGAATAGTGCCGGCCTTTTTCGTTTTGAATATTTTTGCCGCGACCCAGCCGAACAAGCTGGTTAGTATCAGAATGACCCCAAGCCCACCCATACACGCGGCGATAAACAGTCCTAAAAGAGCTGCAAAGAAATGTACCGAAATTTGGGTTGTCATGGCGCCTGCCAATGCTAGCGCGCTCACGATCAGGGCAATACCCGTTAGCCCGGACGATCCTGCGAGGACGGCAAACACACCCTTGGTTGCCGTTGAGTCCTGCTGCGGCAGATTTTCATCCGCTAGATCTTGCTGGTCAGGCAATCGGTCAATCTCGTCAGTGTATGGTTCAGTCATGGGTTTCCTTAAAGTGGGCATGAAAGCAGGGCATTGGCAGAGGTCTGTCAGTGCCGTGTGACTATCATTCTAAATTTTTGTTCGAATAATTGATGGCCACCAGTAAACGACCCATCAGTTTTGTTTGAAAATTTCGCGAACTTTGTCTCTCGGCATGCCCTTGGCGCTAAAGCCGTCGACACCGATGATGGTGTCAGTAGCCGCCATCGAATTGACGATAGCTTCTTCAGTGGCCTGCACGGTGGCTTTGAAAACCGCGGTCAATTGGTTGTTGGGATACATCGCGACCTGACTCAGCGTATTTTCGCTAATCGCGCCGGGCGCTGCGGTGGAGAACGCCACAAATATGTCGCCCGAGCCATCCGAGCTCACAGAGCCCAGCCGACCCAGTGCCAATGACGGTCGCTTGGCCACTCTCTGTAACTGATGGGGCAGCAACGGTGCGTCGGTCGCAACGACGACAATAATCGAACCGTCACGTGTGCGCGGCACGATGGTGTCATTGCGGGTGTCGCTGACTACATCGCCTATGGCATCGTCACAATAGGGATACCACTCGTGATGACGTTTGAGGGAGCGGTCGGTGAAACAGTGTTCACCCACAGGTAATGATTTATTGACGAGTTTGCCGCCGAGGCGCAGATCCGTACCGTCCCAGCCGTAGTTGCACTGCACGAGAACCCCGACGGTGAACTCCTGGTCCAGGACTTTGAATTTTCTTGAGGATGTGCCGATGCCGCCTTTGAAGCCATCGCAAATCATGCCGGTGCCACCACCGACCGAGCCTTCCTGCACCGGACCACTGCTTGCATTGGCCATGGCCTGTAAGGCAATTGCCTTGGTGACGTGAAAGCCGTTAATGTCATTCAATATGCCATCGTAGGTTTCGGCAACAATCGGGGCATGCCAGTCGGCCGGCCAGCCATGATCAACCATCCACGATACCGATGCATCGCGAACCACTCCGACACTGTGTGTATTGGTAATGGCGATGGGACCGTCGATCAGACCCCGTTCTTCGAGCCAGGTTGTGCCGGTCATCTCCCCGGATGCGTTCAAGGTAAACCAGCCACCAAATACCGGATCGGTTGAGTTTTTGCCGCGAGGATGAATAACAGTGACACCCGTACGTATAGGGCCGGTTCCGACTTTCAACGCGCCCTTACCTTCAATGAGAGTAACCTGCCCAACTTCGACGCCGGCGACGTCGGTGATTGCGTTCAGTGTCCCTGGCTCACCACCAAATGGAATGCCAAGGTCTCTGGCGCGCTCGGACGCTTCCGTCGTAGCCATACCGGCGAATACCGGCAAGAAGGTTAGAATCGCTATCGCCCGATAAATACCTGGATGCATGATTGCTCCTGTTGCTAATAGCCCAACGTGTTGCCTGCCATCACTCCGGAAAGGTCACGGCAAATTTAATGGCACCGAATTGTTCCTGGGTGCTCCCCGTGCGTTGTCGGAAAGCGGCCCAGCGTGGGTCGCTATGCAACGGTTGATAAAGAGCGTTTAGAAATTGTTCTCGCAGACCGTCTTCATTTTGTTCGATGGACTTATCGAGCCAGGTAAATGCTTCATCCGGCTTGCCGGTCCATGCATACACCTGGGCAATTTCGGAGGGCCAGCGCGTGCCCCAGCGCTCACGTAACTCCGCGAATGCAACGTCGAATTCTGTTGTGCGTCCCAAATCGTGCAACGCAAGCGCGCGTCCTTTGACGCGAAATTCGTCATCGCCGACTTCCTGCTCGAATTCTTCCAGCGCCGTGGCCGCATCGCCTTTCATGAGCAGCGCAGCCCCGATTTGGTAATGTGCGCCTGAGTACCCGGGACTGAGCGCTAGCGTTTTTCGGTTAGTTTCAATTGTGGCATCCCAGTCTTTGGCAAAGGCATACGACTGGGCGAGGGTGTTGGAACTGCCGGAGCTCAGCGGGTCTCGAGCCACCAGGAATTTCCCGATGCGGATCGCTTCGTCGGACCGACCCAGTGCATTAGTAAGCCTGGATGCCTGTGCAAGTACCTGGGGATTTGCAGGGTCGATTTCTAAGCCGCGCTCGAGAAACCGTGCCGCCGTATTGGGATCGTTGTCCATGCCCAGGGCGATGCTCCCCAAGACTCCGTAGGCCCGCGCTTCATTCGGGTTAATAGTGAGCGCCTGATTGGCCGCTTGTCGGGCAAGGACCGATCCTTGGTGCAGGGGTAGAAAGCCGTCAGCAGTTTGATTGACATAAATTGAGCTTAACTCAGTATGGGCGGCGACGTATTGCGGATCGATCTGGATTGCCTGATTAAGCAGAATGGTTGCGCGTTCCAGGGTCTCTCGCGAGCCTTCAAGATGTAATTGACGTGCTTTCAAATATAACGCGTAGGCTTCCGCATTGGTTTCTTGCGCGTGCGGCGCGGCGCCGAGTAGTGCGATCTTCAGTTGTTTTACAACCTCGGCTGCAATTTCATCTTGAATGACAAATACGTTATCCAGCGAGCGATCATAGGTTTCCGACCAAAGATGCACGTCGCCATCGACCTTAATGAGCTGAGCCGTGATCCGTACCTGATTACCGGATTTGCGGACGCTTCCTTCGAGTACGTGGGCAACGTTTAACTCTTGACCGACATCACTAATCTTGAAGTCTTTGCCTTTGAAGGAAAACGCCGATGATCGTGAGGTCACGCGCAATTCCGGAATCTTCGCCAGCAGGTTAAGTAGTTCCTCCGAGAGCCCATCCGAGAAATACTCCTGCTCCTTGTCGGAGCTCATATTGATGAACGGGAGTACCGCGATCGAATTGTCAGTGTCTTTTGAAGCGCCTGTTGTAGCCCTGTCGGAAACGCTCTGTTGAGACAGTCCGGGGAGGGCGTTGTCGCTGTTGGTTGAGAGATAAAATTTATCGATGGCGAAATACGCGACGGCGACGAGCAGTACGCCGATGATGACGCGATTGAGTTTCTGTCCTGTCTGGGTAGTGATCGTCTGCGAACGGTCTACGTCCTTTTCGCGCTTTAATCCCTCCGGGGTTAACTCAAACGCCCAGGCAAACAACAGGATCAGCGGGAAACCAATGACGAGCACCAGCATGATGACCTGGAATACCCAGTGGGGCGCATCGATGTTGTTCAGCATGACGTCGGCGAACTGCAGGATCAGCCATGCGACCACGACATAAGCTATTGCTACACGAAAGACGTTACGGCGCTGTAACTCGTCGAAAAATGACATTATTTAACAGACCCCCCAGCCGAAGCCCAACATCATGGACGAAAGATGCTGAATTGTCGACAACGCCCGCGATTGGCGTACCGGGCACTTCCCGTTTTCCTGGTTATCGTAGTTGTCGTGCAATAGCCTGGCAGTGATTGACCTGATTCGGACTTTGGTGGCACTGTCTGGAGAAATTGTCCCGAAGCACGGCGACTGCAACCAAAAAATGATCAGGGGAGCAAAATTGATGAGGCGTATATTCAGGTGGCTGGGTGTATCCGCAGGGGCGATTCTTGCACTTGCAATTCTAGTTGCGGCATGGGCCTGGTACGGACCCTTGCCAAATTACGACTGGGCGTTGAACAGAGCATTCATGCGCACGGTGATGGAGAGTCCGGAAACACTCTCTCGCCTGCATATGCTGGAACAGTTCGGCATCACGTCTCATCAGGATGACCTGGATGATGCGTCTATTGCCGCTGAAGATCGTGACCTGGCCGCGTTAATTGAGGCGGCGAAAGAGCTGCGCAGTTACGATCGCAACAAGCTGACCTATCAGCAAAAGCTTTCTTACGACATCGTCGACTGGATGTACGAGCGACAACAGCGCATGGCCGATCGCTGGCGCTATTACAGCTATCCGTTGAACCAGCTGTTCGGTGTGCAAAGCAATTTCCCGAGTTTCATGGAGTCGGTGCACTCGATTGACAGTGTCGGCGATGCCGAGGATTACAACAGCCGTTTGTCAAAGGTCGGAGTGAAGTTTTCGCAGATCATGGAAGGCCTGAAAGTGCGGGAGGAGAAGGGCATCCTGCCGCCGACTTTTGTCGTTGAAAAAGTGCTGGATGAGATGAATCAATTCGTAGCGACACCGGCAGAGGAGAATATTCTCTACAGTTCGTTCAAAACCAAACTCGATGATGCGGGCATTAGCGAGGCCGATCAGTCGCAGTTGCTGGCGGAGAATCGCCGCCAAATTGAAACCACTGTATACCCTGCCTACCAGGGATTCATCGACTACTACACAGCGTTGCTGCCGAACACCACATCCGACGATGGCGTCTGGAAACTGCCGGATGGCGATGCCTTTTATGCCGATATGTTGAAGATGTTTACGACCAGTGACGTGACGCCACAGGAAGTGCATGAACTGGGCCTCGCCGAAGTAGCCCGTATTCAGGACGAAATGCGGGTCATAATGGCAGCCGAAGGCTATGACATCAGTCGGCCTATTGGTGAGCTGTATCGGGAGATCACGAGCGAAGATCGCTTTATCTATCCTGATACCGACGAGGGCAGGCAACAAATCCTCACCGACTACCAGGCAATTCTTGATGAGATCAACGTGGGCCTTGCTGACTGGTTTAATCTGCGGCCGGAAGAAGGCGTGATCGTCAAGCGCGTTCCTGAATTCAAGCAACGGACATCACCGCTGGCTTACTACAATGCACCAGCGATGGACGGTTCTCGACCAGGTGTATTTTATACGAATCTATATGATGTCAAAGCAACCCCCAAACCCTTCATGCGGACACTCGCCTACCACGAGGGAATTCCCGGTCATCACTTCCAGATAGCACTGGCAATGGAGCAAAAGGATCTGCCACTAATTCGACGCATGGGTCCTTTCGGTGCCTACGTCGAAGGATGGGGTTTGTACGCCGAGCGCGTTGCGTGGGAGGCGGGTTTTCAACAAGACCCGTACAGCAACCTCGGTCGTTTACAGGCGGAGCTTTGGCGTGCCGTGCGCCTCGTGCTGGATACAGGCATTCACTACAAGCGCTGGACGCGTGCGCAAGCTGTCGAGTACATGATGGTTAATTCGGGTAATGCAGAGACTGATGCGGTCATCGAAGTCGATCGTTACATCGTAATGCCAGGTCAGGCGTGTTCCTACAAAATAGGCATGTTGAAAATTCTGCAGCTACGCGAGTTGGCGAAAGAGTCGCTGGGTGATGATTTCAAAATCAGCGAGTTCCATGACACCGTGTTGAAGAATGGAGCGGTGCCGCTGACGATACTCGATCGCATCGTCAAAGACTGGATCGCTGAGAAACAATCTCAGGGTGCCGCTACCTAGTGCCGCCGGGTTCCTTGATTGGGGCCGTCGGTCGAGTCAGAGGGTATTGAGAATCAGGCTGCAGCAAGTCACGGCGCCTTCAGCTTTTTCCAGCTCGGAGACATCAACGGGCCTGACATCGATACCGTGCTTTTGCAGTTTTTCGAGAGTGCGGGGACAGGACGTTGGATAAATAACAGCAGCGCCGACCAGCAGGGCGTTGGCGGCGTGTGCTTCCTGTTTGTCGATCTCGATAAAATCGCAATCGCTGAATTCTGCCTGCGCTATCCAGTTTGGATTGATCAACAACGTGTCGGGTGTGACCTTGCTGATGGCGGACTTCAAATGCAGACACTGATTGGTTGCCACGGCTTTTACGGTATAGCCGTAGTCGGCCACGATACCGTGCAATTGATCAATGCCGCTTTGATTGGAGCGAGTGGAGAGTCCTGCGTAGATAACCTTGCCGACGCAGAGCAGATCGCCGCCATCGAGCGTTCCGGGTGCTTGAATCGCGGCGAGTCGTCGATATCGTTGCAGCACGCGTTCGACGCCGGCCACCTCGGCGCGACGGGATTCGGCACCAGGCCGGCATAACACGGCGATCTCGTCGAGAACGATGATCGTATCCTCGATAAACACCGAGTCAGCGAGGCCTTCTGCGGTCGGAATGGAAACCATTTCACAACCAATCGACTTCAAGGTCGCCGCATAGGCCTCGTGCTGTCGCAGTGCGAGGCTTGTATCAATCGTGATCCGTTCCAGGTAAGTCAGCTCACAGTTTCCCATGTCTGGATTGAGGTCACGCGTAATGGCGGTCAGCTTCATTTATTTCCCCGGAAGTTTGAATGGGACGGGTTCGAATTATCGATCGTCATTATCCACACATTCCAGCACGGCAGGGAAGTGCACTCAAGTTCCGTTTCAAGCCGAACTCTCAGTCTCGGCTGATACGTCTTCCGAGAGCCGCGGGGGTGCCGGTGAAAAATAGCCGACCACAAGCAGCATGCCGCCGACGCCCAGGAAGGAGATGATGCGTGCAATCGTACCGGTGTTGCCGAGATCAATCAGGAACAGCTTGCCAACGACCACGACCATTAATCCGGCTCCCACTATCCAAACGGTACGCTGGGCTCGACGGGTGCCGAGGATCATGCCGCTCAATCCCAGTATGGCCCAGTAGATTGACAACGATGATTGCACTGCCACTGAACTCATTAACTGGTGATCTCGCCACGGGACATCAGCGATAAAATGAACACCTCGTACCAGCGCAATGGTGGAGAGTAGAAATGCTGCGATGCCCCAGTTGATCAGTGCCGTGCGCAATTGATCAGCACTCAGTATACGCGTCATCAACCGGCCCGGTTGCAAGCTGTAGAACGCGATCGCCAGTCCAAGCACCGTGAGTGCATCGTACGGGTTGAGCAACGGGAGATACGGCAGAGGCGACGGATCACCAGGCCCGATCAAGCTGGCAAGCGTAATGAAAGCAATTTGGGCGGCGACTAACGTGATAGATACTTTGTTGTAAGTTGATTCGTGTTGTTGCAGTGGCCAGCTAATGTATTGCCGCGCGTAGACAAGTCCGACACCGAGAGCCGTCATCAGGAACATGGCACTGCTGCTGGCCCAGACTTTATTGTCAGCGAACTGCGCGACTCGCCAAAATACATCTTGCGTCAACGCTGCGGCCAGCAACATCGCGCCCGCGTAATGCCAGACGGCGCCGGTCGATTTGTTTGTATCTTCGGAGCGTCGCAACACGATGAAGTGGACAGCGAACGCGAGCCCCCAAACCAACAAGCCTGGCCCGGCCAGCAGATGATGAAATTTATCCAGATACATCAGTGCCACAACGCCGAGGCCCGGCAGAAACGCCAGCGTGAGTTGCTGGACGTCCCGCCATTTCAGACGTTGGGCGACCAGGCTCAAAGCAGCAACCGTCAATGCCAGGTAGGTCGTCATATAGTGCAGTTCAGCACGTCCATCGACCCGATCGATGATTTCCATGATGCCCGTGCCTAGCCACCAGGCAACACCCCAGATCAGCAACGTAATCGATGCCTCATACTGTCCCGGTACTTTTTTGCTATCCATCGCTAATCGGTAGGCCGACATGAGCGACAGCAGACCGATCAGCAATCCGCTGATGACGTTGCCGTTTAGTATTGGCATACCGAGGCCCTGATCCCAGCCTGCGGACATGAATGCAAATCCGCTACCGAACAGTAAAGCGATGCCGGTATATTTTGAGAGCAGGCGCGATTGTTTGACACCAACCCAGACGAGTGCCGCACCTTCAAGCGTCCACGCCAATGCGGTCCAGCGATCATCGAGGGCCAACGGGATGGCGAGCGTCGCAAACGCGGTACTCAATGATATAAACGATTCGATCAGCAGCCGCATTTTGTCGATTTTGAGTCGATGCAGTGCAAGGGCTGTTCCCGCGTACATCACGGCAACGAGGGCAGCGCTGATCGCAAGCCCGTACTCGGAGTCTTTCAACAAGGCCGCTTGCAGAGCAAATGCGATGCCTGGCGTACCGAAGATGAGGGTGCCATCAACCAGACCACGCAGATTCGGTGGCTGACGGAAAGCGTACAGGATGGCGATGGCCTGGTAGAAAATGAAGAAGGCAATCAGGAAGGGTTCGGTTGTCGCAAAATATTCGGGTCGGTAATACTGAGCACCCCACATTGAGGCAACGACAAACGTGAAGCCGAATCCGATCAGGTTGAGTATGCGCCAGGACTTGTGCCACGCGATGCCAAGAATGGCGGCGTTAAGAATCAGGTAATAGCCAAACAACCCGACATGATTACCGCTGCTTGCCATGAGAATTGGCGACAAGAAACCGCCGACCGTGCCAAGCACCGCGAGTGTCAGGGAACTTTCGATAATAGCGAGGCCACCTAATATTACGGCAAGCGCGACTAGCAGTAACAGCGCAAGAGGTGCCGGTAGAATAGGGTGTAAACGGTATGCCGCGAATACGGTCAAGAACAAAATGCCGATGGCGCCGCCTTGCAGGCTCAGCGAATAAACTCGCATCTTTTCACGTAATCGCCAAGCAAAGGCGAACAGTCCGATCGCGCTGAGCGCTACGAGCATATAGCGCATTTCCAGGGATAGCCTCAGCAATCCGATGTCAACCGCGTATTTCAGTAGAAAGCCAACACCGAAAAAGGAAACAATGATGCCCAGTTTGACCGGAACATTACCGGTCGTCAGCCAACGCTTGCCGGCGGCAACCAGTTTGTCGAAGGGATCCGGTTGATTGGCGATTTCACTCCACTGCGAGGCCGGTTGAGCCGGGGTCGGTTTGGGTTTAGATACGCCGGCCGCTGCAGGCGCCGGAGTTGGCTGACTGGCGCGGGTAAGCGCAGGCTCGGGCATCTCTTTTGCGGCACGCTGGGGAACGGCAGGAGCGACCGGTTCGGGAACGGCTGCTGGCTCGTCCTTCGCCGACAGCATTGCTGCTCTTTCAAATGACGTGTTGGGTTCGGGGGAGGCTGCAGGAGCGACGGGCTCGGCTGCAACGTCTTCTGCGGTCCGGTGCGCAGTGCCAGTTGCTGCGGGAGCTTTTTGTTGAATCTGATCCTGCAGGCTTTGAATTTGCTTTTTCAGCCAGGCTCTTTCGGTGATCAAATCGTTTTGACGTGCCCAGAGATAGGCGAGTCCGCAACCGGCAAGCATGCCAGTTACGACGGTACCGCTGGCACCTAACAGCAAGCCAACGATGGCACCCATTACAATGTACTTGATATACATTTTGTTATTTCCCCCTCAGGACTTTTCTCGTGTGGCTGCGCTGGAGTGCCTCGCAGTGCCACTTTTTCTTATTTGGCGCTCAATAAAACAACTTTGAACGTGCGGAGTTCCATTCATTTCCAGATGCACAGTGCGGTTGAGGTCCTGAACAAAGCCTGAATATATTCAACGATTGAGCTCACACTCGGCACCGTGCCTCTATTTGTTTCTTAAATCAATGGTCTTTCTCACAATACGCAGCGCTCGAACTGGCTTATCATTGGAGATGAACAGCAATGAGCCGACACGAATGACTGAAATTCCGGAGACTGACGCGTGACCATAAAGACCTATGCCGTGGCAACTGCACCTTTTGAAGCGGCGAGAAAAGTGCCGATATTGCCAACAAAGCACCGCTCCCGTGGTTTGCACGGTCACAGCTTTATTGCCAAGGCGCGGGCCCAGTTGGGGGTGAAGAGTTTCGCGGATTTCCCCGGTGGCGAACCGGCTTTTGTGAAACAGCGACTCGAACAATGTGTAGCCGGGCTAGACTATCGCTACCTTAACGACATTGTGCATGTGCCAACCGACGAGAATCTGGCGCGTTATTTGAGGACGCAGATCACTGACATTCCGGGAATTGATGTCGTCGGTATTCAAAGCACACACGATGCCGGAGTGGATCTTGATGAAGATGATGTTGCACACATTTGGCGCAAATTTCGTTTCGAGGCGGCGCATCAATTGCCGAATGTGCCGGCAGGGCACCAATGCGGTCGCATGCATGGGCACAGTTTTGAAGTCATCCTGCATGCACGGCAGGAGATTGGCGACGATGACATGGCGGTCGATTTCGATACGATGATCAATCAATGGCAGCCACTATATGAACAACTGCATTTGTCATGCCTTAATGAAATCGCTGGTCTCGAAAATCCCACGAGTGAAATTATTTCACGGTGGATTTGGGATAAGTTGAAAAAAGATTTTCCGGAGTTGTCGTGGGTTACTGTTTATGAAACTGTTACGGCGGGTTGTCATTATGATGGTAATCACTTTCGTATCTGGAAAGAATCACGCTTTGAGAGTGCTGTCCGCCTGAAGCGGGCACCGGCGAGTGACCCTCGACATCGATTGCACGGACATAGTTTTATTAATCGATTGCACTTATGTGCACCGCTGGATGAAGTGCTGGGCTGGACCGTCGATTATGGTGATGTCAAAGAACTGTTTAAGCCGGCCTACGCAAAGCTGGATCATCAGCGGCTGGATACATTGGAAGGTCTTGAAGACTCGGACTCTATTTCCATTCTTAACTGGCTGCGGGGCGAGTTATTGCCATGCATACCGCAGTTGGATCGTATCGACTTATTTGAAGCGCCGGGTACCGGTGCGTTCATTCAGTGGCATGAGGATGGCCCCGCACTGCCGGCTCAGCATCGACATTAGTAATGTCGGTGCGACTTGATTCATTTTTGATATCCAAATTTAGACAACTATATCAAAGCTGCCTCACGCCTCTTAGAGCAACGTCCCTGCGGGGACGCAGATCTGCGCAATTTACCTTTTTATTTGGGTTGATATTCTGACACGGCCTGAGTTCGAAAATTGCGAGAAGAAAGTATTGGCAGACTTTAACTAGCTTATTATAATTTTAGGGACTGGTGCGAATGCACATTATTGTGGGGGCAAAGTCGCATGCCTTTTGAAGGAATACCACAACCTCCGAGTGACGGCTGATGCCCTCATCCAGCTTTCAATCTGTGCGCTTGATCCTCGCTCAAAACCTGGGAGTCGTCGCATCAATGGCGCTGGGTGGCTGGGCCGCTACATATCTCACTACACCCGAAATTTTCTCGACAGTGCTCTGGCCCCCTGCGGGTCTGTCTGTGGCGTGTTTGTTGGTATTTGGCTACCGGGTTATCCCGGGTGTTTTTCTCGGTGCGTTTCTAAGTGAACTTTGGCTCATGTCATTTGGTGCGGCTGCGCCAGAGATTACTTTGTCAGTAGTAATTCTGTCAGCGGGCATATCTGTTGGCGCGTCACTTCAGGGCTCTTTGGGTTGCTACCTGATTCGTAGAAAGCTTGGCCGGAGTCCCGAGCTGCTTAATGCGAAAGCTATATGGTGGTTTTTCCTGTTTGCTGGCCCAGTAAGTTGCCTCGTAACTGCTTCACTCGGTACGAGCCTCATGGCCCTGAGTGAAGGTCTTGGCGGATATCAGCTCCTGTTAACCTGGGTCACCTGGTGGCTAGGGGATTCATTCGGTGCTGTGATTTTTGCTCCATTGGCCATGATTGTCATTGCCAGGCCAAGAAAGATTTGGCGGCCCAGGATGAAGTCCGTGCTGGTACCAGTGCTTCTCGCGATGTTGCCGGTATTAGCGCTCCATGAGGTTGCCGACAATGAAGAACTTGACAGAGTGGACAAGCGCTTTGAACAGCGGATCCAATTTATCAACAATGTACTAGACAAAGCACTTAACAGACAGATTGACATGCTTTACTCGCTGCGGTCATTTTACAACGTCTTGCCAGCGATGAATGAAGCATATTTTCAGCGATACTCCCGAGGTTTATTAGCAACGAATGAAGGGATTCGAGGTGTTTCCTGGAATGCGGTGGTGCGCCGTGATGAGCGTGAGGGGTTTGAACAGCGCATAAGACAAGAGACTGGCAATAGTGATTTTTTTATCCATGAAATGAGCGAAGGACAAGAACGAATTCGAGCGGCAGATCGCGATCGCTATGTCGTTATTACTTATG
>JAHEFE010000070.1 GCA_024640365.1 Woeseiaceae bacterium | reverse complement strand
AGTGGCCAGATGATTCCTTGAATCGATCGCTAAAAATATGCGCCCGTCCCTTCCCGCCCACAACCGGCCCCGGGACATTCAAGGTATGGCCTATGCGGAAATAAATGCGGCCCTCATGGTCAATTTGGTCGTTGCATTCGCTGACTAAAGAGAGGCGACGACCCAGACTGCCGACAATGTGCCTGCCACAACCTGTTGTCGTCGCCAAATTTTTTTTCCAAGTCTCTGCGATTGCCACCACGGCAGAAGCCGGGCTCAATCATCAATCCTGAATTGAGTCCAGACCTTCGCGCAGGCGTGTCGCCCAACGTTGTGCGAGACGCCGAACTTCAACTATTGTTGTAACTGAACTGGCGCGCATCATCGGACCACCAGCACGCTCAGCACTACGCCGATCAACAGCGCGGTATATTGTTTCGCCGCTCAAAGAATCTTTGGCTTCAATTACCAGAGTAGCCTCACCAACAGACCTCAGGAAGATTTCATTGCGGCCAACCTGCTCAGGCGGAACGAGCGAAACAATATCCTGCAATCCACCAGCAATGATCAAGACGTCCGGACCCGGCTCATCTACGATCGTGAAGCGAGTGCTTTTTTTCAACTCGGCGTTGAATTCGCCGGAAACGATATCGATCAGCTTCTGCTTGTCGTTGTCGCTGATCCAGTACTCCCGCTCGTTGCTACGAAAAGTCGTATTTGATTGCTTCTTAACGGCGCGAAATTCAAATTCTGGAGTGGCCAGCATTATTTTCTTGTAACGTGTGAAATCGATATCCGGATCTGCCCATGCCTCTTTAAAACGTGAGTTATCTACCCGTGCCAAGCCATCAAAAGTGTATTCCGCGTCGGCTCCTTGCTGAATGCTTGGCGCCTTTGTCGCACAACCTGCCGCCAGAAGTGCTGCAACTATAATTACTAATTTCTTCATCTAATAAAACCTCCAGTTATTCCAAATCTGCACTTTGCCCGGTCCCAGCACCGAGCCATTTCAATTCAATTCAACTGACAACAGTATATATGAGATTGGTAATAGTACTGACTCCAGCCGCCAAAACGCTCTCCCAGATGATGCATGTTTGGCCGAAGCATATCGAGGGCATGCCGGTAAATCGACTTCAGCAGACCCGACCAACATATCGCAGGACGTGGAAAACACCGAGACCACTACCTTCGAAATTTAGGTAAAGGCGTCGCCAGTTATACGATCCCACTCAGACGGCCGCCTTATCTCAGCAGCCCGAATCATTAACGGTTCTTCAAAAACGGAAATTAAAACCCGCCATTGGACCGCTGAATGCAAAATCGCTGGTCAGGTCGCCGTCCTTGAATTTACCTTCTTTGTGTTGGTAGCCAAAAACTATTTGGTTTTGCCCACGTTTACCGACGGTGTAGGCAAAATTTCCTCTCAAAAGGTATGTGCCTTCGCTATCGCCAAAACTTGCATCCGCCTGGGTCAGCAACGACCAACGTTCTGCGAGATCAAATCGGTAACGAATGCCAAACAAGGCGTCATAGTAATCCTTGGTCGACTTACGTTCCGCCACCTGCGTATCAGCGATGCTGAAGCCGTAAGTATCATCAAAGCCGGAGTAACGCAGGCCGCCGAAAATGCTGAGCTCGGTTCCAACTCCGGCTGGCCAGTAAGCTAAAGCGGCATCAAAGGCGAGTTGCTTGTTTTTGCTGTCTACGGTTGCCAAGGTCAGAGCATTCGAATCTGACAAATTCAGATACACCAAATCTCCAAAAGCGCTCCACTTGCCTGGGCCATTGTGCTCGACATGCATCATTAGTACGCCGTCGAGCTTATCGAGCGCATCAGAAAATGAGAGGTCGCCAGATGCGATATTCTGATCTCTAAAGCTCAGGTCCAGCGTCGTGGAAGAGCCCCATACATACGGGGTAATTGACCAGGTCGAAGCATTAGTTGATTGCGCCATCGCCTGCCCTGGAGCAACTAACGAATAGAAAGTCATCGTAAAACAGGCAACGAGCTTGGCGTTACAGATCTTCATAAAAATTCCTCGAATGAGTGCTTGCGTGCCTCCGCAGCCGTAAGCGCTCTGTTCATGTCAAGTTGAAATGGCCGCTCGACCCATTCATTCGCTTAAGGGTTAACCCAAAAGAACATGGAGAGCTGCCGAAACTGATAACTGCTGCAGCGCAATTATAGGGGGAAATTTGTACGATTGCATAAGGTTTTAATGACGACGCCTGCTGACTGCCTATGCGTTTCATTTGACATCGCCAATAATTATAGGTGCTCTAACTTAATTCGAGGCGGGCGGTGCCAACTCCGGGAATCGACTGCCAAGTACCTTGCGCGCCTCATCTTCCGTAACTTTACAGACGTCCTCGGAACGAGATAGCCGATCCCAGGTCGCCTTTGCGAGTATCGACAAACCGCCTGTGGCAACAGCGGCGCCGCCACTTACCAACATGCCCTGCTGATCCATAGCAAGCTTTGGATTGGCCAGAGTACCAACAACCTTCACATAAGGATTAAAAATCTCCCCGGCGCTAATGGTTATTCCTTTACGCGGCGTCGTTCGAAACTGCAGATCAAGCTTTTCTGTTGCCAGGTCAATAGTTGACGTGGCAGCAATGCGAACCTTGTCCGTGCGAATTAATACATTGGGTTGAGCGGTGAGACTCCCGTTTCTGATATCCAATGGAACAACAACACAATCGAGATATAGAGAGTCATCAGATTTCGCAAAGGGATTAACAACTGCAATAATCTCACTAAGCATATCGCCGTAAAATCTTTTCAATAAGCGGCTGGACGTCATATGCAATCCTGAAAGCTCTCCAAAAATTACGCCATTTAGATTCGCCGCCAGTGTCCGTAGATCGGACCCTGATGACTGAAGATTTAGCTCTAACTGCCCTTTTGCGGAAAGGTCGGCGTTCGTGGGCGACAATCCTAGCGCAAAATCTCTCAGCACCATCTCTAGCGCAGCTTTACCTGCACCATCCGCCGGCAATAAAGAGCCCCTTGCCTCCAGCCATCCCGAAGGGGCGTTAAACCCTAATCGATGCAGATATAACTCACCGTCGTTCAGGTCTGTTTCGAGTGACAGATTCTTCAACTGAAGATTGCCGTACTCAAACATGTCAAAATTAATCTTAATAACAGCATCCAGCTTCTCCATTTGTGCAAACGGAATGGCGAAATCAGGAATAAAACGTCCATCATCAAACTTCGGTTGCGGGTTGGGTTTTTGCTCATCCTCCTCCAGGAAAGGAACGATTCGAACCAGATTGGAACGAAGGCTGATGTTGAATCGCGGCATTTCCGTGTTTTCAAATTGCACGGAGCCACGCACATTGCTGTCGCCAAGTTGGATATTCAGGTCATCGATTTTCAAACGCCCGTCGGCACCCTTGACGCTGGCCTTCATTGCAAGACTCTGCTCGCGAAGTCGTCGACCATTCCAGAGACCCAGATTTGCCATGCTTGGAATGGCTATGTTGACAGCAAACCGGGTTGACCTCGTTTGCTTACCAAAATCCAGGTCACCGCTCGCTGCCAGCTTTGCTTCCCCCACCGTGAGGCCGACATTGTCCAGCGAGACGGTGGTTCCGGCGAGTGCGCCGCGTGCATCCAGACTGAATCGCGCCGCCTTCGGGGTGAAACCATAGATCGTGCCTAACACCGAACTCAGGTCGTCGCCGCGCGCTCGAATATCGTATTTTGCCTGCGCTCTGGACACGGGCAACATCAATTCCAGATTGCCACTCAATTCGCCTCGATCTCGCGAAAACACAAATTCGTCGAGACGGATGTTATGCGCCCCGAATAACAGATTTCCTGCAACCGCATACGGTCCAGGGGGCAGATCCAACGCCTCAATTCCCGTCATCATTTCCTCAAGTGCGGGCCCCGTAGATTTGAATTTGAACGTGGTTCCAGCGAAGCCGTCACCTTGCTTCAGCCTGCCATCGACATTGAATTCTGATCGACCAATACTTCCGGAAAGTCCTTTCAAACCAATTTCATTGCTGCGAACCTGGAGCCTGCCACCGAGCTTGTACGGCTGTTGAGGTACATCAGTGCTTGACACGAACTCGTTAATCAACGCAGCCAGGTTCTGGCCACTAAGCGTAAACGCAAGATCGCTGCCCTTGGCGCCGGGTGCCAATACAATAAGGCCATCAATACCTGCCGTTATGTCGTTGCTTGTAATTTTGACCACTCCGCGGGTCCGAATGCCCTCCGACATCAATTGGGCGGCCCCGCTGATCTCGGCAGGACGCTCAGGCAAGTTCGCAATACCATAGGCCTCCGCGATTTCAGCCAGGTTATCAATACCGAGATTGAAATTCAGCTCGCTGCCCAGGTAATCCGGGGCGTCGCCGAGCTTACCCTGAGCACTCATTTTCAAAAGAGATGAATTTATATCCATTCGTACGATTTCAGCGCCATCCGAACCAGCCTTAAGATCGAACTCCAGCGTATAGGGGCCGGTCGCTGCACCTGGCATTTTGGTAGCATTGCGCAGGTGTTCGAAGTCTGCGCCGGCAATTCTGAACTGCACTTCGCTTGCATCTAGCGTCGGAAAGTTGGGCATTCGGACCGCAAGATCGAACTGGGCATCAGCGAATAGCATGCGACCTTTGCTGATGACAAACTCCTGACCTTTACGCTCGGCATCGAAGTCAATCTCGAACGGGGCGGGCTGTAACTGATTTATGCCGAATAGTCGGGCCACCTTGCTTAAATCAGGCCCACCTGCCACAAGTTTTAGTTGAACATCCTCAAGATTTTGCAGATCCGAAAAAGACCCCGCGGCATGCACATTTAATTGACCTAAATTACCGTCAACTTTGAGCACCAGAGGCCCATTAGAACTTGGTGCAAGTTCGCCGGAAAGATTGATGGCGCCAATGAACTCTCCTTCGACCTGCAACAATCGAGCGAGATCGTTTATATCAGGCTCCGTTATAGTGAAATTCACTAACGGCCTGAGTGGCTCCACCAGATCATCAACAAACCCGTTACTCTCGAAATTGAACTTGTCAGCCTGTACATGCAGTTCGTACTTGATATTCTGCTGTGCCATCAAGGCGTCCCAGGTCCCCACGCTCGCCTGTAGCCGGAGATCACGATCAGCAATTCCTGCCTGCAAGTTCAACTCAAGGAAATTGTCAGGCCCGAGGCTTTGTGTCAGCTTGTCAATCCGTAGGTCAATCGGCCCGGCACGTTCTGGGCTTGTATAAACGATGCGCGTGCGCTCAACGTTGATTTTGCGAACTAGCCAGCCAGGGCCCGTGCCGGCCGGTTCTTTTGACTCATTGGCAAGAGCGGACTCGGGCAGCAGGGCCCAGTTTGGCTGAAGATTCGCCGACTTCTCCAAAAGCACACTGGCATCTCGTACCTCAACAAGATCTATCTCGATCGGGCCTTTGAGAAGTGACCAGGTGTTGAGGCGAACCTCCAGATGCCCCACCTCCAGCATGTCAGGCTCATCGGCCCAACTGGCGTTCGCGAGATGTACATCATTTGCGATAACGAGACTTTGTCTGCCAAGCCGCACATCGAACTCGCCATTAATGACAAAGTTTCTACCGGTCTGTTCGGACACCCAGCGCTCAAGCTGCGGCTTAAATACACCAAGATCTGCCGTCCACAACCAAGTACCCGCTATCACTAGCAGGAGTAAAAATCCGCATGCGGACCAGAAGAAAAACTTACGCCATTTCATAGACGCATTATAGTCGTTAAAAGAATACTTAACGGAAACTCGTGAATCGCGGACTCTGTTCCAAGGCTAGAAAAAATCCATCGATGCGCCAAATACAAGGTCCACGTCGCTGGCCTGAACCCCGTATGCCTGTCCGCCAAATTGAATGTCTGCGTTGCTAACCGGTACTCGTCCGACAAGGCCAAGCTGAATACTGACCCGCCACCGGTCTGCTATGCCAGCCGCCCGAAACCGCAAGCCCGCACCCGCCGTAATTGCGACACGGCCCACAGTTCCTGATACTTCGTCGCGCAAATCACCAACACCTATTAACTCCTCATCCCGCCACGCGACACCGGCGCGCCCGTACGCGCTAACCCAATTACTTCTATCCGAAAGCGGTCGTTCAAACTCCAGGCCCACATCGAGTTGGCGACTTCGGACAAACAGATTTGTGTTGTTTTCGTATTGAGGTTCACCATAGCCAAGGCCAACGAAGAATGCCTCGCGCCAACGGGAAGATTCAGCAACCAGAAATTGAGTAGGCACTCGCCCAGCCAAGCGTAACTGAACGTTAGGCAGTAGTATGTCGAAGTCCAAAGCAAAGCGTTCATCGCCGTCACTCATATTGCGACCGTTGGCGTCTGATGACACCAGGCGTAGCTGTCCGTAGGACGCATCCTCATTTATTTGCTGGACGGTTTCCAGGATTAGAGGGCCAAACCGAAGACCGAGTACGATAGCGAGGTCAGCCTCGGCGTTCGCCGTCGCACGCAAAACGGGGTCCTCATACCCCGACCTCCAGTCGCGGCGTACACCCAACCATATATCCGCAACTGATCGGCTCAGTACCCCGTATGCGGCAAACGAGCTGTCGAGTTCCCCGCCAC
>JAHEFE010000034.1 GCA_024640365.1 Woeseiaceae bacterium | reverse complement strand
CGATCGCTGGTAACACCAACATCCGTATGTCTGCTGGTGAGACCTACATTCATGACTATTTCGATTGGGATGGTACATGTTTGAATGCGAATAACTCGCCTTGTAATATCGCTTCAACAGCATTTGAGCAAGACATATTCGGCAACGGCGAAGTTCCTGATACCCGCTCACTGACCGACACCAATATCGAACCCATGTACCAATCTGAGTTCATTCTCGGATACCAGTGGATAACCGATGCTGGCGTTGAAATGGGCGTTAAAGGCATTTACCGCAACGTTGAAGTATCGATTGAAGACGTCGCGATTGATGCGGCTGTTATTGATTATTACAACGCAGCAGGTACCTGGGACGCGGTCGCAAATGACGGCCCGGTTGAAGATACTTTTACTGGTTTCCACCAGTATGTATTGACCAACCCGGGTAACAGTATGAACGTATACATCCCGGAAATGGATGAGTTCGTATCGCTGACCTCAGAGCAGTTGAATTACCCGAAAGCCGAACGTCAATACGGCGCACTTGAGTTTACCTACTCGCGGCCTTTCGACGGCGTTTGGGGCTTGAATGCTTCGTACACCTGGGCTCACAGCTGGGGTAACAATGAAGGCTACGTACGTTCAGACAACGGTCAGGACGATGCTGGTATCACTACTAACTTCGACCAGCCGGGACTGACTGACGGCGCTTACGGCAACCTGCCAAATGATCGTCGCCATACAATTAAGGTCTTTGGTTCTTACCAACTACCAGTTGGTATTCGCCTTGGTGCAAACTTTACCTGGAATACAGGTCGTCCTCTGAACTGCTTCGGTATTCACCCGACCGATGATTTTGCCGCGCAATACGGTGGCGAATCATTCTTTTGTAACGGTAAGTTGAACAAACGCGGAAGTCTGGGCTCAACGCCTGACGTTATGAATGTCGACATCACTGCCCAGTACGAGATGGAAATCAATGATTTTGACGTCCGTTTCGCACTAGACGTGTTCAACTTGTTTGACAGTCAGAATGCCACCGAAGTTAATGAAGTCCGTGAAGAAGGCAATGCTTATCCAGGTGCCCTTCAGCCATATTATGGTATGACTTCTTCTTATCAGACACCGCGTACAATTCGTTTGAGTGCACGTGTAGCGTTTGAATAAGAAAGAATAAACTGACGCAAGTCAGTAGTTATAAGACCCCGCAACAAGTCATTGTTGCGGGGTTTTTTTTGCCTGCATTATTCCGTTTTCCCCTTTATTAATCACAACCCTGTGCTCCTCGCCGGCACCGCGACCGGAAAAGCTGACGCTAGTAACAACGGTAGCGTTTCGTCAAATCTTTCAGCGCTAATCTGATCTACGTCATATTTCCCGTGAGGAATGCGATTCGCAAAATTCAATTGCGGAGCATTCAGTTCCATCCCTCGTTTGGGTACATAAAGGAACCGCTGGATTGGGTCGACAAGACAAGATTGGCATCATCGGAGGTTCCTGCGGCGACTAGATGGCCGCTGCGGTATTGGCATTTGAGTCCTACGCATTTGATGTGGGAATCGATATATTGGGTATTAACAACCGGGGCCGCATGCCCATCGGGCTTGCCATATATCGTCAGCTTCTGCAAAAACGGTAAATAATTTATTTCGTTTCCTAACCCAGCGGGCTGACTAACGTTCAACCGCTGCCGTCAGTGACCTGCTAATACGAAAATGATATTGTCGCTCGAATGCACCAGATCGGGTGGCCATCGCCGGCCCGGAGACTAGTGGCCATACAACGACAACACAAACAATTCTGAGAGATAAAAGCAGTGCCGCAGCATCCGATACACAAAACGGCAAATACTCGACTCCTGTTCGGGTCGATCTTGCTGGTCTTGCTGGCGAGTCTTGTCACATCCTTAATTCAAACCTCGAGTGGTCGAGTTCAGATACAGGACATAAAGATTCCCACACAGAATGGCCAGTGGGTAGTTGCCGATCTTTTCAAGCCCCGCTCGGCTACTAGCGATAATCCGGCGCCATTGGTAGTTGTTGTACCCGGCTTTCAACGTTCCAAGGAAGCCCTCTCCAACATTGCGCTTGAACTGGCGCGTCGTGGCATTGTCGTAATTTCGATAGATCCGTATGCGCAGGGTGGCTCAAGTTCGTCCCTGAGCAGACTCGCGGCCACGACGGAAGGCTACGGCATGTTCGCAGTGGTCGACTATGCCTACAGCACGGATAACCTCAACTATATCGACAAGCATCGGATCGCCGCGACAGGCCATTCAGCGGGCGGTAACGCCGCCATAAGGGGCGCGAATTACTTCGGCCGCGAATCACAAGAAACGGGGCAACCAAGCAAACTGGACTCCGTTTTCGTGTCCGGTTACGTCCTGACGCTGACAGATCAGGTACTGCGCGACGTGCGATCGAATGTCGGTATGAGCTATGCCTACTATGACGAAGGCGCCTATCGCAACGAACTCAAAAACGGTGACATGCGCCACGCGCCTGAGGCGCTGCGGCTTGTGAATTCGGGCCGAGCCGTGGACGAGGAAAAAATCAGCACGGTAGATCTCGGTCATTACTACGGTGATATCGCAAACAGAACCTTGCGGGTCGTCAATAACGAACGTGTGCTGCACCCGTTTCAGCCCTATGACACCGAAGCCACTGCCAACCAGATCGAATACTTTGAAAAGGTATTCTCGATGCACAGTGAAATCTCCAGCCACGACCAGATCTGGTACTGGAAGGAAATCCTGAGCCTGCTATCGTTAATTGCTGCAATGGTGGCCCTTGTACCACTGGCACGATTACTACTTGAAACTCCATTCCTGCAGCCGCTTGTACACGAAATCCCCGAAGCGCTGCCACGCCCGCAAGGCCGTGGAAAAATATTATTCTGGGGCCTATTTACAATCGGTGCCCTGATCGCCTGCTTCACTTACATACCGATGGCCGAGTTATCGCAAGTACTTTTTGTTGCGGCATCTAACCGCGAACCTACCTGGTTCTTCCCGCAGCGCATGAACAATGCGGTGATGCTCTGGGCAATCCTGAATGGGCTTGTGGGCTTTCTCATGTTTTACGTGAGTTTTCGCTATTACGGAAAAGCCCATGGTGTGAAGCCCGCCATGTGGGGCACGAAAACCAGCCTGGGAGAACTGGGAAGAACATTCGCTCTCGCACTAACCCTGTTTTCGCTGTATTTTTTCCTGCTGTTTGCGCTCTACTATTTTTTCCACGTCGACTATCGTTTTCTCTTCATGGGAGTGCGAGTTTTTCAGCCCGCTGAACTGCTGCTGTTAGTCATGTACGCGCCATTCTTCTTCCTGTTCTTTCTGTCGAACTCGCTACGAGTCAACGCCGGCATGCGTGTTGCAGGCGACCCGGAATGGAAAAGCATGCTACTCGCCGGTAGTGCCAACTCACTTGGTTTATTCCTGATCGTCATCGTTCAATACGTAACGTTTGTGGCGACGGGAATTGTCTACTGGACAGACGGCTGGCTGTACGTCAACCTGTTGTTCGCGGTGGTTCCCATGATGTTTGTCCTGCCCTATTTCAATCGCTATTTCTTTCGCATGACCGGCAGAATTTACCTGGGCCCAATGGTGACCTGCCTGATATTCATCATGATTCTGCTTACCAACACAGTTTGCTATCTGCCATTGTAAGGACGAAAAATATTCAGATGCGTATTCCAGGCTACAGGCCAGCTATACTTGCGCCCTTTGCATAGACAGACCCCTATCGAATCGTGTTAAGCCTTAATAACATCAGCCTGCGTCGCGGACGCAAGTTACTGCTCGAAAACGTGAGCTTTCAGGCGCACGCCGGCCAGCGCATGGGCGTCATTGGGGCTAACGGCTGCGGCAAATCGTCATTATTTGCCATGTTATTGGGGGAGCTTGAGGCTGACGACGGCGAACTTGGTCTGAGCCCCGACGATGTCATTGCGCACGTTGCACAGGAAAGTCCGCACGACACCTGCTCAGCCCTCGACTACACCATTGATGGAGACACCCGATTACGGGAAGTTCAGGTAGCCATTGCTGCCTGTGAGGCCAGTCCCGAGAGCGACGCGGCAAAACTGCATGTGTTGTTCGAACAGATGGAACTGATTGAAGGCTTCACAGCAGAAGCACGCGCTGCGAGATTACTGCATGGCTTGGGCTTCATCGGGGATAGCATACGCAAGCCCGTCAATGAGTTTTCCGGCGGCTGGCGCATGCGCCTCAATCTGGCTAAAGCACTAATGTGTCGATCCGACATATTGCTACTCGATGAGCCTACCAACCATCTCGACCTGCCCGCGATCCTGTGGCTGGAACGCTGGTTGAAGCGCTACGAGGGCATACTCCTGGTTATTTCCCATGATCGGGATTTTCTGGATGAGATTTGTACACGCATCGCCCACATTGAACACGAACACCTGCAGATGTATACGGGCAATTACAGCCAGTTCGAAGCGTTGCGTGCTGAACAACTGTCTCAGCAACAGGCCCTACACGTACGGCAGCAAAGTGAAATCAAACATATCCAAAGCTATGTAGACCGATTTCGATACAAAGCCTCCAAGGCTCGCCAGGCACAAAGTCGGTTAAAGATGCTCGAGCGCATGACTCTGATTGCTCCCGCACATGTGGATTCGCCATTCCGTTTCCATTTCGCAGCGCCCAAGAAACAGCCGCAGCATTTGCTGCGACTGGCTGATGCGTCGCTCGGCTATGCCGACAGCGGTGATGGCCCTGTGCTGAGCAACGTCAACGTTGATCTCTCAGCCGGAGACCGGATCGGTCTACTCGGTGTCAATGGCGCCGGCAAGTCGACGCTTGTGAAGGCGCTGGAAAGCGGCAGCACTTTGCTCTCCGGTGAACGCCTGCTCAGCAAAGATACGAAGATCGGATATTTCGCTCAACACCAGCTGGACCTTCTCGATCCACAACAAAGTCCCGTTGATCATCTGCGCGCAATCGCCCCCGAAGACCGGGAACAGGATCTCCGCAACTTCCTGGGCCGCTTCGGTTTCGGCGGCGAGCGTATCTTTGAGCCAGTTGCGCCATTTTCGGGGGGCGAGAAAGCACGCCTGGTACTCGCATTAATGATTCGCCAGGAACCCAATCTGTTACTCCTGGACGAACCAACCAACCACCTGGACCTCGAAATGCGCCAGGCACTCAGTGTGGCACTGGTCGAGTACAGCGGCGCTCTTGTGGTCATTTCGCACGATCGCCACCTGTTACGCAGTGTGTGCGATGAGCTGTTGATTGTGCACGACGGTTTCGTCGATGAATTTTCCCGCAGCCTGGATGAATATCCGGCCTGGCTTAGAGAACAACAGGGCGACGCTGACGACGAGGACGACATTCAGGAATCTGCGAATAAACAAGTCAACAAAAAGCAATTACGGCAGCAAGAAGCGCAGCGCCGCGAGCGCCTGAAACCTCTCACCAACCGCGTGCAGAAAATAGAAAAGCAGCTGACCGAAAAACGTCAGGAACTGGAAGACGTCAACGCCAGGCTCGCCGACGAAGCTCTTTACACTGATTCGGGTAGGCAGACGGAATTGACAGATCTGATCAAATACCAGGCGACGTTGGTATCGGCTAAGGACAGTCTGGAATACGAATGGCTCGAAGCGAGCGAGGCGCTTGAGGCGGCCGAGGAGGCCCACTTAGGCTGATCAACTTACCTCGAGAGCCAATTCGAGCGCGCAGTACGCAGCCCCAAGCAATCCCGCTTCGTCGTAAGTAATCAGCCTTGTTGGAATTTTCTCCATCATTGACCGATGATGTCCCTTGCTTTCAAAGGCATTCCGAAATCCACTGATGTGCAGTATCTCTGGGTATCGTTTGACAATACCGCCGGCAAGATAAACGCCGTCCTGAGCGCCGAGAACCAAGGCGATATCACCGGCCACTTGCCCAAGCAATTCAAAAAACAACTGCACGCTATCCGCCGCGACAGAATCTGTGCCATCACTCGCAGCCGAGAAAATATCAGCTGCTGACAAATGCTTGCGTTTGTCCCCTCGCAGCACATTCAGTGCCCAGTAAATATTTTCGATTCCGGCACCCGACACTAATCTTTCAACACTGACCCGTTCGTACCGGTCACGCAATACTTCGAGCAGCTCAATCTGTACTTTGGACTTGGGTGCGAACTCAATGTGCCCGCCCTCCCCAACTAACGGAAACAAATGATTACCTGACTTGTAAAGCCCAGCTGTCCCAAGTCCCGTGCCAGGCCCTACTATGGCGACGCGAAAGGTTTCTGGGGGCAATGTCCGCCGCGAAACCTGCCCAATTGATTCTATGAACCTGGGTGCCAGATGCGGGATCGACCACGCAATAGCTTCGAAGTCGTTCAGGAGCTTCACTTGATCAGTTTTAAGATCGTTCCGAAGCTCGGCGCTTTCCAAAGACCAGTGATTATTGGTGACCGATACTGCGCCTCCAATAACGGGACCAGCGGCGGCCAGACAGATAGCATCCGGATGCGGTGCCGCTATTGCCTCAAGATAATGGCTAATAGCCGTGACCGGCGAAGGAAAGTCGGCGCATTGCAGGGTCATAGCATGGTCAAAGCCGATCTTGTCGGAACGAGCCAACGCAAAGCGGGCATTCGTGCCGCCAATATCGCCGATAAGTAGCGTCCGTTTATTCATGGGTTAGGTACGATGCACGCTGCTATCACGACATTTCCGCTGGTAACTGAAAGTCGATATTTGTTATTGTCAAAAAGAAGAAGAGGGCCAAAGCCCTCTTCTTTTGATCTAACTTGGGTTGCTGTACTAGAAATTGACTCGTGCACCAAATTTGTAGACTGGTCCGTGATCCTGGGACAAGAACAACATTTCCGGATAGCGTGCGTACAAGCGAGTGGATTCATCATTGATATTTGCGGCATCAAAGAAAAATGTCGTCGATTCGTTGTAGCGGAATTGGTACGAGAAATCGACCTGCTTTCTTTCCTCTACATACAGAGGCTGCTGGTAGTTTGCAAAGCCGGCAACCGTTTCGCCTCTATAGTTGTACGCGAGCCTGATTGTATGTTGCTCGTTTTCAAAGAACACCGAGAGGTTTCCGGCATCACCCAGTCCGGGAAGAATAAACTGCTCGCCGAGTTGATCTCTTCTGATGTCGACATCACCACCCACTATCTTGGTGAAGTTGAATTGCATCCCGAACGGAGTGCCCTCAAAGAGATGCTGCAATACAAATTCGAAACCGCTAACCGTACCCGAATTCATATTGTATGGAGCTGTGACCTCAAAAGACGCCAAAGGATCGCTGGAGGTGCCGTCGATATAACCCGGATCACACCTCCACCAGCCGTCAGCACCGTTGCCTGCGCACTCTGCTGGGCTCCATGGATAACCGTTGCTTACATCCACTCCAGCTGCCATGGCAAGAGCGACCCAGCCCATATGCTGGAAGTCGTTCATCCAGCCTTGCGCCCACAGGGCCTGCTGGGATACGCAATCACCTGTTGCGCCTGCATCTCCCGGGAAGAGAGGATCAGGACGCCCCGCAGCGACCCACTCCCGGACACATGCCTGGGCATACTGCCCGATGGCTGATTGCGCTGGATCGGTTAGTCCGTTAACTGTTTGGCCCGTTACTGTGCGAGTTCCAATAAAGTCCTTGATGTCTTTCCTGAAATAGTTAACGGCGAAGTAGCTTTCCTCTCCGTAGTAATTCTCATAGCTCACATCAAAGTTTGTCGACATCAATGGCTTCAAATTCGGGTTGCCGCCCGTGGCGGTCGGCTGTAAGAAGTCCCTATTGCCGATATCCAGCTGAGAGCTAAGCGAAAAAAGATCCGGTCTTGCCATCGTCTTACTTACGGAGAACCTGACCACCTGGTTATCGGTAATGCCCATTGATAGGGCGAGACTCGGTAGCATGGTCGAGTTGCTACCATATCTCGGCAAATCCGCCAAAGCACCAGAGTCACTCACGCCAATCAAACCAGCGATCATGTCCCATCGCAGTGTTGTCGGCACGGGATAATAACTGATCGATTCCGTATCCGATTTCTCGTAGCGAACACCCGCTACGATATCCAATGGCATGCCCTTCACCTCTGACTTCATCGTCATCTGCACGTACGCGGAATCAAGCGTTTCGTTAACCCGATCATTGTGATCAATGCCACCTGCAGCACAACAGACCACGCCGTCCACCGGATCGGTGACACCAGGGTTGGCCGCACTAAACGCTGCAAGTGCTGTCATCGGGTCGATGGAATAATAGTAATTAGTACCGATAGGCGCATCGAATGAGTTCATAAAATCGCCCAGGTCCGTCCTGGTAAATAGCGAATCATCATAAGCGGCCGGATCGAGGTTTGTTCCGCCGTAGTTCGCGATGTTTCTGACTTTCGAGAACTTGTTATCGACCCGAGAGATTCCAAAATCGATCGTCGAAATAAGTCCCTCATCAACGTTATCCCAACTGCCTTTCAGTTGAAGTTGGGTCATTTCATTCTCTTTGTAACCGTCCTGAATCGTAGCGCCGGTTGCAAAGTAATTTTCGGGAAGGAAGTTGGTGTCGTAAGAGAACGAGTTGATACCGTGCTCAGTACCATTGGTATTCGTAATTACGCCTTTGACGTCGGTCGTAAACCCTATCGAATTATTTAGCTCACCACCATCGACAGCAGCAGATGAATTGTGTGCGTCAAACTCAAAATGCCATGCATCACTAGCATCCCAGGCAAGATTGAATCCCAGTGATTTATTTTCATTTGTGAGCGACTGCCAGATTAGCTCGTGATCATATGCTCTGTTACCAACCACATTGTAAACATACGCGCCGTGTTCATTGACGACGCCAACATTGGTATCCCAACCGCCCAGCCATGACCCAAACATAACGCCCTTGGCGTTAAAGTCCACTTTCGAATACGTATAGTCGACTGTCGACACCAAGTCGTCGGTTATCGCAAATTGCAGGGTTGCCTGAGCATTTGTACGAACGCGATCGTTGTCCTTAATCTGGTAAGCAGCTGGTTCCTGGTAAAAGGTCTTACCATCTGCTCTCTGATTAACGTTGGTAATGCCTGCACCACCGTTGGCCCAACAACAAGTTACTCTGTTGTAACCCTCTATTGCTGCCATGTCTTCAACGGTAATCCAATTGTTTTCGCGTGTACCTTCTTCGCGATTTGTTCTTTCCTGGTAAGCACCCGAGAACGAGAAACCCCACCTGCCCTGGTTTGTGGCGTAGAGAAGAGCGGCCTCATACGGCGTACCGCCTGCGGTGCTGGTTGTATCGTTGACGAATCCAAGGCTCGCTGATTTCTTGGTGCCTTCAATATTCAGTGGCTTAGTTGTAACCATGTTCACGGTAGCGCCTATACCGCCAGACGGCAGCAGGCTGTTAGCTGATTTGAATACCTCAACGGCGGCAATACCGGGAGATGCAATATCACCAAAATTAAACGAGCGCCCACCCACCCAAACCTCTGGTGCGGTCGGCATCTGGCGTCCATTCAGGGTGACGAGGTTGTATTCCGGCCCAAAGCCACGAACAGCGATTTTTTGACCTTCAACATTGCTTCGATCAATGGCAACACCCGAAACGCGAGCTAGCGACTCTGCGAGGTTTCCATCGGGAAACTTGCCGAAATCTTCGGCCGCAATTGCGTCCACCGTACCGACATAGCTTCTTTTGATGCCGATAGCATCGCGCAAGCTTGACCTGATTCCTGTGACCACAATTTCTTCAATAGCATCGGAATCATCGGCGTTGTCACCCTCCGCCGGAGCGGTTTCCTGCGCCCAGCTTTGCGACCAACTACCTAATAGCGCCAGCGCGATACAGCAGAATATTAATTTCTTGATGACAACCATGGAATTTCACCTTTTATATTATTAGTGATGCTCAGTCGGCCGCATGTTTCATAAACCAGAAAGTAGGTACGCAAACCCTGGTCCCCATCAAACATGTCGCCATTGACCGGCGAGTCTTCAGCACCGACGCGATAAAGCCATACTTATAGTAAAAACTGACAGCGCTGTCAGCCTGTATTTATACTTAGAGATGACAGCGCTGTCAATAGCGAATACAATCACAGCTTTTGACGGGCAACTATGCCTCGAGCACCAGCGGGAACTAAGCGTATTTGTTGCGTAATATTTTGTAGTCGACGGGCCTGAAAGCAACGTCCTATCGACCTTTTGACAACCAGAACCAGGTAGTAGACGGCAACAGGACCGTTAATACATGCTAGATCTTCCTACGAATAGACAGAAAGCCAATGCCGACGAAGTCAGAGGGGAATTCCTGACTATGGATGGAGAGAGTTATTACGCCATTCATAACGTTGACAAGATACCGCCCTTCTTTGTCAGTGTGGTTTCGAACTCTGACCACTGGCTGTTTATCTCCTCCAACGGCGGACTTACCGCGGGCCGGATTTCTCCCGATACTGCGTTATTTCCGTATGTCACCGTTGATAAAATACACGAGAGCACAGCAAATACAGGTAGTAAGACCTTGCTGCGAGTAAGTCGACGTGCTGGTTCTTGCCTCTGGGAGCCATTCAACCGGGAGCACGACGGTCACTTCACAGTGAGTCGCCATCTTTACAAGAATGTGCTTGGAAACAAGATCTGTTTTGAGGAGATCAATCACGACCTGGAGCTGGCGTTTCGCTATACTTGGGAAACGAGTGATCTTTACGGTTTTTCACGAGTATCTGAGTTACACAACCTGTCGGAACGACCGGTTAAGATTGAGCTCTTTGACGGGCTACAAAATATACTACCTGCCGGGACGCCACCCGACACTCAGAACAATGCCAGCAATCTGGTTGACGCCTACAAATGGTCCGAGCTCGATGAAGCTTCAGGGCTTGCTGTTTATACTCTGTATTCCAAAATTTCCGATCGCGCCGAACCCTCTGAGTCTCTGCGCGCAAACACCGTCTTTTGTCTGGGTCTCCCGCAGCCCAAAACATTAATTTCCTCTGCGCAACTGAACGACTTCCGTGCGGGCCTTACCCTTACTACCGAGACCCGCAAACGCGGCATCCGTGGCGCCTATTTCGTCAATACTCTTCTTGAGCTAGATGGTAATTGCAAACAAAGATGGCAAATGGTCGCCAACGTTGAACAGAGCCAGGCTCAGGTTCTCGCCTTGCAAAGCCAGCTCCAAGATTCCAAACGGGTTGTTACAACACTCGCCCAATCCATTGCGAAAGGTTCCGACGAACTTGCGCGCATCATGGCCGCAACAGACGCCTTTCAATCTACAAGCGAAGAACCCGTCCTGGTTCATCATTACGCAAACGTATTATTCAATAATCTTCGCGGCGGAATATTTGATGACCAGTACAATATCTCGTCGTCAGATTTTTCTCGCACAGTCAGGAATTTCAATCTCGATGTCTACACCCGTCACGGCCCGATTCTAAAGCGATTGCCGGCTAAACTGACATTCGCAGAGCTCATGGCCACGGTCAGGAAACAGCAGGACTCTCAATTCGAGCGTCTTTGCCAAGAGTACCTGCCGATTCGTTTTGGTCGCCGTCATGGTGACCCCAGTCGTCCCTGGAACCAATTTTCGATCAGGCTGAAAGACGATGAAGGCAGGCCACTCCTCTCCTATGAAGGTAACTGGCGGGACATTTTCCAAAATTGGGAGGCTCTCGCGTTTAGTTACCCCGACTTTGTAGAAAATATGATCGCCAAGTTCGTGAATGCCTCGACAATGGATGGTTACAATCCGTATCGCATTACCAAATCTGGCATCGACTGGGAGATAGAGGATCCTGATGATCCCTGGAGTTACATCGGTTACTGGGGCGATCACCAGATAATTTACCTGTTGAAACTGCTGGAACTTTCCCAGCAATTTCATCCGCAACAACTCAGCGATTTGCTGCGCAAACGGATTTTCTCCTACGCGAACGTTCCGTATCGTATCAAGCCGTTTGCGGCGCTCCTGGAAAACCCCAAAGACACAGTCATATACGATCATCGGCTGGCGGGCCGAATCAATCGTCGTGTTGATAGAATGGGTGCTGACGGCAAGCTCGTCCTGGACACTGACGGTCATGTTCACATGGTCGCCCTAATAGAGAAATTATTAGTACCGCTACTCGGCAAACTTGGCAACCTGGTTGTCGATGGCGGCATATGGCTTAATACCCAGCGGCCTGAATGGAACGATGCGAATAACGCTTTGGTTGGTCATGGCCTTTCCATGGTTACGCTGTATTACTTACGGCGCTACATTCATTTCTTGCAAGAGTTGTTAACCAAAGAATACGATTCATTCACGCTCTCTGTCGAAGTCTGTCAGTGGTTCGCTGATACTGCCGACACCATGCACTCAATGCGCTCATTGTTGAATGCGGGCCCTATCAATGCGGAGGCACGTTACGATGCGATGGTTGAACTCGGCACCGCGGCAAGTCGCTATCGCGAATCCGTCTACGAACAGGGCTCAATGTCTACAACAACGCAGTTATCTGCAGGCCAAATCCAGGCAATGCTCAAAGACGCTCTAGCGGCAATTGACCACAGCATCAGTGTTAACAAGCGACATGACGGTCTGTTTCACGCGTATAACCTGCTTGAATTGCGCAAAGCTCAAGCTGAGACGGATACGCTGTACCTCATGCTTGAAGGCCAAGTAGCCGCTTTGAGTTCTGGAGCGGTAGACGCCAAGGCAGCCTGCCGACTGCTTGACGCATTGTTCGACAGCAATATTTATTGCTCCGCTCGGCGGTCTTTCATGCTCTACCCCGACAGACAAATACCTGGGTTTCTTGAGAAAAACACAATCCTCGAAGCGAATATCCAGGCAATCCCGTTTCTGCAGCAATTAATAGCGAGCGGAGATGAACGCATTGCAGTTCGCGACGTTCAGGGTAACTACCGGTTCAGCGCAGATTTCACGAATGTTAATGATCTGAACAGACAACTCGACAAACTAATCGACGAGTATGGCGATGCACTGGAGGCGGCGCGGGGACCATTGCAAGCGTTGTTTGAAAAAGTCTTCAACCACCGTGCATTCACTGGTCGCTCAGGCGGCATGTTTGGTTTCGAAGGCCTGGGCTGTATTTACTGGCACATGGTTTCGAAATTACTGTTAGCGATACAGGAAACCTTCTTCGCCGCGCTCGATGTTGACCCGAATGACGCGAACTGCCAGCGTCTGGCGCATTACTATTACCGGGTACGCGAGGGATTAGGCTTCAATAAAACGCCCGCTGAATATGGCGCATTTCCAACGGATCCCTACTCCCATACACCCAAGGACGCAGGTGCAAGACAACCGGGAATGACCGGTCAGGTCAAAGAAGAAATTCTCTGCCGATTCGGAGAGCTGGGCATCCGCGTTACGGGAGGTATCGTACACTTTCGGCCAGCACTGCTCCGCGGGCTGGAATTCCCCAATGAATCCCGCGAGTTCCGCTACCTTGATATCAACAACCAATGGCAAAACATAACGGTACCCAAATCAGGTCTCGCGTTTACATGGTGTCAGGTTCCAATCATCTACACGCTGAACAACAAAAAGAAGGCGTCAGTCTGCGTAGATTTTAACGATGGCCAACAGAAACTAATACCAGATCTCGCACTCGCGCTTGATGACAGTGCTGATCTGTTTCATCGTAACGGCCGAATTCGGCAAATCACGGTCACATTGCAGTCCACCCTGCTATCGGCCGAATAGGTACCAAGGAACTCACGGTGTCACATAATTATTACAGGCATATGTCGCTCGCAGGAATTGATATCGCGGCGCTGTCCACCGAAGACTTGCGCGTGCTTGTCCGAGACGTACTCGAGCGCAAAATTCATGGCATTGCGTTCAGCCCCTATGTTGAGGGTCAGCGACCCGGGGAACATCTGGGCGAATCGCAAATCCGCAATCGATTAAAGATAATAGCGCCGTATGTTAATTGGATCCGATCCTTTTCCTGCAGCGAAGGACATGAACTAATCCCACAGATCGCGACGGAATTGGGCCTAAAAACGATGGTCGGCATTTGGCTCGATGACAACCTCGAACACAATGAAATCGAAATGCAAAATGCAATTAGCCTTGCGCAGCAGGGCTATGCCGACATTTTGGCGGTGGGCAATGAAGTAATATTACGCGGCGAATTGTCTGAGGACGAATTACTCGATTGTATTGAGCGGGTTAAGACCAGTGTGCCGGGTATACCTGTGGGCTACGTTGATGCGTATTTCCAATTCGTTGATCACCCACGCATTACCGACATTTGCGACGTCATTCTCGCCAACTGCTATCCTTTTTGGGAAGGCTGCCCAGCTGAGCATTCATTGCTGTACATGAAAGAAATGTACCGAAAGGCGATGCGCGTCGCTAGCGGCAAAAAAGTCATTATCAGTGAAACCGGCTGGCCGAACGTCGGAAGCGCTACCAAAGGCGCGGTACCCTCTTTCGAAAACTCAATTCGCTATTTTGTGAATACCTTTCAATGGGCGGAAGATGAAGACATCGAAATTTTCTATTTTTCGTCCTTTGATGAATCCTGGAAGGCAGACAATGAAGGAGACGTCGGTGCTTTCTGGGGACTGTGGGACAAAGACGGCAAGCCTAAATACTTTTGACCCCTTGGTTTGACAGCGCTGTCTGAACACGTTGTAATCCGAGCCGAACTTTATGCAAGAAAGACTTCTTATTATAAAGCTGAATCCTGATGCCAAAAGCCACAATTGATGACGTAGCGAACCTTGCAGGGGTTTCGATGAAGACGGTGTCACGCGTCGTCAATAAAGAACCGAACGTACGTGAGTCAACGAGAATCAAAGTTGAGGAAGCAATAGCAAGGCTTAACTACCGCCCCAATCAATCAGCTCGCAATTTGGCAAGTCAGCGCACGCGCCTGATAGGTCTTATTTACGACGATCCCAGTGCCTACGAGATTCCAAGTGCCGGCTACGTAATTAACATGCAACAGGGAACCTTGCGTGCGTGCCGCAAGGCCCATTATGAACTTCTCATCCACCCGTGTAACTATCGAAACAATAACCTTGGTGAAGAGCTCAGCGAACTGATCGAGCAGGCCAGGCCTGCCGGGATAGTCCTGGCGGCGCCATTGTCAAATATGCCCAAGGTTGTCAAAGCAATTGAATCGACAAAGACACCACTAGTTTGTTTATCACCCGGTAAAGCGGATAGTCAGCGGCTGTCAGTTGCCACCAATGATCGCGAGATATGTGCAGAGATGACCCGCTATCTTGCGTCTCTGGGGCATAAGAGAATTGCGTTTATCACCGGACACCCAAGCCATAAGGCAGTCGCAAATCGCTATCTCGGCTATCTGGATGGCTTGCGACAAAGCGGGCTGAAATTCTCCGAGCGGCTGGTTTTAAATGGCGACAACTCGTTTGATTCCGGCGTTATATGTTCGGAAAAGTTACTAAAGAGAAAACGGGCGCCGACAGCCATATTCGCCGCGAACGATGATATGGCGGTGGCGGCCATTCGGGTTGCGGATCAACTGGGCATCGACGTACCCGGTCAATTATCAATCGCCGGTTTCGACGACATATCCCTTGCTCGCCAGATATTCCCGACACTTACGACAATTCGACAACCACTTTCCAGAATGTCTGAACAGGCGGCAACATTGTTGATCAATGAGAGGAATGACAAAGTGGTAGCGGCAAACTCAGTGACCATTCCGGCCTCATTGCAGATTCGAGATTCTACCGGGCCTGCCCGCGATCAATAAGCGCAACCAACAGCGGCGTTAATTGCCCGAGTACACTCGTACGTAATCGACTTCCATAGTCACCGGAAATACGGTGCTCGCACTGGGTGCACCCGGAAAATCACCACCAACTGCGACGTTCAACAGGATATAGAACGGCTTGTCAAACGGCGCCGGAAAATCGGCGGAGGTGGTCGACCAAGTATTTTGTACTGAATACAGTATGTCATCCACGTACCAGCGCATTTCATTCTGATCCCACTCCAGCGCGTAGACATGAAAATCTGTCGTAACATCGGTTGCAACCAGATACTCGTTACCAGCAGAGAGATTACTTGGCCAAGCCCCTCCGTAATGGATAGTGCCAAAGACTGTATTGCCACCAGCGGCACCAGAATTGACCGCTTCCACCACATCAACTTCCCCGGAAGCCGCCCAGGGCCCATAGGCCTTGTCCTGCGGAAACAACCAAAAAGCAGGCCAGAGCCCCTGGCCAGTTGGAAGGCGAATACGCGCCTCTATGCGACCATAACGAAAAGCGAAACGACTAACTGTGCTGATACGTCCTGATGTAAAAGTTTTGCCGTTCACAGATTCTTTACGGGCCGTGATGACTAACGCGCCATTACTCAGCCGGGCGTTGTCATGTAGATACCATTGCAGCTCATTATTGCCCCAGCCCGCGTTACCGTATTGACTGCCATCACCACTCTCGAAGAACCAAACGTTTGGGTCGAGTTGCGCGGCATCAAACTCGTCACTCCAGACTAGACTCCGCTCACCGCCCGGCGATATTGGTGTATTGTCCGCCACAGTCAGGACGGGGTTTGAAACATTGACATTAACCTCGACTGGCGGCGGAGGTGGTAACATTACTACCGGTGTTGTAACGCTCTT
Organism: Woeseiaceae bacterium; assembly: GCA_024640365.1. Taxonomy (GTDB): domain Bacteria; phylum Pseudomonadota; class Gammaproteobacteria; order Steroidobacterales; family Woeseiaceae; genus JAHEFE01. The sequence continues at coordinate 7,557 of JAHEFE010000034.1, read as the reverse complement.
GTTACCGCCACTGCACGCAGAAACCAGTAAGAATGTAACAATCACAGCGAGCCTATTTTCCATTACTCGTCAGAACCTGTTTCGGAGTTCGATCAACATTAAACATACCCCAGTGCTTTTCCGCGCCTAGCGGATCGGCACTGTCGCCCTTCCAGGGCTCATCAAATGCTTCAAAGAAAAAGATTGTCGTGTTAGTTTCGATCGCCCATTGTTTGAGCTCAGTGAAATAGCGCGATTGATCCTGCTCATTGGCGCGATCACCAAACTCACTAGCGACACTCGCCCAGCCCGCTTCAAGAACAGCTATCGGCTTATCCGGCAAAGCCGCTCGTACGGCCGTGATATTTTCAATTGAGTAATCGAGTGCCTCGTCAATTGTCTTACCTTCCCATTGGGGATAAGTATGCACACCCAGAAAATCAACTTCAGCAGCTAGGGATGCCCCATCGCTGGCCCACCATGCGTAATTGTCGGCGACCGTGACCGGCTGGGCTATAGCCGTTTTTACCTGTCGGACGTAATTAATCACACTGGCGACCGATACCATGTGATCATTCCAGTCAACGAGAGCCTCGTTACCGACGCTGACAGCGACCACCAGGTCCGGGTATTCATTGGCCAGCACAATACCACGGCCAACCTCCTCTGAATTAAGAGCAATATTCCTCGCAAGCTCTTCGTCAGGTATCGGCTCTTCTAACCAGGCACAGCCCAGGTGATTGCTGACTTCCGCCTTCAGCCAAACCCCCAACAGCACCTTGATCGGCAGATCATGCTTTCTTATCAGTTCAAGTGTGGTCCTGGAGTTCTCGCCTGAGTCGTACAGGCGAACCAATTTCAAATCATGGGCCACCAGAATCCTGAGATCCTCAAGAATCTCATCGACACTTGGATTGACGGCACCGTCGCCGCGATCAGGATGTTGTCCGTCTCGAAATCCTGAATAGGCTACTGCTATAGTTTCTCCCGCTATCAACTTGCTGACCCCGCTAATTACTTGAAAAGGAATGTTGGCATGTGCCGCATGCCCCTCGCCATCATACGCATAGACATACAGGCGATAGTTGCCCGGTGCTGGCGCAGTAATGTCCGCTTTATACCCTGCAGCATCCGCTACTACGCCCTCAAGACTTGTAATAGTCTCTTCATTGGCGCCACCGGCGTGACGCGCATCACTCTCGGGTTTAACTTCCCATCGGTAAGTCAGCGGATCGTTGTCCGGGTCCGCGATATCCAAAGCCGCCGTATATCTCTGACCGGAATACAGTGTCACACTCTGCTTGGCTGACTTGCCGTCAAGCATGAACGACTTAACCTGTGGAGCGCGATTAGAGGGCCAGGAGCCGTTCCAGATGTAATGCATCACATCAACAGTTTCGGTTTCTTCTCCAGCCCTGGTGAAAAGACCAAACCATGTTGGTGTGCGCTCCTGCTTCTGCCCCCAAAGAAAAACATAAGAGCCGATAAGCTGACCGGCGAGCGGTTCGAGTTTGTTTTTGTAACCATCCAGATAGAAATTTGCTTTCTCGGAGCTTGTCATTTCTATCGGCGCGCCCCACGTGGTTTGCGGAACTTCCCAATGCCCGAAAGCACCCCACTCCGTAACCAGGAACGGCTTGTCAAAACCGGTCGCCCTGATTACGTCCGGAAGGATGGCCAACTCTCCGTAAACCTGGAAACTGATAAAATCAATTTCTGGCGCGCGCTCCGCAATATCCGAGAGTTCCCTCTCGCGACCGTGTACACCGGCTATTGTCGTCGTCGTCGGATGGTTTGGATCCAGCTCATGAACCATCTTGGCTACATCGTTAACGGCATCGAATACTTTTGGATTGGTGTAATCAAAGTTAAGCTCGTTACCAATTATCCATACGAGCAGTGCCGGGTGATCACGATATTTTAGTACCTCGGCTCGGAGGCGATCATATTGCGCTTTTACCGCCCTTTTATCGTTGTAATCAAAGCCCCAGTGCTCGGCGCCCATCGGTAGACAAAGCGCTACTGTCACCCCGTTGGCCAGTGCCTTATCCAGTACCTGCTGAGCTGATTCGACGTCGTTCTCAGTGGTCCAGGTCCGGATCGAATTTCCACCGTGCGCCGCCAGTGAACTGATGTCTCCGTATTCAAGCCCGGCACCTTTTATTTGATAAGGCTGGCCATCGCGCAACAATTGATAACCATCTGCCGTCTTTACAACGTCGACTTTTACGGGAGCCTGGATAGTCTTGGGACTGCCGGTGCAAGCAGTCAGCGCTAATAACAAAAGGATGAATATGCTCGCGTTACGCACCGCGTTGTCTCGCAATAACTTGGAACTCACTCTGCAGGTCCGCATAGGAACTCCCGCCGATCCAGACGCGAAACTCTCCTGGCTCCGTCACCAGTTTATAGTCGCGGCCATAGAATGCGAGGTCACTAGTCTGCAGCTCAAACTCAACTGTAATCGTTTGCCCAGATTCGACATATACCCGTTTGAAACCCTTGAGCTCTCGAACGGGGCGAGTAACGCTTGCAACGAGATCACGTACATAAAGCTGTGCAACCTCCACTGCGCCGACCTCACCGTTATTTGTTAGCTCCGCACTTACGGTGAGTTTGTCGCCGATCTCAACTTCATGAATGCTGGTGCGAATATTCTTATATTCAAATTTGGCATAAGAAAGTCCATAGCCAAATGGAAACAAGGGCGAAAAGCCCGCGTCCAGATGAAATGCGAACATACCGAATGACGTCTGTGGAGCCTGCTCCGCTATATCGTCAATAAAAACCAATTCGTGAGGTCTGGGCGGCTTACCCGTGTTCTTTTGATTGTAATAAATAGGGATCTGTCCAACCATGCGTGGCATGGTCGCCGGCAATTTTCCGGATGGCGATTCGATACCGAAGAGCAGCTCGGCGATCGCAGTTCCACCCATGGTACCGGGATGCCATGCGTACAGAATCGCGTCGACCTCATCGACTATGTTCGTTAACGTCAATGGCCGCCCGGCAAGAATTACTACAATGACCTTCTTGCCAGCCTTCCTTATTCGACGTATGAGTTCGACCTGGGCACCCGGCAAATCGATATCAGCACGCGAATGTGCTTCGCCCGTCAGGATAGACTCTTCGCCCAGAAACAAAATGGACAGATCCGTTTCCTGTGCCGCCCTTACCGCCTCGTCAAAGCTTGCTGTATCACGACTGCGGCTCGTGTCCATTGCACGAACAAAACGGACGTCTACGGCATCACCAACCATGTCGTGGACACCCTGAAGGCAGGTAATGCTTAGAGCTGGGTCGCCGTCAAAAATCCAAGTGCCAAGTTGCTCATAGGGTGCATCGGCCAATGGGCCGATAACGGCGATCGAACGGAGGTTCCCACAGGATAATGGCAGTACGTCGTGGTCGTTCTTGAGCATAACGACACTTTGCAGTGCAGCGGTCTTGGCGGCCCGCATTGCATCAGCATTGGGTTTTGAAGGAAAGTCGGACGGGTTTGTGTACGGATCTTCAAATAGTCCCAGTCGAAATTTGACTCGGAGAATATTGCCAACCAATTCATCGACAACGCCGATATCAACCCGGCCTTCATCGATCAAACTTTCGAGGTGTTCGGTATAACATGCGCCCGCCATCTCCATATCAATACCGGCAGTGACGGCTTGCAAGGCCGCGTCTTTGTCGTTTTCGGTTAATCCGTGCACACACAATTGACTGATGGAGTCGAAATCACTGACAACAAAGCCATCGAACTGCCACTCATCACGCAGCACCTGGCGCATCAAGAATTCACTGGCAGTCGCCGGTATCCCATTCAGATCACTAAACGATGCCATGATCGTGGCCACACCAGCATCGACAGTCGCCCTGAACGGCCTCAGATGAACATTGCGTAGTTCATTTTCGGGAATATTCGTGGTCGCGTAGTCACGACCGCTTTCGCAATCACCGTATCCCGCAAAATGTTTTGCACAAGCCGCGATCGACCCCCTGGTCGAGAGATCGTCACCTTGAAAGCCCCGCACCATCGCGACGCCCAATTCGCTTGTCAGGTGAGGATCTTCGCCAAAACTTTCGGCTATTCGGCCCCAGCGGGGATCACGCGAGATATCGATCATTGGAGCGAAAGTCCAATTCACTCCACTCGCCGCAGCCTCCTGCGCGGAAAATCGAGCTCCCTCTTTTAGCAACGTTGGATTCCAGGTTGCCGCTTGCCCTAAGGGAATTGGCATAACAGTCTGAAAGCCATGAATGACGTCGCGCCCTATAAGCAACGGTATGCCGAGTCGACTTTCTTCAACAGCAATACGTTGCAGCTCGTTAACTATCTCTACATTAACCACGTTGAGAACAGAACCGATTCGCCCTGACCGTAGGGCCACACGTGCATCTTCCGGAACTGCGTGATCAACAAGGCACACTTGATTCATTTGCCCGATTTTTTCAGCAACCGTCATCTCGCCGACCAACTCGCCAATCCGCTGTTCGATGCGTAACGTTTTGGCGGTTTTCTCTGTTAGAGATACATTCATGAATTTACATTGTCATATACAGGTATGAGGGGTAATGATTACAGAACAAGAAAATCGTGAGGAATCTTCAATCGTATTGTAATTGGCGGTTTTAGCAATATTTGACAGCGCTGTCAATTTGGTCGACGATGCAGCAACTATGGAACACTACGAAACCGCCAACGAGGATCGAATCCCGTTTCACCACAAGGTGATTTACGGCTTGGGCGCATTCGTCAACAACCTACTGGCGGCGTCCATTGGCGGCATGGTGATTGTCCTCAATCTGGGACTTGGAATGAACCCCGCTCTGGTTGGTTTATTGGGAGCACTGCCCCGACTCACCGACGCATTAACAGATCCAATGATGGGTTACATTTCAGACAAAACGCGCTCCCGCTGGGGGCGTCGCCGACCGTATATATTTATTGGTGCAATTGCCGTCGGGGTCATATTCGCACTGCTCTGGCAATTGCCGGCTAACAAGTCCGAGTCGTTCTATTTCTGGTTCTTCCTTTCTGGCTCTCTCATCTTTTATCTGGCCTACACGATGTTCGCAACGCCGTGGGTGGCTCTCGGTTACGAACTCACACCGGACTACCATGAACGCACGCGTCTCATGGGTGTGCAGAATTTTATCGGTCAATTTGCTTACATGATTTCTCCATATTTTCTGGCGATCATGTATAGCGAAAAGTTATTCGACAATGTTGTTGACGGTGCCGGTGGATTAGCACTCATTATCGCTGTCGTTGTCATTTCCGTCGGGATACTGCCAGCAATATTCCTGCGCGAGCGTTTCTCCGAAGATACCGAGACGACTCAAGCTCGAAAACATACGTTTTTTGACAACATCAGTGGTTTTTTTCGCGGCTTCCTAACGACCCTGAAATTCAAACCTTTTCAAAAACTCTGCGCCGCCACATTTCTGGTATTCAATGGCTTCATTCTTATTTCAGCATTTCAATCCTATGTGATCATCTACTACGTATTTGGCGGCGACAAGAATGCGGGTGCTGCATTCGTCGGCCACTCGGGTCTACTGGGCGCCGTTTCCGCGTTGCTTGTTATTGCTTTGGTAACTGTACTTGCAACCAAAATAGGAAAACGACGGGCGTTTTTCGTAGCAACAGGTATATCCATGGTTGGCTATGCACTCAAATGGGTTTGCTACAATCCTGACGTTCCGTGGTTGCTGCTGCTGCCAGCCCCGTTAATGGCGTTCGGTCTTGGCGGTTTGTTTACACTAATGCCATCAATGATTGCAGACGTTGTCGATATGGACGAACTTGAAACCCACGAGCGGCGCGAAGGGATGTATGGCTCGATCTTCTGGTGGGTCGTTAAACTCGGCATGGCCGCGGCTATTGCCGGTGGCGGCTTCCTGCTCAATGCAACTGGCTTTGATGTCGCACTCGACGGCAATCAAAGCGCACAGACCATCATGTTGATGCGGCTGTTTGATGCCTTTGTACCGGTGCTGGCATCAGCAATCGCGATTTGGATCATAGCAACGTATTCGATAGATGAAGAAAAGGCGCACGAAATCCGAATGCAGCTCGAGCAACGCCGTGGCGCCTGATACAGAGCCATTGAAGTTCCGGGAAAAGCTCGGTTACGGCCTGGGTGACACCGCTTCCAATTTCTTCTTCCAGGTCTTTAATATCTTTTTGCTTTACTACTACACCGACATCTTCGGATTACCCGCCGCGGCCGTTGGTACCATGTTCATCGTAACCAAGGTTGTGGACGCCATCAGCGATCCGATCATGGGCCTGATTGCGGATCGCACCAATACCAGATGGGGTAAATTTCGGCCGTACTTGCTTTGGGCTGCAATTCCCTACGGTTTCTGCGGTTACGCCATGTTCGCAAACCCCGACCTGTCAGATGCAGGCAAACTGATCTACGCGTATGCCACGTACACACTTATGATGCTGGCTTATACGGCGATCAACGTTCCTTATTCAGCGCTGATGGGAGTTATATCACCCTCTTCGATGGAAAGAACGAAAGTCGCCAGTTATCGGTTCATTTGCGCCTTCGCCGCCGCCTGGTTAATCGGTACCTTTGTAACGCCGCTGAAAACCATTCTCGGCGGCGGCGACGAGGCGCTTGGCTTTCGCCTGACCATAATAATTTTTGCTGTGCTCTCGGTCGTGTTGTTCTGGATCAGTTTCGCCACTACCAAAGAACGGGTCACGCCTACCCAGACCGAGTCCCATATCAAATCGGACCTTAAAGCACTTTTAGGCAATGGCCCCTGGATTGCCCTGTTCATCGCCGCAATTTTTACGCTAATGAACATCGCCGTGCGCAACGGCTCATTGCTTTATTATTTCAAGTATTACGTTGGCGACGACGGCGCCCAAATATTCCTGATCTTCGACAAAACCGCAGTATTTTTGTCACTGGGGTTGCTGGCAATGATCGGCGGCATTGCCTTTACCAAGAGGCTCTGCGAACACTTTGAAAAGCGCAGTCTGATGATCGTGCTGACCATACTTAACGCGCTATCAATGGCCATTTTTTATGTCATTCCTCCTGACCAGTATTGGCTGATGGTTGTCGTCAACTGCCTGGGGTCACTGGCCATCGGACCAACACCCGCTTTGGTTTGGTCTATGTATGCTGACTGCGCTGATTACGGAGAGTGGAAATCAGGTCTGCGCACGACGGGCCTGGTCTTTTCTACGCTGCAATTCGCCCAAAAATTTGGATTGGCTGTCGGCGCAGGATTGGCTGGATATATATTGTCGCTCTTCGGGTTTGTGGCTAACGAAATCCAGACAGCTACATCCATAACCGGTATACGGTTCATGTTCAGTCTCTTGCCCGCACTTCTGGCACTGCTGGGAGTAATTGCCATTGCGTACTACCGTCTCACGGCCGCAAAAGTCCAACAAATGGAACAAGACTTGCTAAGCCGGCGGGCCGTAACCACCTAAGCATATTTGCATTGCCGGTTCGAAGCGGTCCTGCGCCTGGATCGCTGGGAATAACCGACATGGCCATTCCGCCGCCTGAGCACTTCGTACATTGTGGAAATACTGTCTTGCTTGGC
>JAHEFE010000069.1 GCA_024640365.1 Woeseiaceae bacterium | reverse complement strand
AGCAGTAACAGTTAGTAAGGGGTTCAACCTGGAACGGCCCAATCGTAGACAATAACCAAAGGCTGTTACTCTATTCCACCTGAAGTGGCCCGACCGATAGCGAGCGGCGCTATTGTCCCGCAAGGCTTCACTCAACCTTGCTGCCACGCCGCCTGTGGTGGCCGTAGCGTCGTTTTCGGAACGCGGGTCAGGACTTATCCGCCAGGCTCGCACTGCGTGTGATGGTCTCCCACTTATGCTTGCGACCGCGCATCCACCGAAGCAGGCCCTGCAACCGCCACACTGCGGTCAGCTGCCTAAAACCAAAGTTCTCAACAACGGCAATGAAATACAGCAACAACAATTCCCGGGTTCGGGGATACATGTGGAACGACATCTCCTCAAGCATGATGGCGCTCGTTGACAACAAGATACCCAGCCCCACGGCAAGGCCCAAAAAAATCGCACTTTCCGGCCAACCCAACCAGCCCATAAAGGCAAAGACAATAATGATAATGAGGCCAAAGACCTCCAGCAGCGGCCCAAGAAGCTCAAAAACCAGGTAAAACGGAATCGCCAGCCACGACACGGTACCGCCATGTGGATTAAAGATCAGCGATCGATTCAGCATCAGCGCCTGCCCAAGACCATTTTGCCAGCGCACGCGCTGACTCCTAAGATCACGAAGATTCTCCGGCGCATCGGTCCAGCAAACCGGGTCAGGTAAAAAAGTAATTCGATAAGGGCGTTTCTTCGCTTTCATAATACGGTGCATGCGTAGCACCAGCTCCATGTCCTCACCAATTGCTTCTTTGTTGAAGCCGCCGACTTCAATGAGTGTTTCCTTGTGGAACACACCGAAAGCGCCGGAGATAATCAATAACGCATTTATCGGCGACCAGCCCATGCGACCAAAAAGAAAGGCCCGCAAATATTCCACGACCTGCACCAACGCCAGAAAATTTCCTGGCAAACCGACCTTTTCCATAAACCCTTGACGAACCGTGCAACCGTTGGCTATGCGCACGGTGCCGCCTACTGCGATCGTCGTCTGATCCTGCAAGAATGGTCGGACGACGCGACGCAGACTGTCCGGTTGAAGAATGGAATCGGCATCGACGATACAAACGAGCGGATAACGACACGCGTTGATACCTGCATTGCTCGCATCGGCCTTGCTGCCGCCGTTTACCTTATCGATAACCCTCAGATTGCTAAATCGGGGTGAGCGGTAAACGCCACGCACCTCCGAGCTTGGCACTCTAACGCGGTACGCTTCCGGAAATTCCTGCATGCCGAACTCATCAATCAATGTCTGCAGCGTTGCATCGGTCGAACCGTCATTAACGATAATAAGTTCAAATACCGGATACTCCATCTGCAGCAACGCCTTGACCGACGTAATTATTGATGCCTCCTCATTGTAGGCAGGAACAACGACACTGATCGGAATGTCCAGTGATGAGAACACACCTTGGGATTCAAACTGCTTGGCTGTCTCCATGTACTTTCGAATACCCATGGTCGCAATGACGTTTTGAGCCAGATAGCCGACATTAATACCGATGAAATACAGCAAGAAAATCCACTGGGTATCTTTGACGAGTTCCTCGATCCCCATCACAAGCCCGCCTCTGCCATAACATGGGCCAGTATGTCCCGCGCAAAGTGATCGGTCTGCCTCGCTTGCAACTGATGCAACGAATTGGGCCCCAGAAAAGGTAGTGAAACGATCGATTGCGCGGCCCGATAACGGACCCACCACTGCTGATCATTCAACAACGCCTCAAGCAACGGCAAATGCTGCCTGGCACCCGCTCTTCCCAGCAGCTCGGCGACACCGAGTCTGACCAGCCACGATTCGTGAACCGCCAGCTCCGCGATGCGCGGCAACCCGCCGTAGCCCATCATCATCTTCAGTGCCGCACCCAGAACTCCCGCATCCTGACTGTATCGAACCAGGTCCTCCGCAATTGCTTCGCCAACCGACGTCTCCGTCAATGGTGCGAACTTCATCAAAAAAATTTGCGCCTCGGGCTCTGCTGTTCGAATTTCGCGAAACAGGGGCTCACTGATTAGCTCGCTTCCGGCGGTGCGTAGAAACATCGCCACTCTCGTTTGCAACCAGTCGCGACGAATCGGAATCAGGGGGACCAAAACTCGTATTGCCCGCCCGGCATCAATGTCGACAAGCGCCGTGGCGGCCGTCACTGAAATCGCTCCGTTCTCGCTGTCGACCAGTTCAAGGAGAGTGGACCAGCTAGATTCGTCCTTGAGATGACCGAGAGTTTGTATAGCAAGCAATTGAGCGCTCGTATTTCCTCGGCGGAGCATACGGTGAGCGATAGCAGGGAACCCAAGACGTTTTGCAACGTCAACCAGGTTTTCGGTGGCGTCCCCCGCAACTGTGTTTCGACTGAGATTCCATTCTTCCAAAACCTCAGCCTCTTCACTGCGCTTGATCACGGGCAGCCCTTTTGAACCTATGCCCACATCAGATACTACCGCTGTCGCGAAAATTCGCCGCCAGCGTGCAATGAGTGGTACCCGGCGCTGTTCTTCGCGTATGGTCGCAAGACGCAAGCCGAGTGTGTAAAAAAACAGCACAATCGCGGAGCTTATCGCGACGATCGTTGACCAGATCGCGGCCGTGACCTGAGTATTAAAGTCCGACTGTAAGAGCCAGTCCAACATAGCTCCTCCGGTAATAACTTCCCTGGCGGTGAGTGCCGGTCCACCAGGACAATGCCACTCGGTCATTAAATGCGTGGCGTCCGGAAAGCGTAAGGCTTGTCACTGGTGTTTCGAGAACCTGGCCCGCCCCTACGGCTTCGGCTTCTTCGCCATCAGCAACAGTCAATCGGAGACTGTCCTGTTCCGTCATATACCAATCGATTGACAACGTGTGCGCAAGGCTGTTTCCGAGTCCGTGCAAGTGCGATACGTTGAGTCCATAGGCAGCGCGATAGTTGCCAAAATAGCGCTGCAATGCGCCTCCGTAGGTACTAACGATGGCATTGGTGTAGCGGCGTTGCCGGAAGCTGGCGTCCGCGATCCAGTCTCGGCCAAGCGAGCGTCCAGCGTGTAATGCAAAACCTGATTCGGGTTGAAAATCGGCGGACGGACTGGCGTTGATTTCGGCGCCCCAGTTCCAGTCTTGCAATACACGCCAATTGCCACCCAACGCAAACTGCTGATCAGAGCTATCAAATCGTGCGTCTCGTGCAATACGACCGAAATAACGCTCATCGCTGTTTCTGATCCAATCCAGTTGGACATATTGGTTATTCCAATCGGGAAGATCCTTCGATAATTGCTCGTAGGCGGCGCCAACGGTCAACTCCCATTCGATCGATTTAACAGAGCCGGGTGCTGTCGTCCACGTAGCCTCCGGGAAGCGGGCGATCGCATCATCGCGCAATACAATCAGCGCGCTCTCGCTTGCCGCGTCGTGTTGGCGCCCGAGCAAGGCGAACTGCAATCGCCAGACGTCCTCGTAATCAGGAGCAAGGTTCTTGGCTCGCTCGAGCTCATTCAATGCCTCACGATCTTGGCCCATCCAGCTCAGCACTTGGGCGCGAGCCAGTGAATGATCTACGTCATTCGGATAGGCCGCGATCAACTGTTCGTACTCCCCCAATGCTTCGTCGTAGCGCCCGTCCTGGCTCAGCAACCTCGCAAGGGTGGCTCGCGCTGTCACGTCGGTTGGTTCATCTGCAAGACGCGACCGAAGCCCGATCATTTCTGCACTTTCCGACCCGGCATCCGATACTTGCGGCGTCGGATGAAATTGATCCGCCACTGAAAGTGCCGGCAGCAAACAAATCATTACGGCCTGAACGAAAACCGGCACAAACTTATGAGCCGCACTCATCACGACTTCCCCAGCGCCTGGTAAGTAATAATCAGTCGTTGGGCGCGCGCCAATAACTCGCGGGGACGAAATGGCTTGGTTACGTAATCGTTTGCACCAAGGTTGAGCGCCTTGACGACATCTGCCTCCAGCACTTTTCCCGATAAAACAATTATAGGAACGTGCATCCAGGCAGCATTTTGTTTCACGTGGCTAATAACCTGATAGCCGCTCACATAAGGCAGTGTTAAGGCGGTCACCATCAAGTCTGTGGCCGACTGAGCGCTTATGAAGTCCTGAGCGTCGCGTCCATTAGCTGCCTTGGAAACCAGGTAACCGGCACGACCAAATATGAACTCTAGTAGTTGCATCGTATGGGCATTGCTTTCCACGATGAGTACGCTCTGCGTCGGCGCGAAGCCGGATGCAACAACCTCCCGCGATTCCTCACTATCGAAAGCCGCAGCCAACACCTCGACGCGCGCCAGACCGTCCGTTGTCAACTCCCAGCCTTTGGCCGATTTAAAAACCAGCTTTTGTTCGCGGGAAAGCTGCGCCAGCACATTCCATTTCTGAATTTCTACGAGGCCGTTGCGCATGCCAATGTTTTTGATTGCATTTACTCGCAGCGGTATGTCCGGATTAAGCGCAAGGCAACACAAGATTTTGTCGGCCTGGGATAACGACTCATCGCTCAGAAGGCTCTGCAGTGTCGCTTCACTCAACAATCTGGGATACAACCAATCTGCGGCTGAATTCGACTAATCATGCAGGCATCTCCAATAGTGAAGCTTGCGCAAACGAGTAAGCATCAAAACCTGACTTTCTCGGAGTTTACCTGTAAAGAGTCAGATAATCAGTGCCAGTCATCACACTCAGGACCTGGCGAGTGATACGCCCGGCGACTTCATCAAGGCTTCCAACCCAGGATCAGCAAGTAGGCCGCCAGACCAACCGCGTAGCCCGCCGCTACGTACCAGCCATGTCGCAGCCAGTCTCCCACGGACTTCGCTTCAGGAAAGCGGGTAGCCAAAGCAACGCCAGCCGACGAACCAAACCAGATCATTGAGCCACCAAAGCCGACCGCAAAGGCCAATGCGCCCCAGTCATAACCGCCCTGTTCCAAAGCAAGCTTGGTCAACGGGATGTTATCGAATACGGCCGACACGACCCCGAGGCCCGCTGCCGTAGGCCAGGAGGCGTCCGGCAACCGGTCTACCGGCATCAGGGAAGCACAGGTGACCAGCGACAGCAGAAACACCGCTCCGCGGCCTGCGTTGGGCAGTAAAGACCAGTCCGGCTTGTGCCATAGAGCCGTCAGCAGCAGTGCAACCCAGACTGCCGCACCCAGGAAGGGAAACTTCGATGAGTATTGGTGAAATACCGCGTTGACGAAAACGTTCGTGGCAATTAGTGAGCTGACGACGATCAACACGATAGCAACACGCGCCCAGTTCATGTGAAGACCTACTGGCGGATCCTTGATGATCGGTGAATATTGCTGCTGCTTCCTGGCCGCTGGAATACCAAAAACGGCCAGCGCAACCAGGGCTGGCAAGAATGCCTTCATCACAATCAGCGGCGACACGCCTTCAATCCACATCATCGACGTGGTCGTGTCACCCACGACGCTGCCAGCACCGCCCGCATTCGAAGCGGCTACAATCGCGGCCAGATAACCAATATGGACCTTGCCACGGAACACGGCTGCCGCCATCGAGCCGCCTATAATGGCCGCTGCGATATTGTCCAAAAACGTGGACAGGAAGAAGACCGCGATCAGTAATACCAATCCACCGTGCCAGTCATCCGGCAGCAACGCCGGTAGAAAATCCGGGATGCGACTTTGTTCAAAATGATTGGCCAACAACGCGAAGCCCATCAGCAATCCAAACAGATTGGCAAGTACGACCCACTCTCTCGCGACGTGCAACACAAGGCCTTCGATGCCAGCCACTCCGTCGAAAGTTGAGAAAATAAACTTGTAACAAACGATGACGGCCAAACCGATAAGAGCCACACGCATGGTTTGGTGATGGAAAATCGCCACACCGAGTAACGTGAGTGCGAAAAATATGAAATCGATCGGGATGCCAAACACTTCGAGACCAGTACCTGAGCCACCAGCGGCCTGGGTCAAGGTGCTATCGAGTAAATTCGGTTGCATGAGACGGGCTCTTTGAAAAGTTAAGCCAAGATGAAGATCCTGGGAAGCGGCCTCAACTTGACGCCGACGCCAGGGTGACATTTCTAAGTGAGATGATTATAAACCGCTTTCCAGTGAAAATTTTGAACCATTTATTGAAGTGGAGCGGGTGATGGGAATCGAACCCACGTTATGTGCTTGGGAAGCACAAGTTCTACCATTGAACTACACCCGCTCTTTGTCAGAAAACTTTTCCCTGGCGTCCCTGCCTTTGCTCTGCCGTTCTCTCGCCACCGGCCCGACCATCCGTGGCCGGTCGTTCGCAACTCGCGAAGCGATGCTTCGCGCCAACCGTTGCTCACCCATTGAACTACACCCGCACGCTGCTCGAAAAATTAGAATTCAGAGTATTACGCTTTGCAGGGTTTCTGTCGAGCGGCAGTGAATCGTAGCTGGCCAGCACCACTATTTGCCGGCCCGCTAAAATGGTCGCAATCGTGTCAATTCTGGTTTGAGAGGCAGAAAATTAGAAGTGCGCGCGGAATTTGGGATCGTCGATTAAGACAACAACTTCGAATCGATTACTGCGCTTCGGTGATCAATTGGTGCAAGTCGGGGGTGGCGTTCGTTACTGGGCGAAATCCTCGGATGCCGGCCCCGAAGGCTGGGGTCTCCGGTTACAATTTACGCTGTTATATCCGAAGT
>JAHEFE010000033.1 GCA_024640365.1 Woeseiaceae bacterium | reverse complement strand
GATAAGCACGCTTGCTTTGCTGGCCGGCATCATACTTGGAGTCGCGACACGACGTCTGCCGGCTGACCGTTCAACGGTAGCGGATGAGATAAACAAGCGATTGCCGCAGACTCAATGCGCACAATGCGGCTACCCGGGTTGTTGCCCCTACGCCGAAGCCGTAGCCAATAACAGCGCCAAAATTAACCTGTGCCCGCCGGGCGGTGATCAGTTGATCGAACAACTGGCACAGCTCCTCGGCCGGGAGCCTTTGCCGCTCGATGCGAGTCTCAAACCGGCACCGCCGCCGGGAGTGGCATTTATCATTGAAGAACTATGTATTGGATGTACCTACTGTATTGACGCATGCCCGGTCGATGCGATCGTTGGTGCCAAACTGCAAATGCACACGGTGATCGCTGCGGAATGCACGGGATGTGAGCTTTGCATCCCGCCCTGCCCAGTCGACTGTATCGAAATGAGACAGCTTTCGTGAGCGCTCCAACAGTCGACCTTGGAAAATTGCACGGCGGATTGAGGCTGCAAGCTTACAAAGTCGAGTCGACGGCGGCGCCTGTTGTTGATGCACCGGTGCCGCCGTTACTGATATTACCGCTGATCCAACACACAGGCAGCGCAGCTCAGCCGATCGTCAAAATTGGCCAGCACGTACTCGGCGGAGAATTACTCGCGACCCACGATGGTGCACTCGGTGCCGCAATCCACGCATCAAGCTCGGGGTCGGTGATCGCGATCGAGCCGCGTCCTGTATCAAGAATGCAGGGTGACATGATGCCGTGCATAATTATTGCAACGGACGGCAAAGACGAATTCCAGGACGCTACGAAATTTCGACACGAGCCTAGCGACCTTGCCGCAGCAGATATCTTCAAGAAAATTAGTGAAGGCGGGATTGTCGGCCTCGGCGGTGCTGTGTATCCGACAGCCGCCAAGTTGAGGCAGGCCAAAAACGGGCCTTTACAACACCTGATTCTCAACGGCGTGGAATGCGAACCCTATATCAGCTGCGACGATATGCTTATGCAGGCGCAAGCGAGCGACATCGTTGGCGGGGCGAAAATCTTGCTGCATGCGCTGCAGATAAATAGCTGTTTTATCGTCATTGAAAGTGACAAACCACGTGCACACAAACAGCTCGCGCTCGCAATCAAGGAAAGTGGCGACGAGCGCCTCGTATTAAAGCAAGTGCCAACCATCTATCCGTCGGGGGCGGAAGATCAGCTAGTTCAATTGGTCACAGGCCGCGAAGTGCCAAGTGGAGAACTGCCGACCGATGTCGGCTGTCTCGTGCAAAACGTTGGAACCGCCGCGGCGGTCGAGCGCTGGATTCGCCATGGTGAACCGCTTACCTCGCGAATAACCACGATAAGCGGTGATGGCGTGCGGTCACCGCTGAACGTGCGCGCGCGCCTGGGCACGCCGGTCGCAGATTTGATTGGTTGCGCCGGCGGCTATTCAGAGCGTGCAAAACGATTGATCATCGGCGGTGCCATGACCGGCAAGGCAATGAGTACCGATGCCATACCGCTGGTCAAAGCGACCAATTGCATACTTGTACTCTCAGACAATGGCGGGGCGGGAGACGAGTTACCATGCATCCGCTGCGGAGACTGCGCCGATGTTTGTCCCGTTCAATTACTGCCCCAGCAATTGCATTGGTACGGCATCGCCGAGAATGAAAACCAGTTACGCAAACACGGACTAATTGATTGTATTGAATGCGGATGCTGTGACTTTGTGTGCCCCAGCCACATTCCGCTTACCGGGCAATTCCGCCACTTCAAATCAGAACTGCGGGAACTTGAATACGAGCGGGCGCGAGCAGCCCGTTCCCAACAGCGATTTGATGCGCGCAGTACACGCCTACGACTTGAAAAGCTCGAACGTGAACGGGACCTTACCGCACAAAAGGACGTCGCAAGAAATGTTGGGGCGGATGCAATTCGCGCTATCCTTGAGCGCAGCGAAAAGAAAAGCCGACCTGACAAATCCTCGGGGGAGGAGTAAGTATGTTATTTGAGCGCCGGGAGGCTCCATTTATAGCACCGCAGGGCGATGTCGCCGCGCTGATGCGGCAAGTTCTCTACGCCCTCATCCCGGCGGCCACAGCGTATGTGTATTTTTTTGGTCCGGGATTCATATTCAATTTACTGGTTGCCGCTGTCTTCTGCGCCGCTGGCGAAGCGGCCATGCTGCGGGCGCGCGGCCGCCCGATCAGTCCCGCGCTAAAAGACTACAGCGCCATGATAGTGGCTGCATTGATTGCCTTTGCATTACCCGCCCTGACGCCATGGTGGGTAACAGCAACCGCTTCATTGTTTGCGATAGTGGTTGCCAAGCACTTGTACGGCGGGCTCGGGTATAACATCTTCAACCCGGCGATGGCCGGTTATGTTGTGGTTCTGCTGGCATTCCCACTTGAAATGAACCTCTGGGTCGCCCCCCACATAGGCGATATTGACTACCCACACCTTGGTCTAATGGATACTGCCTGGTATACCCTCAGCGGCCATTTGCCACCCGAATTAAGTTTTGAAGCGATAAGCAGAGCCACGCCTCTGGATACGGCGCAAACCGGCTTCGCCGCTATGCAGACTTTCGAAGAGATTCACCAAAACCCACTGATGGGCGATTTTGCGGGGCGTGGCTGGGAGTGGATAGCTAATTTCTTCGCTATCGGCGGATTTTGGCTGTTATATCGCCGCGTTATTCGCTGGCAAATCCCACTTGGCGTCATTTTAGGATTAACCATTCCCGCCACTGTTTTTTACCTATTTGGCGTCGGTGCCCACGCGACACCAGGTTTTCACCTTTTTGGTGGCGCAACCATCCTGTGTGCCTTTTTCATCGCTACCGACCCGGTTTCTGCCGCAACCAGCCCGCGTGGACGCCTGATCTATGGCCTGGGTATTGGCATACTGATTTACTGCATTCGTCGCTGGGGCAGTTACGCCGATGGTGTGGCCTTTGCCGTGCTACTTATGAATATGGCTGTACCGGCGATCGATTATCTGACCCGGCCGCGCATTGTCGGCCACGCAAAAAATACTCTGGCGAACCAGGATGACTGAGCGGGCGTCCTCCAAAGCTGTGCAGGCAACACTGGTTCTGACCGTAATTGCTGCCTTATGCACCGGCATTGTCGCTATAACCCGAGACGCCACACATGAACGGATCGCCGCAAATCAACAGGCTTTTCTGGAGAGAAGTCTGAGCCCGGCTCTCGCCGGCACTACATTTGATAACCACCTGCTGCAATCCGCCCTGCTCATTCAACCGTCATCTGAATTACCCGGTGATGGATCTGCAATCGTCTATCGTGCCTGGCTAAAAGATACACCGGTTGCGGCACTGTTTGTGGTGACCGCCCCCGACGGCTACTCTGGTCCCATTCGCATCCTCATCGGCATCACGGCATCGGGCGAGGTAACGGCGGTACGTATACTTGAACACAGGGAAACACCTGGACTGGGCGACGGCATTGAAGCTAACCGTTCTGACTGGATACATCAGTTTGCAGGCCACTCCTTGTTATCTCCGCCGGTTAACAAATGGGCAATCCAACGGGATGGTGGCGATTTTGAACAGTTGACCGGTGCGTCCGTGACTCCGCGCGCCGTAGTCAAAGCAATCCGTGAGACTCTGCAGTATTTCAATGCTCATCACGATGAGATTTTTTCGACGCCACCGCGAACAGAGGAATCGGCCGAGTGAGTAACAATTCCAACTATTCTGGCATGAAGCAACTACTGGGTGGGCTCTGGCATGAAAACCCGGGTCTCGTTCAATTGCTCGGTCTGTGCCCGCTGCTGGCTGTCACGACAAGTTTTGTGAACGGCCTGGGACTGGGTCTCGCAACTATGCTGGTATTGGCGGCATCAAACTTGCTGATCTCGCTAACCCGGCGATTTATCTATGCTGAAATTCGCGTCCCCTTGTACGTAATCATCATTGCCTCACTCGTTACCTGTGCTGAGCTCATTGTGAAAGCCTGGTTCCCCGATCTGGATCGATCATTAGGTATATTCATTCCATTGATAGTTACCAACTGCGCAATTGTCGCCCGGGCCGAAATATTTGCTTCGCGCAATCCGCCTTTGCCAGCTCTTCTCGATGGCATCGCGATGGGTGCTGGTTTTGCCCTGCTACTATGCGCGATTGGTGCATTTCGTGAGCTGGTCGGCCAAGGCAGCGTGTTTGCAAACTTGAACCTGATCACCGGCGGTAATAGTAGCGCGGGCCTGCAATTTTTTGATGGAGGCTTCCTGCTGATGCTACTGCCTCCCGGA
The DNA here is from genome assembly GCA_024640365.1 of Woeseiaceae bacterium. Taxonomy (GTDB): domain Bacteria; phylum Pseudomonadota; class Gammaproteobacteria; order Steroidobacterales; family Woeseiaceae; genus JAHEFE01. The sequence continues at coordinate 21,400 of JAHEFE010000033.1, read as the reverse complement.
GCATTTTTCAGCCTCGCCCTCGCCATCGCCTTGAAAAACTGGATCGATCAGAAACGCGCAAGGGCCGCGCACCAGCCAGTGGATGCAAACATTGAACAAAGATAAACGTACGAAAATTTATAGTCGCCTGCGCGCCCATAATCCGAAGCCAACAACGGAGCTTGAATACAAGAGTCCGTTTGAACTATTGATCGCCGTCATTCTATCGGCTCAGGCTACCGACGTTGGCGTTAACAAGGCGACGAAACGACTCTTCGCAGTCGCGGACAGCCCGCAGGCCATGTATGAATTGGGCCTGGCCGGTCTTAAGTCGTACATCAAAACAATTGGCTTATATAACAGCAAGGCCAACAACATTCTCAAGACCTGCCGCATCCTTATCGACCAGCACGATGGCGAGGTGCCGCGATCGCGAGTAGCACTCGAGGCATTACCGGGAGTTGGTCGTAAGACTGCCAACGTAGTTCTTAATACCGCATTTGGTGAACCGACCATCGCGGTCGACACCCATATTTTCCGGGTGGCAAACCGCACGGGACTGGCTAAAGGCAAGAACCCGTTGGAGGTTGAAACGCGACTCACTAAATTCACGCCCGCTGAATTCTTGCAAGATGCTCATCACTGGTTAATCCTCCATGGTCGTTATGTTTGCAAAGCCCGCAAGCCGGACTGCGATAACTGCTTGATATATGATCTTTGCGAATACAACAAAAAAGAAGCCTGACAGGAGCAGCCAGACAACATGATTTTTGGTAACGATAAATCTGAATTGAGAAAAATGTACAGCGATGCCTGGAGCAAAGCGAAAACTGGCAGTCCGCTATCGCCGCTTGACGCGCAAATTGCCAGGGTCGTTGAAGATCATCCGGAATATCACGAAAACATTGAAGGCCACGACCTGGATACGAACTTTAGCCCGGAAGGTGGAAAGAGCAATCCATACTTGCACATGGGACTGCATCTCGCTATTCGTGATCAGCTGACGACCGATCGCCCCCCCGGCGTGCGCGCGCTTTATACGGCCATCGCGGGGAAATCTACTAACGCACATGAAGCAGAACATCAGATGCTTGAGTGTCTTGCCGAGACCTTGTGGGAAGCGCAACGAAACGGACAAATGCCTGACGAATTACAATACCTCGAGCGACTCAAAGTACTCAACGGTCGCATGCGCTAGTGCCAACTAATACAAGCCTTTGTAATATTTCCGCAGACTGTCGGGTCTAGTAGTACATAAGCTTGCAAAAGGTATTCTCACCCCATGACCTCTGTTACTGATCGCTACCCCGTCGTTGGCGCCGGCCTTGGACTCCGCCGTGGCATCATCGATGCGCTCATGGCATCCCCACCGAGTGAAGTGGACTTCATGGAAGTGGCACCTGAAAACTGGATACATGTCGGCGGCAGCCTGGGTAAGAAGCTGCGTTTTTTTACAGAGCGCTACCCGTTTCTCATTCATGGCCTGTCGCTAAGTATCGGCTCACCCGCTCCTCTCAACGAAACTCTGTTACGCGACATCAAAGACTTCATCAAGCTGCATGATATTCGCTTCTACTCAGAGCATCTGAGTTATTGCAGTGACGACGGGCAACTGTACGACCTCATGCCCATTCCCTTTACGGAAGAAGCGGTCCATTACGTTGCCGAACGCATTCGGCGCGCACAAGAAATCCTCGAAATGCGCATGGCCATTGAGAACGTTTCATTTTACGCAGCTACAGACAGCACGCTAAGTGAAGCTGAGTTTGTTAATGCAGTTATCAGCGAAGCCGATTGTGATTTACTGTTAGACATCAACAACATCGTAGTGAACAGCATCAATCACGGGTATGACGCACAGAATTTCATGCGCGCAATGCCGATCGATCGAGTCAAATATTTCCACATTGCAGGCCACTTCGTGGAGGCTGAAGACCTGCGAATCGATACACACGGAGACCCTGTTGGACAACAAGCATGGGACTTGCTTGCCGATGCCTATCAACACTTCGGGGTTGTTCCCACGCTACTGGAACGCGATTTCGATTTCCCGCCAATGCATGAACTGCTAGACGAAGTGCGCCAAATCAAAACTCTGCAACGCGCCGCGGAGCAATCAGCCCGTGACTGATATCCCTGAATTTCAACGCAAACAGTATGAATTGGCCGCGTGGATTCGCGATCCGGAAAACACGCCGGCCCCAAAAGGCATCGAAAAACGCCGCCTCGCTATCTACAGGCGACTGTTTCAGAACAATCTGGCCACACTTCTCAGCTCCACTTTTCCAGTGTTACGACAACTGCATTCAAATGAAGAGTGGGCCGCACTGATTCGCGCCTTCATGATTCGGCACAGGGCTGAATCACCTTATTTTCTTGAGGTACCGGAAGAATTTCTACTTTTTCTCGAACAACAAGATGCGGGTACGTTCAAAGATAAACCATTCCTACTCGAATTGGCACATTACGAATGGGCGGAACTCGCACTATCAATTTCGGAAGAGAATAATGATATCGAAAATATCAATCGGCACGGCGACTTGCTGAGTGAAATCCCGGTGAAATCGAAACAGGCCTGGTCGCTGGCTTACAACTATCCGGTGCACCGAATTTCCGCGGACTACCAACCCGACACTCGGTCGTCGCTACCGACATTTCTGGTCGTCTATCGACGACTCGATATGACTATGGGGTTTTTGGAATTAAACCCCGTGAGTGCACGCCTACTCGAACTTCTGGAGAGTAACGTGGACGCCAGTGGCAGAGAGCTGCTGCTTGGCTTGGCAAGCGAACTTAACTATGCGGATCACGACCAACTAGTGACTCATGGCGACGACATCATGCACCAAATGCGTGCCCTGGATATCTTGCTGGGCACTCGGAGAATTAGTAATGACTAGGGTACTAAAGACAGTGCAGCGCTGGTTGAACACGACTCGATCAGTAGATTTCCTGGGTCCACTGGCACTTCGGCTTTATCTCGTTCCCGTATTCTGGGTAGCTGGCAACGCCAAATTGGGCGCCATGGAAAACACTATTGCCTGGTTCGGCAATTCAGATTGGGGACTTGGTCTTCCTTTTCCAACGCTCATGGCCTGGCTGGCGACCCTATCAGAAGTCGGCGGCGCCGCTCTGCTATTGCTCGGCATTGCGACTCGGTTCGCAGTAATCCCACTGATGGTGACAATGGTAGTCGCTGCAGTTAGCACACATTGGCAAAACGGCTGGCAGGCGATCGCCGATCCGATGTCACCGTTCGCCAGTGCAAATGTTGGCGGCGCTATTGACAGATTGGATCGGGCCCGCGACATTCTGCGCACCCATGGCAATTATGAATGGCTAACGGAAACCGGAAACTTCGTTATTTCGAATAACGGTATCGAATGGGCCGCGACCTACTTCGTAATGCTGCTGGCACTGTTTTTCACGGGAGCGGGCAAACTCAGCCTCGATCACGCCGTCGATCGATATTGGCTGAGTCGGGGTTGAGAAAACCCAGGAACTCACTTCTTTCGTGGAATGTACAAATCGGTGAGAGTGCCTTCGTGCGCTTCCGCGGCCATCGCAATTGTTTCTGACAATGTTGGATGCGGATGGATTGTTAAGCCAATGTCTTCGGCATCAGCGCCCATCTCGATGGCCAGGCCGATCTCCGCAATCAAATCACCCGCACCCGGCCCAACGATTCCGCCACCTATTACGCGACCGTTGCTCTTGTCGAATAACAGTTTGGTAAATCCTTCGTCGCGATCCAGCGATAAAGCACGGCCGCTCGCTGCCCACGGAAATTGTGACTTGTCGTACTCAATGCCTTGTTCCTTGGCTTGCAGTTCATTCAAACCTACCCAAGCCACCTCCGGATCGGTATACGCTACCGACGGGATCGCACGCGCATCAAACGCGCGTTTCTCTCCGGCAATAACTTCGGCCGCCAATTTGCCTTCATGAGTAGCCTTGTGGGCCAGCATCGGTCCACCCGCCAAATCACCAATCGCGAAAATATGGGGAACGTTAGTTCGCATCTGATTATCGACGTGAATAATGCCGCGTTGATCGACATTCACGCCAGCATTTACTGCCCCCAGTCGATCACCATTAGCGCGCCGCCCAACTGCAACCAGCACACGATCAAATATTTCCTTGGCAGGAGCTTTGTTCCCATCGAAACTTACTTCTATCCCTGGCACCGTCGCACGCATGCCGCTGACTCGTGTAGCCAGGTAAATGTTTTCGTAGCGTTTCTTGATAATTTTCTGGAACGGCCGCACCAGGTCCGGGTCTGTGCCCGGCATCAGCGTATCGGTTAATTCGACGACCGTCACAGCACTGCCTAATGCACTGTAAACACAGGCCATCTCAAGACCAATGATGCCACCACCAACGACCAGCAAACGCTTTGGAATTGGCTCGAGTTGCAGCGCCCCTGTCGAGTCAACAATACGCGGATCATCGGGCAAACCTGGCAATACCGCACTCTCAGATCCTGCCGCAATTATGCATCGCTTGAAACCAATGGTTGCACCGTTATCCAGCTCCAAGCTGTGTGCCGAGGTGAATTTGGCTTCACCCTGCACGACCTTAACTTTGCGTTGTTTTGCGAGCTGGGTAAGGCCCGATGTCAGGCGGCCCACCACCTTGTCTTTCCATTGACCCAATGCAACGGCATCAATACTCGGCTTTCCAAAACTGATGCCATGCGCGGCCATAGCCTGCGCTTCATCAATCACTTTAGCGGCGTGTAATAATGCTTTCGATGGAATACAGCCAACGTTCAGACATACGCCACCCAGGACCGACCAGCGCTCCACCAGAGTCACTTCCAGACCGAGATCCGCTGCCCGAAACGCTGCGGTGTACCCCCCCGGCCCAGCGCCGATAACAACAAGATCAGTGCTATGCGTCACATCTGTAGCCTCAGCTGGAGCGCCTGTTGCGCTTGCCACTGTTTCGTTTGCCGCGGTTGCGGTTTCCAGCACAAGAATAGAATCGCCGACCGATACCTTGTCCCCCACCTTCACGGCCAGTGACAACACTTTGCCCGCGTGCACAGTCGGAATATCCATCGACGCTTTGTCTGTTTCCAGCGTGATTACCGAATCTTCCTGCTGCAGTACGTCGCCAACTTGCACCAATACCTCGATAACCTCGACGTTGGAAAAATCACCGAGGTCCGGTACTTTTAATTCAAAATGCTCACTCATCGCGGATACCTAGGGAATAGCCTGCAACAAACTATCAACGTCAGCTAATACTTCGCCCAGATACGTAGTAAACCGAACAGCTTCCGCGCCATCTACGACACGATGATCATATGAAAGTGATAGCGGCAACATGAGCCTCGGAACAAAGTCCTTACCATTCCACACCGGCTGCATCGACGAACGTGAGACGCCTAAAATCGCAACCTCTGGCGCATTAACGATCGGCGTAAATGCCGTGCCACCGATGCCGCCCAGACTGGACACTGTGAAACTTGCGCCCTGCAACTGAGTTGCCTTGAGCTTGCCCTCTCTGGCGAGCGCCGAAAGTTCAGCTAACTCCTGAGCGATTTCATAAACATCTTTACGATCTACATCGCGAATCACCGGTACGACCAAGCCACTATCTGTGTCAGCAGCAAAACCCAGGTGATAATACTTCTTATAAACAAGGCTCTGTCCGTCAGCTGACAACGAAGAATTCACCTTTGCGTGTTTCTGCAGTGCGACAACGCACGCCTTAAGAATAAATGCCAACGGTGTCAGGCTGATACCACGTTGTTTCGCAACTCCCTTTAGCTTCTGACGCTTTGCTTCCAGATCAGTGATATCGGCGAGATCATGCTGGGTCACATGTGGCACATTTATCCAACTCGCCTGCAAGCGCGGACCGGATATTTTTTGAATACGTGTTAACGGTTGAATATCGATTTCTCCAAACTTGGCGAAATCAATTTCGGGAACCTTAGGCAGCCCGGCCGCAGGCCCAGCTGCCTGGCCAGTCAAAATTGCTTTAACGAACCCCTTGACGTCGTCATGCAGAATTCGTTGCTTGAGACCGGAGCCTTTGACCTGCGCCAAATTTACGCCAAGCTCGCGCGCGAGCTTGCGCACGGAGGGGCTGGCGTGAGCTTTCGAAAAGCTGGACTCGTCTATCGTTGCTAGAGTCTGTGCCTTGTTAGTGGGTGAAACCGGAGCGGACTGCTTCACCAACCCTTGAGGGGCTTGTTCTGCGGTGACCGACTCGGCAGATATCGCTTGTGGCACCGCGACTTCTGCAGTAGCGGCTACCTTCGCTATTGCCACGGCGCTGCCCTTGGACACCTTGTCACCCACTTTTACCAATACCGACTCAATAACTCCGGCAGCATTAGCAGGCACGTCCATCGCTGCCTTGTCCGTCTCGAGAGTTACCAGCGAATCTTCGACCGCGACGGTGTCACCGGGCGAAACGTGCACCTCAATGACATCGACATCCGCAAAGTCACCGAGATCAGGCACCGTAAACGTTACTGCCGTATCGCCAGCCGGGGCTTGCTCAACGGGGCTCGGCGCGGGCTCAGCCACATCCACTGTGGGCAACGGCTGTGGGTCAGCAATACCGCGCAATGTCGCTACCAGGTCGCCTACAGATACCTTGTCACCAGCGGCAACATGTACTGTCTCGACAACACCGTCATGGGTTGAGGGCACATCCATTGACGCCTTATCGGTTTCCAACGTTATCAGCCCGTCTTCCCTGGCCACGGCGTCACCGGGTTTGACAAGCACCTCAATAACTTCTACATCGGCAAAATCACCGAGATCAGGTACACGAATTTCGATACTTTTTGACACGTGATGACTCAACTATTTCAAAGGCCCGATCAGAGCGTTACCGGATTGGGTCGCTCGGGATCAATTCCGTAGCGTTTGATTGCCTCAGTGACCGTTGTCTGTTCGATAAGCCCATCATCGGCCAGCGCTTTCAAAGCGGCGACCACAATGCTGTAGCGATCTACTTCGAAGAATTTTCTTAATGCTTCACGCCCGTCACTGCGTCCATAGCCATCAGTACCGAGGGTAACGTAGCGCCCCGGTATCCAGCCCTGAATCTGGTCAGGGATAATTTTCATATAATCCGTGGCGGCAATAAATGGTCCTGTGCGATCACCCAGGCTTTTCTCGACATAGGTCTTCCGCGCCGTCGCTTCGGGATGCAACTGATTCCAGCGCTCAACGTCCAGCGCCTCTCGACGGAGCTCGTTAAAACTGGTCACCGACCAGATATCCGACGGTAAATTGAAGTCTTTTCTCAGCAAATCAGCCGCCTCAATTACCTCCCGCAGTATCGTTCCCGAACCCATTAACTGGACCCTGACTTTACCCTGTCCGCCAACCTGTAACAGATACATGCCTTTAAGAATGCCCTGTTCGACTCCGGCAGGCATCGGCGGCTGCACGTAATTTTCGTTCATGCAGGTGATGTAATAAAAAACGTCTTCTTGCTCTCCGAACATGCGCCGTATGCCGTCATGAATAATTACGGCCAGTTCGTAGCCATAAGTCGGATCATAGGCGATGCAGTTAGGAATCGTCGATGCACTCACCAGGCTATGACCATCCTGGTGCTGTAAGCCCTCGCCAGCGAGCGTCGTCCGTCCAGCGGTGCCGCCCATGAGAAAACCGCGAGTCTGTTGATCGCCTGCCGCCCAGATAAAATCGCCAATGCGCTGGAATCCGAACATCGAGTAGTAGATATAAAACGGAATAGTAGGCACGTCATGATTGCTGTATGACGTTCCGGCCGCAATCCAGGAACAGAGTGCCCCGCCCTCGTTGATACCTTCTTCCAGAATCTGGCCCTTCTTGTCCTCGCGGTAATACATCAATTGATCAGCATCTTGTGGCGTATATAACTGCCCCTTCGATGCGTAAATACCAACCTGGCGGAACATTCCTTCCATGCCGAATGTACGCGCCTCGTCCGGAACAATCGGCACAATGTGCTTGCCAATATTCTTGTCCCGGATTAATGCCGTCAGGATGCGTATAAAAGACATCGTGGTTGACGCTTCGCGATCACCGCTTCCGTCCAGCTGACTCTTGAATAACTGCAGTGACGGAACCGGCAACGATTTGGACTTGGCGCGACGCTGCGGCAAGTATCCGCCCAACTCACGCCGGCGCTCGTGCAGGTATTCCATTTCTTCGCTGTTCGCGGCTGGCAAGCAAAACGGTACATTTTCCAAATCTTTATCGGCGACAGGAATGTTAAACCGGTCGCGGAACATCCGGATGTCATCAATATCCAGCTTCTTCTTCTGATGGGCGATGTTCTGCCCTTCGCCTGCAGACCCCATGCCAAATCCTTTTACGGTCTTGGCAAGAATCACAGTGGGTTGACCTTTGTGATCCATGGCCGCTCTATAAGCAGCGTGCACTTTAAGGGAATCATGGCCGCCACGTTTCAGGTTATAGACCTGCTCGTCAGACATGTTTGCAACCATCGCACGCGTTTCAGGATAACGACCGAAAAACTGCTCACGCACAAAAGCGCCGTCTTTGGACTTGAAGTTCTGATACTCGCCGTCCAGGCACTCTTCCATCACGCGACGCAACAGCCCGTTGTGATCCTGAGACAACAAGGGATCCCACTCCGACCCCCATATGACCTTTATGACATTCCAGCCAGCACCCAAAAATGCAGCTTCAAGCTCCTGAATAATTTTGCCGTTACCCCGAACAGGCCCGTCCAACCGCTGTAGGTTGCAGTTGACGACGAAGACGAGGTTGTCCAGCCCTTCCCGCACCGGCATCGTGATTGCACCCATCGACTCAGGCTCATCCATCTCGCCATCACCAAGGAAACACCAGACTTTGCGATCGCTGGGTGCCAGCATTTCACGATTTTCGAGATAACGCATATAGCGAGCCTGGTAGATGGCCATCATCGGCCCTAGCCCCATGGACACTGTCGGGAACTGCCAAAAATCGGGCATCAACCAGGGATGAGGATACGACGACAGGCCACCACCACCGACTTCCTGACGGAAGCGGCGCAACTGTTGCTCACTCAAACGTCCTTCCATATACGCCCGGGAATAAATACCGGGCGCGGAGTGGCCCTGAATAAAGACCATGTCTCCCCCGTGCTTCTCATTTGGGGCCCGCCAGAAGTGATTAAAGCCCACCTCATACAAGGTCGCCGACGATGCGTAACTGGAAATGTGACCACCGTATTCCGTGCTCACTCGGTTTGCCTGCACGACCATCGCCATTGCGTTCCAGCGCAAATAAGCCTCGATACGGCGCTCTACCGAGCGATCACCCGGATACTCTGGCTGGCGCCCCTTGGAGATTGTATTCAAATAGGCGGTATTGGGACTGTATGGCAGATACGCACCGGAACGACGGGCATGATCTATCATCTGGTTGAGCAGAAAATGAGCTCGCTCGGGACCATGGGTTTTGAGAACGGAATCTATAGACTCGAGCCACTCGCGCGTCTCTGTGATGTCCATGTCATCAAATGGGCTGAAATTCGTCATAAAGTATCCGTGCACATTGGTGGCGTATAGAGGCATGTTCATGCCTGATGAATTAGCGGTTTCGTCCTGTTAGGATCACCAATCCATAAATTTGGTACATACGATTTTTTGAGCCGCGCAATCTTCAATGTTCGCGCAGCTCAGGTCAATAATAGCTTAGAGGTTTATATCAAGATGCAAAGCCTGCTCCCCAGCATGAAGAATATCAAAATTAGCACCACAACAGGCATACCAACCGCCAAGTCATTGACCACACTCGATCAGCTATTGGTAATTCTGCCACACAAAGTCAGCGCCGCCAGCTGGCGGCAGCTGCCGCAGGGCGACAAGCTGAAGAAGTTCTTTTCAAAAAGTGCCGCCGGAACGATGCCTGGAGCCAGTTTGAGGCTGGACAATGCGCGCCACACGGCTGTATTTGCGGCCAAGCTTGAGGCCGAGCACGAGGCCTTCGACGAACTCTCCCTGGGTCGGGAACTGGTTAAAGCAGCAAAACCGGCCAAAGGTGCGCACATCGGCATCTGGGTTTGCGGTTTTAATGCCGATGATCAGTCCAGAATAACGCTCAACGTCACTGCCGCGGCGTTGGCAGCCGGCTTTGCACTGCCAAATTTCAAATCCGCCAAAAAAGCGGCTGATGCAATTGCAGGGATCAAACTGCTGGGACTCGCACAGGATATTGACACCAGTCGCGTTGCAGCTGAAGCATCCGGCAACAACCTGGCCCGCTGGCTCACCGCTCTGCCTCCAAACGTGTTGACTGATGCCGCCTACTGCGATCTGACCCAAAAGCTCGCCAAGCAACAAGGGTGGGATTTCCACAAATTCGGTACCAAGGCGCTTAAAAAGCTGAATGCTGGAGCGTTTCTCGCCGTCGCCCAGGGCAACCATAACGACAATGCCGCCATCATTCGTCTGCGTTATCGGCCGAAGAAGAAAACCGCCAACGCGAAACTCAGCCTGGTCGGCAAGGGCATCATATTTGATACGGGCGGCACCAACTTGAAGCCATTCGCCGCGATGCTGGACATGCACACCGACATGCAGGGCAGCGCGGTAGCACTTGGAACGTTTTTGACAATTTCGACCCTAAAGCTCGATATACCAGTCGACTGCTGGATGGCAATCACCGAAAACCGTACCGGATCGAAAGCGTACAAATCCCAGGACCTGATTACGGCCGCAAACGGCAAGACGATTCAGACTATCCACACCGATGCGGAGGGCCGCATGGCGCTAGCTGACACGCTAGTACTAGCGAGTCGCGAGAAGCCAGGACTCATTATTGACTATGCCACGCTGACTGGCAGTTGCATCAGCGCATTGACCACCCGTTACAGTGGCATTTTCACCAATGAACCAGATCTCCATCCGGTCCTGAAGAAAGCTGGTCGAGCGAGCGGCGAACGTGTCTGGCCCTTCCCCGTTGAAAAAGAATTCATGGAAGACCTCAAGAGCGATATCGCCGACATGAAACAGTGTGCGCCGGGCGGTGGTGGCGATCACATTCTGGCAGCCTGCTTCTTGCTTGAATTCGTGGGCGAGGATACTCCGTGGGTGCACGTTGACCTGAGTGCCAGCAATCGCAAAGGAGGACTGGGGCACGTCCCGACCGAAATCACTGGCTTCGGTGTTCGCTATACGATGAATCTGTTGCTGGACCAAAAAGTTCTGGAAAACAACTAATCAAATTTCCGCTAGCCTGCTTCCCGGCGACGCCGGGATAAAGATTTTTTGACTATGAACAAACCCTTTGCAATAGCCGATCGCTTTCGCGGCTTTCTTCCCGTTGTCGTGGATGTCGAAACCGGTGGCTTTAATGCGAAGACCGATGCACTCCTCGAAATCGCTGCAGTATTCCTGGAACCCCAGGCCGATGGTACTTTGATGCGCGGCGAAACCATTCGCTACCATGTCACGCCCTTTGAGGGATCTAACATGGAGCCGGCGTCTTTGGCCGTTAACGGCATTGACCCTCATCACCCATTGCGCCCGGCCATTGATGAAAAAGACGCGCTACAACGAATCTTCAGAGAAGTCCGACGAGCGATGCGTCAGCACGAATGCACGCGCGCCATATTGACCGGGCACAACGCTGCATTTGATCTTGGCTTTCTCAATGAAGCCGTCGCCCGCACTGCTATCAAACGCAATCCGTTTCACCCATTCAGCTGTTTCGATACGGCCACATTGTGCGGCGTGGCTTATGGCCAGACAGTACTTGCGCGTGCAGCCCACGCCGGTGGCTTTGCGTTTAATGAAAAAGAGGCACACTCAGCCGCTTATGATGCTGAAATCACCACTGATATCTTTTGCGCGATCGTAAATAGCTTTCGACCGATTTTCGAATCGGTAAGACTTCAGCCAGCTCTGGAGCCTAAGGAATAGGCGCCAGGAAGGCGCCTGTTCTTTTCAGACTTGAATCTATTCTTTGCCACCCAGCAGCTTTTGCAATTCGCCGGAGTGGTACATTTCAACCACGATGTCACAACCGCCAACCAGCTCGCCATTAACGTATAACTGAGGAAAAGTTGGCCAGTTTGAATACGCCTTGAGGCCCTCGCGAATTTCCGGATCTTCCAGAATATTCACGTACGAAAATGATGTCCCTGTCGCTTTTAGCGCGGCGACTGTCTGGCCAGAAAACCCACATTGCGGGAAATCTGGTGAGCCTTTCATGTAAAGGAGTACCGGATTTTCGCTGAGTTGTTTTTCAATTCTTTCGTTTAAGTCCACGTTGTCTTCCCGCTTTGATTTTGGAAATAGTTACCCTTTAATGGCATCGGTAACCGAAAATTCAATAGTTACTTACTACTGACAACTTTGAGTTGGTTGTCCACAGCAGCTACGCCATCTACCCCGCCAGCAATGCGACCCGCCTGATCACGCTCCACAAAACTACCCACCGTCCCGATCAGCGTCACATGACTGTCATAAGTATCGACATTCACATCCAGTGCGTTAACGACCTTGTCAGCGATCAGTTTGCTCTTGATCGTCGCAGTGATTGTCCCGTCCTTGGCGATTTGGGAAGCAGAACGTTCATCCTTCCCCATCTGGTATCCACCAACGGCTGCGCCACCAACAACCAGCGCTGCACATCCCGTCATTAACAGGCTCGCTGCTACCACTATCGCCATACGCATGAGCCCATGCCCCCAAGCAAAAGAAACATTGTACTCGACCTAACGGTCGTAACAATCAACAAATTCAGTGTCCGCTGCGCGCTTGCAACTGCATTACAACCCGCCATTGCTGCTCGGCCGTCATCGTAGACCAAGCGATGATTTCGTCTAGTGTGCGGAAACAACCCATGCATTGTTTGGCCTCATCAAGCGTACACATGTTGATGCAGGGTGACTCAGGGTAGCCAGGACGGATTGTCTTCGGAAAATCGGGCCTCATTTTATTACCTGGAATTCGCGCCGGGCGCGGCATTATGCCCACCTTTCACTACATTTCAAACACTTACGCCTTCCCGGCTGACTAAATCTTGTACGATCGCTCTAACGCGTCGGCCAAATCGGCCACCTTTACTGCCGCAAAACCCTGATTTTGCGAGCCGCAGACACTATAATGCCCCATCGCTGCATGGCGACACTTTGATAACAACACTGGGATCAAGCGATTGATCTAATCCCTGGGGAGAACACTAATGAATCCATTGAATACCATCGTCGGAACAATCGTAGGGGGCGTGGTACTCGCGATCATCCTGATCGTGGCAACGATGGGCAATCACATTATCGTGATGCCTGCCGCCAACTCCGTGATTATCTGGCTACACGTGCTAGCTGGTATCACCTGGATCGGTCTGCTGTATTACTTTAATTTCATCCAGGTGCCAGGACTGGCAAAAGCTGCCAGCGATGAAGGTGGCCCTGGCGGCGCTGGTATCACCAAGTACATCGCACCCAATGCACTGAACTGGTTTCGCTGGGGCGCACTGGTCACCTGGTTGACGGGTGCCGCATATCTCCTGCATATCGGCCAACTGGACGATGCATTTGCGCTTGGCATGCTCACTGAGACTGTCAATAGCTACGCACTGACCATTGGCATCGGTGCCTGGCTCGGTACCATCATGCTCTTCAATGTCTGGGTTTTGATCTGGCCAAACCAGAAAAAGATACTCGGTATGGTCGAAGCAACGGCCGAAGAAATCGCCAAGGGCAAGCGCATCGCTTTTATGGCTTCCCGATCCAACACGTTGATGTCCATTCCGTTGGTTATGTCGATGGTGGGGTCGCATCACGGCTTCGTAATGTAAGAAGAACATAAAGCCAAAAACAAAAACCCGGCCTGGTGCCGGGTTTTTTTTAGCTCTGCAAGTGCAAAAGCCTTGCTAATTGCGGCGAGGTAATCCGACGCGACCTCCCTCAGAGACCCGCTTGGGTTCTGATACGCCATAGCCCTGAGCATAATCGACACCCATGCCACGTAACATGGTTATGATCTCTTCGTTCTCCGCAAACTCGGCGATGGTTTTCTTACCCGTCAAATGTCCAATTTCGTTAATAGAGCGCACCATTTCGCGATCTATCGGATCATGCAAGATTTCTTTTACGAAACTACCGTCGATCTTGAGGAAATCAACGGGGAAGTGCTTGAGATAACCGAACGAGGACAGGCCAGTGCCAAAATCATCGAGCGCAAATTTGCAGCCCAGTTCCTTCAGCGCGTTAATAAAGCGATTGGCTTGCGAGTAACTCGCAATAGCCGCCGTTTCCGTAATTTCAAAACATATCTTGGTAGCATCCAGACCACTCATCTGGAACTGGTCAATCACAAAAGGCAGAAATTTTTCGTCGCCCAGGCTTTGTCCGGACAGATTAATTGAACAAAGCGATAATCGTTCACGTTCATCAGCTTCCGAGACCAGCCAACGGAATGAATTCGTAATTACCCAGCGATCAATTGCAGGCATTAACGCATAACGTTCAGCAGCAGCAATAAACAGTTCGGGTGAAATAATGGCCCCAGCCTCATCCTGCATGCGCAGTAACAACTCATAATGAGCGCCCGAATCAGTGCCAGTCAGTGGTTGGATCGTCTGCCTGAATAGCTCAAATCTATTTTCTTCCAGTGCATTATTGATGCGAGCTGCCCACTGCATTTCACGGCGGCGGCGCATCAAATCAATATCATTTTCCTGGAAGCTGTGGATACGATTACGCCCTGCTTCCTTGGCAGCTGCACAAGCACTATCAGCCGCGCTCAACATTGCGGCAACGTCTTCGTTATCGGCCGTAATCGGTACGACGCCGATGCTCACGCCCAACCGAAAACTGCGGTCGTCCCACATGAACTTGAACTCACTGATTGCTACTCGCAGTTGCTCCGCTGTCTTCAATGCTTCATCAAGACTGCAACTCTCCAGCAAAACACCAAATTCATCACCACCCAGTCGGGCGAGCGTGTCACGCCAGCGAATCTTTGATTTCAGCAATGCGCCCAGCTGTCCGAGCAGCGCATCACCGGCACTATGACCGCAAGAATCGTTCACAATTTTGAACTGATCCAGATCCAGGTAACACAGCGCATAGGACGTTTCACGTGCCCGAGCACTTTTCAACGCGCGCTCCAGCCGATTTTCAAATTCACGACGGTTAACAAGACCCGTTAAAATATCGTGGCTGGCGTGGTAACTCAGGCGCCTGTTGAGCTCGCGGGATTCACTAACATCGTGGAACACCAAGACACCACCAGTAACATCCCCTTTGCCATCTCGAATAGGAGAGGCGGTACTCTCAATATAAAGTTCGTTCCCATCACGACGAATGAGCAACGTCGGTCGCACTGATTTAATAGAACGATTACGACGAATGGCAACCGCTAACGGGTTCTCGAGCGGTTCACAGGTCTCTTCATGAAAACCGCGGAATATTTCATCGACGGGGCGACCACTTGCATCGTCAACCTTCCAACCGGTCAACTCCTCGGCTATAGGATTAATATATTCAACGTTATTGTGATCATCAGTGGTTATCACACCATCACCAATTGACCGCAACGTGATTTGTGCGCTTTCCTTTTCGCGGAATAACGCCTCTTCATACAGTTTGCGCTCGGTGATGTCGACCTCAACACCAAGCAAGCGAATTAACCGTCCGCTCTCGTCCTTTAGAGACTTGGCACGACTCGTCATCCAGCGCCATTCTCCATTCTGATGAAGCATGCGATGCATGCTGTCAAAATACTCACTCTTACCCTCGAGATGTTCCCGCATCTTGCCCTGAACTCGTGCCAGATCATCCGGATGCACCAGACGTAGCCAGTCCGGCAGCACATCATCATCGTCATCGCGATAGCCCAGCATCATTTTCCAGCGCCGCGATAATTTTAGGCGTTTGGAGCGGCCATCAAAGTCCCAAATACCGTCGTTGGCCGTCAGATTTACCAGCTTGTTTTTCTCCTCAAGATCATTCAGCGCTGCACCGATCTTCACGCGGTGTAAACCGGAAGTCAGTGACGCCCCCAAGAGTTTCAACAATAACTGCAAATTAACGTCCCAGCGCTCGACCGGCATTTCATTGGCGAAGCCGAGGAAAGCAATAGGTTGATCGTCAACACAAATTCCGATGATCAGGCATGAACCAATGCGCAGCTCGGCAAGCCGGGCATATTCATCTCGAGCCTGCACAGGGGGTTTGTCAGTATCCTGTATTTCAATGAGGCGCAGGTGACCTAGGCGCTTCGCCAACCAGGGCCAGCTATCGAGCAATTCTCCCTGCAGGACCTCGGGCTTGCAGCTTGCAAACCCGCTGGTCATGGTCAAGATGGTTTGCATAGCCTGGTCACGCGCTCGCAGCAAAACCAAAAAAGCAGAGTCGCAACCAGACGCCTCTGGCATTTCTGCCACAATTTCCTGCAATTGATCTTCGATGCGATCTGCGTCGAGATTCTGAATATTGACGGCAATCTTGGTGTGCAGCGCATCAACCGCGCCGCGGGTCCTCTCGCCGACACGGGGTCTGGCGCTGAGATTGGTCAGCGCGTCTAAAGTATTGGTTTCGGCCTTTTTAGCCATGCAGCTATTGATTACCTGCTTTTCTCATTATTAATTCCAACTCGTCTTCCCCTTTGCGGCTGGAACCCAACCAGTAACTTTTACAGCCAACAAGTCCCTATCGGCCACCCAAAGTATTTTGACATACTACAACCGGAATACTGGCTAAGTCTATGTATTTTTTCGCATTCTAAGGGGGGTTAATTTGATATTCAAGAGTCCGTTCACGAACCGTCTGGCGGCTGGATTCTGGCCCCGGACGACATGGTTTCCAAAACATCCCAGCGCTTTGCCAGAATCTATCCGTCGACTCTGCACAAAAAAAGGCCCCAGGCGAACTGTCACGTGGGGCCTTTTGGATATATTGGTGCCGGTACGCGGATTCGAACCACGGACTTCCTCATTACGAATGAGGCGCTCTACCAACTGAGCTATACCGGCAGCGGGGCGCGAGTATAACGTCGCTTAAGTCTGGCTTCCAGACTTTGAGGGGATTTTAATCTGTCTTGCTACGCAGCCGAATCAGAACTTCAACACTCTCCTGCTCCGTGCCTTGTGGCAAAGGCGGCAAGCTCAGGAAATCCACCAACTCGCACGGTATATCGTTGAGCTCTCCCGTATCCACATTGTAAAAATGATGGTGGGCATGAGTGGTGGAATCGTAAAACTTGCGGGTTGAATCGACATTGACTTCGCGCACGAGGCCGCAATCACTGAAAATTTTGAGTGTGTTATAAACCGTGGCCTTGGACACACGGCTTCCGGCAAGACGCAAGCAGTCAATTATCTGCTCAGCCGACAAATGTTGCGGCTTGTCCAGCAACACACCAGCCACTTCTCGTCGCTGTAACGTCGGCATCACGCCATGGCGTTGCAGCAATCTCTCTATATCCAACCCAGCCATCTAAAGGATTCCCGTCAAATCAGGTAGTTGCGGAGTATAGACTAATTCTAAATAGCATTTCGATGCAACCCGAAATTTTAAACGTCGCCGCAAATCTGCTCTTTTACCGTGATTTCGCGTGAAGTTCATGTTCCGCCGACCACCTATCGTATGTACACGGAAACATGGAGGTTACTGTGCATCACAAAGGCTACAGCCTGCTTGAAATGATCGTTGTCGTGTCGATTGCCGCAATTCTGCTCACGCTCGGCGTGCCTGCATTCGACCGATTATTGGCAAACAGCCGCCTCCGAACAGAGGTCAATGCTCTGTTTCATGCCGTTCACCTGGCCCGAAAAGAGTCAATCATGCGCCGCCAGCCAGTAACAATCTGCCCTTCTTCAGACGGAATGAGCTGCAACCAGGAAAATGTCTGGACCAGTGGCTGGCTTATTTTTGCCAACCTCGACAGAGACAGCCCACCGTCGATTGACGCAAACGAGCCGGTGTTATCCAAACACGCTATTAGCGCCACTATCAAAATAAATTCCAATCGGCAGGCTTATTCGCTGCGCTCCACACAACTCAGAGCCACCAACGGAACGATCAAATTCTGCGACCCGTATGACCGGGCTCCAAGCAGGGCCCTCGTCATCAGCTACACCGGGCGCCCGAGAGTCAGCTACAAGGACTCGCGCAAAAAATCCTACGACTGTAATGATTAAGTCAAATATAAAGACCGAAAATAGCCCGTTCATCGGCTGCTTTTGGCCGTTTATCGGTTTTTCCTCTGCCGCGATTTACACGCTTGTATATTTCGGCCATGAACAAAAAACACATAACCGGTTTCACGCTTCTAGAGCTACTGATCACTGTGACCGTGGTTGGCGTGCTTCTTTCATTCGCCATCGTCAATCTCAGCGGGTTCACACGCAACAGCCGAATGACGAGTACCGCCAACGATCTGCATTCCAGTTTCTTACTGGCTCGCTCCACTTCGGCCCGAGCGAAAAGCAATATCACAATCTGCTCGAGCGCCAATTCAATGGCTGACGATGCGGCATGCGGCGGTTCGTTCGCGAATGGCTGGATAGTTTTCGTCGATACGGACGGCGACATCGTCCACGACGTCGGCGAAAGCGTAATACGCAAGTTTCCAGCCGCTCCTGACGGAATCGCGATTACCACGAATGACGATGCCAATTATTTCAGCTACGCACCCACCGGCGTCGGCCGTGGCGACGTGGGCGGAGCAGCATCGGTACAGACCGCGTTGTTATGTGATGACCGGGGTAATGTTATCGCCGCTGGCGGCTCTTCCGCAGCGCGATTACTGGTTCTTACTCCGGTGGGTCGGTCCAATGTCGTCCGCGATGTTGGTCAAATTGACGCTACTACCGGTGGATGTCCGTAATGGGGCGCGCGAGGCTTGGGACAATGATGCATACAACTAATTTTGAGAGCCACCGTCTGCCAACATCAGCTGTGAGAAGCAGGGTTCGTGGTTTTACTCTCATTGAAGTACTCATCGCATTGGTTGTGCTGTCAGTTGGCATGCTTGGCATCGCAGGATTATATGTTTATGGCATGCAAGCAGGTCGCACGTCATTGTTCCGCCATCAGGCCGTAACATTGGCCGGTGATGTAGCGGAACGCATTCGGGCCAACCCGACTGCCGGAGCGGATTACGCGGGCGGTGGTGCCAACAATAATTGCGTTGCCAGTGGCGCGACTTGCATACCAGCAGAGATGGCCGCGAACGATATTTTGCTTTGGAAGGCACAAGCTACCGACACGTTACCCAATGGCGACGTCACAGTTGTCTTTAATGCCGGTGCCCTTCCGACGTATGTGATCACGGTCTTATGGGATGAAGCTGGTCAGGCCCGTCAAACGTACGCAATCACAATTCCCGTCTTTGGAATCTGAGCAACGTAATGAATAACTCACATAAAAAAGCAACGCAGTCCAAGCGGAACATCGCCGGTGTAACACTCGTTGAATTGATGGTTGCGCTCGCTATTGGCTCATTCCTGATTATTGGCGCGGTACAGGTCTACAACCAGAGCCGCCACGCATTCGTCATCAATGAATCCATCGCAGCCGTGCAAGAAACCGCCCAGTTCGCCGTTGACACAATCGAATCGGATTTGCGCATGGCCAGCAACTGGGGTCGTAACAGTCGTCCGGATACAGTGGAAGGCCGTTCCTTGCCCGACGACCCCAACCCTCTCGACCTGCCAGCCCCGGCTGACTGCGGTGTCGACTGGGCATTGGATTTAACGCGTCCTGTGCAGGGCGACAACAACGCTTACGGACTGGCTTGCGCCGCCTCGGCAGCCGCCCAGGCCCAGTCAGACACGCTTACTGTGAGGCGCGCAACTGTCAATGCCGCCCCGTTGCAAGCCGGCCGCCTGCAAATCCAGTCGACGCGTGTACAGGGTCGTATTTTTGCGGATGGCGCCGTACCCGGCGAATTCGATCCGGCCGAGTCCCAGACTCATAACCTTGTGGTCAGCTCGTATTACGTCGCCCAAACCTCCGATCTGATTCCGGGCGTGCCGACACTGCGCCGCAAAGTGCTCGATACGGCTGGCGGAGGCGCTACCGTAACGGATCAGGAAATCGCGCCGGGTGTCGAAAACATTCAAGTGCAGTTTGGCGTTGATATCGATCGCGACAATACCGTAGATCAGTATGTAAATCCCGGAGATCCAATTATTGATCCGGCAGATGCCGCATATATCGCAACCGCCCGAATCATTACCGCGCGGCTGTGGTTGATAGCGCGCTCAATTTCTGTCGAGCCAGGCATACAGGATGCACGCAACTATGCACCTGGAGACGTAGTGCTGGGCGTACAGAATGATTCGTTCCGACGCTTGCAAGTGTCAAAAACTGTACTTTTCCGTAACGCCAGAACTTGATGAGCCGGTCGGACGCAAAGAGAACAAATATGAAGACGATGAAATCAATCAAGAAACAAAACGGTGCCGCACTGGTGATCGGCCTGCTGCTGATGCTGGTCATCACGGTACTCGCGATTTCCGGTATGAATACAGCGACGACCGAACTGGCGATGGCTAGAAACGATCAGGATTACGAAAATGCGTTTCAGGCTGCTGAAACCGGCCTGGAACAAGCAATTTCCCAGGGAAACTACACAACGCTTGGCCCGATCAACTTCCAATCTGCCATAAATGACCACGACTCAGTGAATGCAACGATTGACTATGAAACATCAACAATCGTGCCTGACCGTGCGTTCAGCCTTGGAGCTGGCAGCGGAATCGTGGCCTATCACTTTAATGCGGTGTCGACCGCCGAATCGAAACGACTACCCGGTGGGATTACCGACCGTGACGCCGGAGCGGTGCACACGCAGTCCTTTTATATTGTAGGACCGGAAGCACCAACGCTGTAGAGAAACCATTCACCAGGATTTTTGATGAATTTGAGACGTACGAGACAAAACCACAGTCAGGTTATGTCAAACATCAAAACCGGCTAGACAAGGCAAAGTGAGGGCTGGTTCCTCGTAGATAGAAGACAGTTTATACAGGATTGAACAAGTAGTTCGGTGAATTTCAGGGTTCGGCCCAACGCCTGGAGCCCACACACAGAAGAATAGTTTTGGAGTATCAATAATGAATGTTCGTACAATTATCGTATTACTAATCATGGGCATCGCTGCTCCGGCATTTGCTGATTACCAGGTTGTGGTTGATGCAGTTGAGACGAGCAGCTCACTCGTTAAATTCCCGACGACGCAGAACAGCACGTTATCTTTCAAACGCTGCAAAGAATGTGACTCCGAGTCAGTTCGACTGACTCCTTATACGGATTTCATATTACGTGGCGAGCGCATCAAATTTGACGGTTTCCGTCAAGGATTTAAAAAACTGCGACGCGACGACGAGTATGTACTCATTTCTTACGACGTAAAGACCAATACCGTAACCAGCATTCGTGTGGCTGACTAAACGCCTCGAATACGCATCGAATTTGAATAAGGAAAGTTGAA
>JAHEFE010000032.1 GCA_024640365.1 Woeseiaceae bacterium | reverse complement strand
ATGGCCGACGGCGAACTCGATAAGTGCACGTTGGATACGGCGACCACTTTGCCGGGACGAACCATCGCCCAGGCATGCAATGCCGAACGGTCAAGTCCCGTCGTCGAATAGGGGGCAGGACCCTGCTCCGTGCGCACACCGTTACCGGAGTCGAATAGCGGCCAGCGCGATAGCAGGCGCCGGCGCGGATCCACAAATGGCATGCCGGCCAACTCGGCTATTTTCTCAAGATTCCGGTCAGCCTCCTGCAAACCGACGATGTCGGCATCCGCCGCCCGAATCGCCTCGGCAATTTTCTGCAGGCTAACTTGCTCGCCGCCATACCACACATTGAAACTCATGATGCGCAGCGTGACCGGCTCAGGTGTCGCAGCTCGGGCCGTACAAGTAAGACAAGCAAGGATGGCTACGAAGAACACGAACCGGTGCAGACCCGATAAAGTCGCCTTGATCATCATTTGCCCCTTCAGGTACAAGTTGGGATATCGCCCGGTTTAGCTAAAAAAAATCGTACAAAAGAATCAGTAAAGCATGAGCCGTTCGACGCAAACTATATGCATTGCAAATTCAATATTGCCTTGCACTTTCATTAAGTCACCCTGACTATTTGACCCACCAATCGATGTTCAGGCGGATGCGCAATATTTGTCAACGCATAATTGCCCAAACGACCGCAGCAACCATGAGTAGCGCGAATGAAACACGCAAAATCCTGGCCTGAACTGGCTGCCTGAAGAGCGGCGCAATTGCACCGCCAAAGCAAAGCCAAACGAAATCAACAACAGTCGCCACCGCCAAACAAACCATACCCGTTACGACGTGTGCCCAAACATTCGACGAGAGTGGCAGCAAAAACTGCGAGAAGATTGCTAGGAATGCCGCATACGCCTTGGGATTGAGCAGATTCAATACAAATCCATCGATGAACCTGGGCGCTAGCCTGGCGCTTGCCTCACTGTGCGAAGTAACAGGGGCCGTCGCTATCTTCAATGCAACATACGCAATATAAAGGCCGCTAATCGCTTGTACTGTGAGGCGCGCATTCGGATAAATGCCAAATAGCGCTGCAAGTCCTGCGGTAGCGCCAACGATTGCAACCGATAGCCCCGTGAGTATGCCACCCAAGAACGGAAGGCCACCGCGAACGCCGAATGTCGCCCCCGTTCCAGCAAGAGCCAAGGGCGCGGGGCCCGGAGAACCCAGCAACAGCGCCGTCGCGGTTACAAGCGTGGTCATCGCTTCAATCATTGCGTTTGGATGTTGGCATGTAATTGGGTCCGGCCTATCTAAAGGTCAGGTTATATCCCAACTACTGGAAAAGGTATCTGTCGTTTCAGGAATCATAACTGTGATAACAAAACTTTGGTTGAATAAAGAAAATAAGTGTAATCCCTACAATCTTCCTAACAATACGACCTGCAAAATTCAGCCCTTTCGATCGCCAAGGCACATGATGCGGCGATATAGCAACGGAACTAACTAGAAAATGGAACGGACTAGCAACAAGAACCCGAAGGCCGCCAACGGAATGCCGATCGGTGCGGCAGCGACGGTCATCGTCAAGACGACACCGGCAACCATGAGAACAATGCCGATCAGGGCACAGAGTATGCGACCGATGACATTCAGTATGAAACCGGCAAGTGACCAGATCATCGAAAACGGCCACAGCAGTACCCATGCTAATGATTTTTGTTGGTCGGACATGCGATCTCCCCTAACCTAGTTTACGAATACCAATCGCATGCCGAATCTTGGCCAGATACGGCGCCGATACCTCACGCGCCCGCTTGGCGCCCTTCTGTAGCTCAGCCTCGACAATACGTGGATCTGCAATCAATCGATCGTATTCGTCGCGGGCCGGTTTAACATGCTCGTTAATGTATTCGAATAACACCTGCTTCATCTCGCCCCACGCGATACCTTCGGCGTACTTCTTTTCGATTTCTTTTACTTCGTCCGCCGTGGCAAAGGCCTTGTACATGTCATACAGCGTGGAGTCCGCAATATCTTTCGGCTCGCCCGGCTCAAGACTGTTGGTCTTGATCTTCATGATTAACTTGCGAAGTTTTTTCTCGGGTGCGAACAGCGGAATCGTATTGTTATAACTCTTGCTCATCTTGCGGCCGTCGAGGCCTGCGAGCACAGCCGTGTCATCGCTGATCACAGGTTCCGGCAATACGAGGAGGTCACCGTAATGATGATTAAAACGCTGGGCGATATCACGCGCCATTTCGACGTGTTGTTTTTGGTCGCGACCCACGGGAACCTTGTTCGCCTTGAACATGATGATGTCGGCCGCCATCAATATCGGATAACTGAACAGCGACATCATGATGCCCTTGTCGGGATCCTTGTTGCCACCTTCTTCATTAGCGGCAACGGCAGCCTTGTACGCATGCGCACGATTCATAAGCCCTTTCGCGGTCATGCTGGACAGTATCCAGGTCAACTCCGGGATCTCCGGGACATCGGACTGGCGATAGAAAACGGCGTTATCCGTATCGAGGCCAAGCGCCAGCCACGCCGCCGAGATTTCCAACGTGGAGCGATTTATCCGGTCGGGATCCACGCCACTCTTTACCAGCGCATGCAGATCTGCCAAAAAGTAGTAATTCTTGTTGGCGCTATTCTTGCTTGCCTCGATACACGGCCGAATGGCGCCCACGTAGTTGCCGATGTGCGGGGTACCCGTTGTCGTAATACCCGTTAAGTAAATATCTTTGCCCATTGCTCTCTCGCCGCTCAATAACCGGCGGCTTGTCCATCCTTGCGTGATTCAGAGGCGCCATAATACACGCCTTGCACACTATCGCGGTAAATTGCCTGGTATCCGCCGAAGCTGCCGTCCGATGGCCCAAGTTTGTGACCCATCTTTTGTAATTCATCCCGCGTTTCTTTGCTGAATCCATTCTCCAACAACACTTCACCGCCATCGACCATCATTTCATCGGTCGGCTGTGAGGAACCTCCGTGCCGCACGCGCGCTGCGTCGCCTGCTTCCTGCAGGTTCATATTGAAATCGACCATGTTGACGATGATCTGCGCATGCCCTTGCGGCTGCATTGCACCGCCCATCACACCGAAACTCATCAGCGGCTTGCCGTCTTTCATGACGAAGGCCGGAATGATGGTGTGGAAAGGACGCTTGCCCGGTTCATAGACATTGGCGTGTCCTTCGGTGAGGCTGAATAGCTCACCGCGATCCTGGAGAATGAACCCAAGGTTGCCCGGCGTCATGCCAGAGCCCATGCCGCGATAATTACTCTGGATCAACGACACCATGTTGCCGTCCTTGTCCGCCACGGTCATATAGATCGTGTCGCCCTCTTCAATCGGCGCATCACCGTGCGCATAACTCTTGGCCGCTTTATGCGGATCAATGAGCTTGCGACGTTCGTTCGCGTATTCCTTCGATATCAACCATTCCACGGGCACATCAACGAAATCCATGTCCGCGTAGAAGTGCGCGCGATCTTCATAAGCGAGTTTCTTCGCCTCGACCAGCGTGTGTACATATTGCGCACTGCCGAAGCCCATGGCGCGAATATCGAATCCCTCGAGGATGTTCAGTATCTGTAATGCGGCAATGCCCTGGCCGTTTGGTGGCAGTTCAAATACATCGTAGCCACGGTAATTGGTAGACACCGGCGTGACCCATTCAGACGTATGGCTTGCCAGGTCTTCGTAGCTCAAAAAGCCGCCATTTTCGGCCATGTAGGCATCAATTTTTCTTGCAATATCGCCCTTATAAAAGGCATCGCGCCCCTCTTTGGCTATGGTCTCGAGCGTGTCAGCAAGACGTGGATTTCGAAACATCTCGCCCTTCACGGGCGCATGCCCGTTGATCGTAAAGGTCTCGTTAAAGCCGGGAAACTTCGAGAGATGGCGGGCATTGAGCCCCCAGTAATAGGCAATCAGCTCGGATACGGGAAAGCCTTCTCGCGCATAACCAATAGCCGGTTGCAGCACGGTGGTCATGGGCAGCTTGCCGTAGCGCTTGTGCAGTTCGGCCCACCCATCCACGGCACCTGGCACGCTTACCGGCAGGGGACCGAGTGGCGGGATCTTGTCCAGTCCCCTTTCTTTGAAGTACGCAAGGGTCAGAGACTTTGGCGAACGACCCGAGGCATTCAGGCCGACCAGTTCTTTTTTCTCGGCATCCCAGACGATGGCGAATAAATCCCCGCCGATGCCATTACTGACCGGCTCCATTAAGCCCAGTGTGGCATTGGCCGCAATGGCCGCATCAACGGCACTGCCACCGGCTTTCAAAATATCGAGCGCCACCTGAGTCGCCAGCGGCTGGCTGGTTGCTGCCATACCGTGGGATGCAATGACCTCGGAGCGCGACGCAAACGGCTCGCCGGTAATCCGATCGAAACCCTGCGCATTAACGGCCATGGATGCCAACCCCAACAGGGTAACGAGTAAGTATTTCTGGACAATCATGCATATCTCCAAACCGCCGCACCAAAGAAATCTATGATGCCGAGTTTAGCTTAGGAATGAAACCTGGCGCCGCCTCTCGCGACATATGGGCTGAAAGGGGTATGATCGTCAGCTATGACTATCAACATATCTGCATTGGCGGGGCTCTACGGGAGCCATCTCGACACCATTCAGGCACGCCACGACCGGGCCCTGGAAAAAGCCGGCGCGAGCCATGCTGTCATATTTTCAGGCGCTCCAAATCGGGTATTCCTCGACGACTACGATTATCCCTTCAAGACCAACCCCCATTACCTGGGATGGCTGCCTCTGACGAACACCCCGTACTCCTATGTCGTTTACACACCAGGCAAAAAACCGATCCTCGTGTATTTTCAGCCCGAGGATTACTGGCACAAGCCACCGGATGCACCGAGCGGTTACTGGGTGAACTTTTTTGATATTCGTATTGTGAATAACGTGGAAGCCGCCCTCGCCCACATGCCGGAGTCCCGCGACAAGACTGTTTTGATCGGCGACATTGATGATGACGCACAAGCATTTGGAATCGAGCGCATTAACCCAACCGCCGCCATGAATGTGCTGCACTACGCACGCAGCGTTAAGACCGAGTACGAAATCGAATGCATGCGCATTGCAACGCGACGCGCGATTGCCGGTCACAAAGCGGCGGAACAGTCGTTTCGACGCGGCGCCTCCGAATACGAGATCCACATGGATTATTGTCGCGCCTGCAGTCATACCGAAAATGAACTGCCGTATTCCAATATCATCGCGCTTAACGAAAATGGCGCCGTGTTGCATTACCAATATCAGGAGCGCAACGCGCCCTCCGAATCAAAGTCGTTCCTGATCGATGCGGGCGCCCGCTACAACGGCTACGCCGCAGACATCACCCGCACCTACGCCAACGACGATGAATTCCAGGCGCTGATCGACGCCGTTGACAAGCTGCAGCAGAAAATCTGTAATCAGGTCAAAGCCGGCATGGACTATCGGGCACTGCATCTGCTGGCTCATCGAAAAATTGGTGACGCACTGACCGAAGCAGGTATTACCACGGGCAGCACCGACTCACTGATCAAGAATGACGTGACCTCTGCGTTTTATCCGCACGGCCTCGGGCATTTGCTCGGCCTGCAGGTGCACGACGTCGGTGGCTTCATGGCCGGCGAAACCGGTGTCACAATCGACCCGCCGCCGGGGCATCCATTCCTGCGCTTGACCCGTGTACTGCGAGAAGACCAGGTTCTCACTATCGAGCCCGGCATTTATTTCATCGATATGTTGCTGAATAATTTGCGCGATGCGGCGGGCGGAAAGCAAATCAACTGGGATGTTGTGGAGCGGCTGAAGCCCTTCGGCGGAATTCGGATCGAGGATAATGTGCGGGTACAGGCCAACGGCGCAGAAAACCTGACTCGTAATGCATGGGCAAAAACCTAGTCGCTGACGCTCAGTCTTTCCAGTTCCACCATTTCAACAACTCGGGATCATGGTCTTTTTCGTTCGCGTAATACACCGCGCAGCGCAACACATACAGCATGCAGCGATCGATGTGCATAGCACGCTGCTGACACAATTCGTCGTATAAAAACTGCGGATCTTTCCCGCGCAAGTCGTCGGGCTGGTTGATGCCGAGATCGAGAAGATCTTGCGTGATGCTCACGCCCACACCCGGTATGACCTGCAATGGGTGAGTCACGGGTTAACTCGCCGGTGGCGGGAAAGCGCTTTTGAAAGAGAACGCGTCTTCGGTCGAGCCAACCTGTTGCAGTCGATTCAGTCGATGACGACCCTCGGTAATCGTCGGCTTGACCCCTTCCTTGAGCCACCACAAAGCATATGCTGGTCCGCCACGGGGCTTGAACCATTCGGCCCGTTTCCTCAGCACGTCGGCATGAGCGCTGCGATAGACGTAATCACTCAGCGCCTCGACCGACTCCCACAAGGTCAGGTTCATTACGAGTAGTGGTTCTGCAAAAATCTGCCGCGCCTCTTCTTCAACGACTTCATCCGTGCATCGCCAAATAAACCCGGGACTTTCATCAGCGAGTGCGTTGATTCTTTGGATATTGTCGTAGAAGCCGGCGATGCGCGGATCGCCTTGCGGATACATCGCCACGGCAACGTTGATATGCGCCAGGTGGTAGCTCATTGCTTCTGCTTTTGCGCCCGCGCCTTCGCCTTTTGTTCAGCTTTGATGCGGCGCTTGACCCGTTGCCCCCTTTTCACCAGCAAGGGGTAGAGAAAACGACCGACGGCGGGCAATAAATATGACAGGTAGGTGAGGCCACCACTAACAGCGGGCATCGACTTTTCGCGTTTATCGTTACTGACCAGATTGACGATTTCCTGCGCCACTTCGTCAGCGGTGCAAATGGGCTGGGAAAAAGTAATGTCGGCCACACCATCAACATTTTCCATGATGAAGCCGGTATCGATAGGCCCCGGTGATACAGCCGCAACCTTGATGCCGGTGCCGCGCAACTCTTCACCAAGAGCGAAGGTAAATGCTCGCAGACCAAACTTTGTGGCTGAGTAAGTTGCCGCACCCGTGACCGGCGTCCGACCGGCCAATGACGCGACATTTATAATCGCTCCACCGCCTGATTGCTGGATGTAGGGTAGCGTCAACCGGGTTAACAGCACCGGCGCACGTAGATTGACATCAATCATCTCGGCGAGTTTTTCAGCCGGAACATCAGCAACCAAACCACGCTGATGATAGCCCGCGTTATTCACGAGAACATGTATTCCACCGAATTCAAACTCCGCTTTCTTAAGCAGGTTTTGACAGGCTGCCGGATCGGCTACGTCCATAGGGAAAATAACTACTTTAGTCAGTGGCCGGAGCTCTTCAGCGATCGCCTCGAGGGCTTTTTTACCGCGAGAGGCCAGGACCAGATTAGCACCCAGAGAAGCAAACTTGCGGGCGGTTGCCGCCCCTACGCCCATCGAGCCGCCGGTGATAATTACTGTCTTGTCTTTAAATGATGTGTTCATTGGGTGAGTCTAGTCCAACAGGGGTCGGCAGGAAAGCGCGACCCTGAGTGCGCGCCCGCACCAACAACCAACACCCACACCGCCAGGTCAGTGGACGACAGCGCTTCTCCTAAAATCATCGGGCCGGCGGCGTGTTTTCCATGCAGCACCAGAGGGTCTTGAGTTAAACTGGTGGTTTCGCCATATGAGGCGAATACAGCCTGATCCGCCATGTGACCGGGCCAATTACCGCCACCGGATTGCACCACATGCAAAAACTCTATTGTCTGATCCCTCTGCTTTTCATCACCGTCGCGGCTTGCGGCGACAAGAGCAATAGCGGCGGCAAAGCGCCTGGCGAAATGCCCGCTATCGCAGTTGTCGCAGCCCCTGTCCTTTCAAGAAATATCCAGGACGAGATACGGGCGCTTGGCACAGCCCGGGCGAACGAATCGATCGAGATCAAGGCTCGTATTTCCAGTCTGGTGTCGAAAATTGCGTTCACCGAAGGTCAGCTCGTTAAACAAGGCGATCTACTGGTTGAACTGGAGAGTCGAGAAATTCGCGCGGGCCTCGCCGTTGCGGAAGCCAAGCAGGACGAAAGCCGCAAACTCTATGAGCGCAGCAAATCGCTAGCGTCCTCCCAGGCAATCTCGGCATCGACCCTTGATGAGCTGCAAGCCACAGTCCAGGTTGATAGTGCAACAGTAGAAATGGCGCGGGCACGATTGGCAAATACCGTAATACGCGCGCCCTTTTCGGGGCGGGTCGGCCTCCGCCGCGTCAGTCTTGGAGAATTTGTCGACAATGCGAAGGTCATTACCACGCTCGATGACACCAGCCGGATCAAGCTCGACTTCTCGATCCCCGAGGCATTCCTGACAGCCATTGGTACCGGCATGAGAATTATTGCCGCGAGCGACGTTTACCCGGGGCAGGAGTTCGTGGGCAACATCGCCAGCATCGATACTCGGCTAGACCCAGTGTCTCGTTCGGTCCTGGTGCGCGCGTTGCTGCCCAACCCAGACAATCTGCTCAAGCCCGGCATGTTCCTGACTGTCAACCTGCAACGCGATCGCGGCAACGTGCTTCTGATTCCAGAGGAAGCCATCGTACCCGAGGGCGGCCAGCAATTCGTTTTCCGTGTAAATGGTGCGAGTGTTGCCAAGGAGCGAATTGAAATCGGTCACCGTATACCGGGCTTCGTGGAAGTGACAAGCGGACTGAACGAAGGCGACCAGGTCGTCGTCGAAGGCACGCAGAAAATACGTGACGGTGCCAGTATCCGCCTCGTACCAGCGGATTCCGGCAGCACAACCGACGACGCTAATCAGGGATAAAAATCGATGTTGATCTCTGACGTTTCCGTTCGACGCCCGGTGTTCGCCGCCGTCATTTCCCTGATCCTCGTGGTTATGGGGTTAATTGCCGTTACGCGGATGTCCATTCAGGAATATCCTGACATGGAGTCACCGGTCGTCACGATTAGCACAAGCTATCGAGGCGCGGCCGCCGACGTGGTCGAGCGCCGTGTCACCCAGGTCATTGAGGATCAGATCGCCGGCGTCGAAGGCATCGAAAAAGTGTCATCGACCAGCTTCGATGAGCTGTCATCAATTTCCGTCGAATTCGATTTCGACCGCGACCTGGACTCGGCAACTAACGATATACGCGACCGCGTCCAGCGCGTATTGGATCAGTTACCCGAAGAAGCAAACCCGCCGGAAGTAACAAAGACAAGCGAATACTCATCAATCAGCATGTGGGTCGACCTCTCAAGCTCCAAGAGGAGTCCGATCGAGTTAACTGATTACGCTGAGCGCTATCTTATTGATGCTTTATCGATCGTTAACGGAGTCGCTAACATCCGCATCTCGGGCGAGCGCAAGCCGGCGATGCGTATTTGGCTCGATCCGCAAAAACTCGCAGCTCGCGGCCTCACTGTCGCCGATGTCGAAAGCGCCTTGCGTCGGGAAAACGTGCAGATTCCCTCGGGGCGCCTCGAGTCCAGCCAACGCGAATTTACGTTGCGCACCGACACCGGTTTTGTCCAGCCGTCCGATTTCGAGGGCCTGGTTCTTGCCCAGGGGGCCGACAATTATTTAATCCGGCTGGGTGAGGTCGCCAGCGTTGAAATGGCCGCCGAGGACGACCGCAACTTTTCCCGCACCGACGGCGGGCCCGGCACTTCCCTCGGTATCGCAACGCAGGCAGGCGCCAACGTCCTGCAGGTCAATCGCGACATTGCCAAACGCATCGATGCCCTGCGGAGTACTCTGCCGTCCGACATCCGCATGAGCATTAACATAGACAACGCGTATTACATCGCCAAGTCCCTGCGTGAAGTCGCCAAGGCACTTGGGGTGGCATTGTTGCTAGTGCTGATTGTTATTTTTGGCTTTGTCGGTTCACTGCGCGCTACGCTGATCCCGGCCGTAACGATTCCAGTATCGATCATCGCTTCATTTATTGTTATGCAGTGGCTCGGGTTCTCGATCAATTCGTTAACGCTGCTCGGACTGGTGCTGGCGATCGGACTGGTAGTAGATGATGCCATCGTCGTCCTGGAAAATATTGTTCGCCGCATCGAACTCAAAGAGGCGCCGTTGCTCGCCGCTACCAACGGCAGTCGCGAGATCGCCTTCGCCGTTATCGCCACAACCCTGGTGCTGGTTGCCGTTTTCCTGCCCGTGTCATATCTGGAGGGTAGTTTCGGCAGCCTGTTCAAGGAGTTCGGCATTTCGTTGGCGGCCGCGGTCCTTTTTTCGAGCCTGATCGCGCTGACACTTGTGCCGATGCTTACGTCCAAACTTTTTGCCGATGGACTACACCGCGGCCGCATCTCGGCGGTTGTGGACCGCGTATTCCGGCGGCTGTCGCGTCGTTATGAAACCTTGCTGCACAGCGCGATAAGACACCCGTGGGTAGTCATCTGTATTGCGGTCACCCTGTTTGCCTCGAGTATGTTATTGCTCGGCAAGTTACCCAAGGAATACTCACCCCCGGAAGACCGCGGCATGATCATGCTGTCGATCACTGCCCCGGATGGCGCGAGTCTCGAATACACCGATCGATATTGCCGCCTGATCGAAGAGTACTTACTGAAAGACCGTGAAAAATTTGGGGACAACTATCGCATATTGACGCGCTCAGGCGCCTGGGGCAGTGGCCGGGCCGTGAACAAAGCACGCATGTTTATCGTGCTCGCTGACTGGGATAAACGTACCCGGTCGTCGGCGGAGATTGCGGCGGCCTGGAACACCTACCTCTGGACGTTACCCGGTGTGAGCGCCTACGCTTTTCCGCCAGGGTCCTGGGCTATCGGACAAAGCGGTCGACCGCTACAGCTGGTTCTCGGTGGTACCAACTATGACGAACTCGCCTCGTGGCGCGATACGGTAATGGCGGAAGCGGAAAAGCTGCCGGGCCTCTCCAATCTGGAATCGGACTACCAGGAACGCAAACCCAAAATTGATGTATCGATTGATCGCGATCGTGCTGCGGACCTGGGCGTGTCCCTCCTTGCGATCGGCCGGACGCTGGAAACGATGCTCGGCTCCCGAGTTGTGACCAGTTACATCAGCAAGGGCGAGGAATATCGGGTTATCCTGCAGGGACTGAGTGAGGATCGGCAAACCCCGAGCGACCTTGACCAGATCTACGTGCGCTCGGAACGGACCGGTCAATTAATACCACTGTCCAATCTTGTGACACTGAAAGAAATCGCCGGACCAGTGGACTTGCGCCGCTTTGACAGGATGCGTGCTATCACTATCAGCGCCAGCATCGAAAAGGGCAATTCTTTGCAGCATGCGATTGCGGATATGGAAGCGATTATTCACGAGAAACTTCCTGACGCGGTGCAGATCAACTATAACGGCGAGTCACGAGAGTATAAAAATACTGCGGGTTCGCTCTACCTGACGTTCTTGTTCGCTCTCATTATTGTCTACCTCGTTCTGGCAGCGCAGTTTGAGAGCTTCAAACACCCGCTCATCATTATGACAACGGTACCACTAGCCATCACAGGGGCGCTCGTGGGTCTGCAGGTATTCGGCTCATCCATCAATATCTACAGCCAGATCGGCGCCATCATGCTTATTGGATTGTCTGCCAAGAACGGCATCCTGATTGTCGAGTTTGCGAACCAGTTGCGTGATCGTGGCAAGCGCTTCCGACCGGCTATAGTCGAGGCCGCCAGTATCCGTTTACGACCAGTGCTCATGACCAGCTTGTGTACGGCTTTTGGTACCTTGCCGTTATTGCTGGCGTCGGGCGCCGGCGCCGAATCAAGGCAGTCAATCGGAGCTGTCGTGTTCTTTGGCGTAACGATCTCGGTATTGCTGACACTGGTAGTAGTGCCTGCCGTTTATGTCCTCGTGGCCAGAAACACCCACTCACCTGAATACATTGGCCAGCTCATCGAGAAACTGAAACATGCCGCAGGCGCAAATCCCGTCAAGGGTTCGAAATCGAGAGCTGTCGAATAAAGGCGATTGCCAGGTCACACTTAGCTTCGAGGGCCGATTATTCTGAAGTGGACGGTAAATGCAGGCGGCATCGCCAGCCGCAACAGATAAAAATATTCTGATCGCCGATTAACCTTTAGTGCCAGGTACAAAAAAGTCCCAATCCGCCCAATCCGCCCGCCTCGGTTGAAAACGACTCAGTTGCCCGGTGCGGATTGATCTTTAGCGCCATGTCCAAATTGGTGTTGCACACGGCTCTTCAGTCGAACTGGTCACAATGCTGATCGCGGATTGATCTTTAGTGCCAGATACAAAAAGTCCCAATCGGCAGATGATGCTCTTTCTCTTTTTAGGATGAGTGCCGATTGATCTTTAGTGGAACGCTAATCCGCGCGGCATCGCCATCTAATACGAACAACGAAGTAACAGACCGCGGATTGATCTTTAGCGCAACATCCAAAATAGTAATGCGGCCAAAACTATAATTGGTAACGACGAGTGCGGATTGATCTTTAGTGCCAGATACAAAAAAGCCGAGACATGCCCGGCTTTTTTACTACTTATCAACGCAGATCGTTTTAAGCTTTGCTTGCATCCAAAGGTCCATCGACCAATTGAATGATAGCCATCGGCGCAGAATCACCCGGGCGTGGGCCCATCTTCAGGATGCGGATATAGCCACCAGGACGGGTCTTGAAACGAGGACCCAGGTCTTTGAACAGCTTACCAACCACTTCCTTGTCACGCAGACGATCAAACGCGAGGCGACGATTGGCAACGCCGTCTTCCTTGGCAAGCGTTATCAAAGGCTCTACAACGCGGCGGAGCTCCTTTGCTTTCGGCAGTGTGGTTTTGATCGTTTCATGAAGCAACAGCGACGTCGCCATGTTACGAAACATGGCTTTACGATGTGAACTGTTACGACCTAGCCGACGGCCGGCTTTCTTATGACGCATTTTTTCGTCTCTTTATCTGTTAGGGAACCAGATCACCGCCTTAAAGGGCGATGTCTTGGTCCGGACGAAGGCTTGCAGGCGGCCAGTTTTCCAGGTGCATACCCAGACCAAGC
Source organism: Woeseiaceae bacterium (assembly GCA_024640365.1). Taxonomy (GTDB): domain Bacteria; phylum Pseudomonadota; class Gammaproteobacteria; order Steroidobacterales; family Woeseiaceae; genus JAHEFE01. The sequence continues at coordinate 13,639 of JAHEFE010000032.1, read as the reverse complement.
TCGTGACTTTCAAGCACTTCTTTGATTTCAGTTAATGACTTCTTGCCAAGATTCGGCGTACGCAGCAACTCAACTTCGGTACGTTGTACCAGGTCACCGATATACATGATGTTCTCAGCTTTCAGACAATTTGCGGAGCGGACTGTCAATTCAAGTTCATCAACCGGACGCAGGAGGATTGGATCAACCTGGCTCTCGGCCGTTGCACTTTCACTTTCGTCCTGACCCTGCAGATCGACAAATACCGACAGCTGGTCTTTCAAAATGCTGCCAGCGCGACGGATCGCTTCTTCAGGATCAATCGTACCGTTGGTTTCGATATCGATAAGCAACTTATCAAGGTCGGTACGCTGTTCAACACGCGCAGCCTCAACATTGTAAGTAACGCGCAATACCGGACTAAACGAAGCATCCAGCTGCAGACGACCAATCGGACCTGCCTGCTCATCAAACACAGGACGCTGGGTCGCCGCGCGATACCCACGGCCGCGCTCAATGCGCAGTACCATATTCAACTCGCCAGCTTTGGTAAGCGTCGCGATAACAAGATCAGGGTTCATAACTTCGACGTCATGATCCAGCTGAATATCACCCGCAGTAACAACACCCGGGCCCTTCTTGACCAAACGAAGCTCGGCGGTGTCACGTGCATGCATGGAAATAGCGACTTGCTTGAGATTCAACAGGATCTCGACAACGTCTTCCTGCACACCTTCAATACTGGTGTACTCGTGAAGAACGCCCTCGATCTCCGCCTCAACAATCGCTGCTCCTGGCATGGACGACAGCAGGATGCGACGCAAGGCATTACCAAGCGTATGGCCATAGCCACGTTCAAAAGGCTCGATCGTGACTCGCGCATTTGTATCATTCACCACCGCGACTTTAACCACGCGTGGCTTCAGAAATTCATGTACAGATTCCTGCATGGGTAAATACCCTCCTGGCTATTTCGAGTACAGCTCGACGACTAGGTTTTCGTTGATATCCGGAAGTATGTCTTCACGACCTGGCAGCGACTTCAAAATGCCCGCCATCTTCTTCGTATCGACGTCTACCCAATCCGGTAGACCAACCTGACTCGCAACTTCGAGTGCGCTCTGAATACGGTTTTGCTTCTTGGCCTTCTCGCGAATACCAACAGCATCGCCTGCATTTACTTGAGCAGACGGAATGTTCAGTATTTTTCCGTTAACTTCGATGCCTTTATGACTTACCAACTGCCGTGCTTCAGCACGCGTAACCGCAAAGCCCATACGATAAACAACGTTATCGAGACGGCCTTCGAGTAGCAGCAACAGATTTTCACCGGTTGAGCCTTTCAGCTGCGCAGCGCGCTTGTAGTAGTTGCGGAATTGACGCTCAAGCACGCCATACATACGACGAAGCTTTTGCTTCTCACGCAACTGCAGCCCGTAGTCAGAAACGCGTGGCCGACGCTGAGCTGCACCGCCCGGAGGCACTTCCAGCTTACACTTCGACTCAAGCGGTCTCGCACCACTTTTCAAAAACAAATCCGTGCCTTCGCGGCGGGATAGTTTGCACTTTGGTCCTAGATATCTTGCCATTATTCAGTCTCTAAACTCGGCGTTTTTTAGGCGGCCGACAGCCGTTATGAGGAATAGGTGTAACGTCCTCAATGTTTTGAATTTTAAAACCCACTGAATTCAAGGCGCGAACTGCTGACTCACGGCCTGGGCCGGGTCCACATACTCTTACGTCCACGTTCTTGACACCAAATTCCGCCGCGGCACGTGCAGCTTTTTCGGACGCTACCTGGGCAGCGAACGGCGTAGATTTACGAGAGCCACGGAATCCACAACCACCAGCGGTCGCCCAAGACAGAGCGTTGCCCTGCCGATCGGTGATCGTAATAATTGTGTTGTTGAAAGACGCATGAATGTGAGCGACAGCATCAACTACATGCTTCTTCACTTTCTTGCGTGTCTTTTGGGGTTCAGCCATCTTTATTTCCTGTTAACCGAGAGCTTAGCGCTTAATCGGACGACGTGGCCCTTTACGGGTACGTGCGTTCGTACGGGTGCGTTGACCACGCATGGGCAAGCCACGGCGATGACGGATGCCGCGGTAACAACCGAGGTCCATCAAACGCTTAATGTTCATCGAAATCTCACGACGCAAATCGCCTTCAACAACGAATTGCGCTACTGCGGTACGCAGGTTTGCAACCTCCGGTTCAGCCAGTTCTTTAACCTGGGTGCTCGGGGCTACACCAGCAACCTCACAGATCTTGCGAGCGCGTGTGTTTCCAATGCCATAAATCGATGTCAATGCGATGACAACGTGTTTATTCAGCGGAATGTTTATGCCTGCTATTCGGGCCACTTGACGATACCTTTAGTCCTAACCCTGACGCTGCTTGTGGCGGGCGTCGGTGCATATCACGCGAACCACACGATTGCGGCGAACGATCTTGCAATTTCTGCACATTTTTTTAACCGATGCTCTAACTTTCATGAGCTCTCTCCAAAATCCGCCGAGCTAACTCAGCGTACTGAGCCACTGCGTCCGTAATTACGCAGATTGGCCTTTTTCATCATGCCTTCATATTGATGGCTCATTGCATGAGCTTGCATCTGGGACATGAAATCCATTGTTACGACCACCAGAATCAGAAGCGACGTACCGCCAAATCTGAATGGAACGCTTGGGTAGAACATTCTTACAAACTCAGGCAACAAACAAACTGCCGCGATGTAGAACGCTCCCCATAATGTCAATCGGGTCAGAACCTTGTCGATGTATTCGGCGGTGTGTGCACCAGGACGAATACCGGGAACAAAGGCGCCCGACTTTTTCAAATTGTCTGCCGTTTCTTTCGAATTGAATACCAAAGCGGTATAGAAGAAACAGAAGAAAATAATCATTGCTGCATACATCAGCACATAAACCGGTTGGCCTGGACCGAGGTTTGCACCAACTGTCTGCAAGGCACGCTGTATGGCATTAGGCTCCGCCGCCTGGCCGAAAAACTGGGCCAGCGTCGCCGGGAACAACAAGATGCTCGAGGCGAAAATCGGCGGAATAACACCCGACATATTAATCTTGAACGGCAGGTGCGTACTCTGCGCCGCGTACATACGACGTCCCTGCTGACGGCGCGCGTAGTTAACAGTGATACGGCGTTGTGCCCGTTCCATGTAAACAACGAACGTTGTTGCAGCAATCGCAACAATCAGCATGAGGATCGCAAACGCCGGTGACATTTCACCGTTACGTACGAGCTCTGCTGTGCCGGCCAGACCCGCAGGCAATCCAGCAACGATACCAGCCAGGATGATCATCGAAATACCGTTACCAATACCGCGTTCAGTAATCTGCTCACCCAGCCACATCAGGAACATCGTGCCAGTAACCAGCGTGATGCAAGCCGTAACCATAAAGCCCATGCCCGGATTAACCACTACGCCAGCCTGGCTCTGTAGCCACGAAGCCGCAGCAACCGACTGAAACAGTGACAGCGCAACCGTACCGTAACGAGTGTACTGGGTAATCTGACGACGACCCGACTCACCCTGCTTACGCAGCTCCTGCAGTGTCGGGAAAATCATGCTCGACATCTGCATGATAATTGACGCCGAAATGTACGGCATGATTCCTAATGCAAAGATACCGAACCGTGAAAGTGCACCGCCCGAGAACAAGTTAAACAGACCCAGGATATTGCCAGCTTGCTGATCAAAGAAATTGGCCAACGCAGCCGGATCCACGCCCGGAACCGGAATAAACGTGCCCGCCCGATAGACTATAAGCGCTCCCACCAAAAATAGGAGTCGCGCTTTCAGCTCGGAGAGCTTGCCACCTTGCGATGCTGCGGCTGCCAGATTGTCTTTCCGTGATTTTGCCACGTCAGTATCCGATTCTGTCTCTATGCCTTACTTAGTCTTCAATCGTGCCGCCAGCTGCTTCAACAGCTGCACGTGCACCCTTAGTCAGTGTCAGACCTTTGATCTTCACTGCTTTTTCAATTTTGCCCGAGTCAATAACTTTGACTTTGGTTGCGAACGCAGGAACCAGGTTCATGCGCTTCAAGCAATCCATATCAATAACGTCGTCTTTCGGCAGCGCCAGTTCGTGCAAACGAAGCTCAGCACTCAGGTGTGCTTTGCGTGATGCAAAACCAACCTTCGGCAAACGGCGCTGCAACGGCATCTGGCCGCCTTCGAAGCCAACTTTATGGAAGCCGCCTGAACGCGACTTCTGTCCTTTTTGGCCACGGCCGCAGGTCTTACCCTGCCCAGCAGAATGACCACGTCCCAGGCGTTTGCCCTCTTTCTTCGCACCGTCGCCCGGTGATAATTCATTAAGACGCATGTCAGACTTCCTCTACCGATACCAGGTAATGAACCTGGTTAATCATGCCGCGATTTTCCGGCGTATCCAGAACCGTAACGGTCTGACGAATCTTTCGCAGTCCAAGTCCCGCGATTGAAGCACGATGAGCCTTAAGCCTGCCGTAGCGGCTTTTATTCAACGTCACTTTTAGCTGTTTTGCCTTAGCCATTGTTCAATCCGTGTTCAATATCAGTTAAACGGTCCCGACTAATGTCAGGCCAGAATTTCTTTAATTTTCTTGCCGCGCTTGGCTGCAATCGCTTTCGGCGAATGTATGCCAGTCAGGCCTGAAATCGTTGCGCGAACCACATTGATTGGGTTACGCGAGCCATAACTCTTGGCAAGTACGTTACGCACACCGGCACACTCGAATACTGCGCGCATCGCACCACCAGCAATAATGCCGGTACCTTCTGATGCTGGTTGCATGTACACATTCGTTGCACCATGACGACCCTTGGTCGCGTACTGCAGCGTATCGTCCTTCAAGCTCAGCTTAACCATATTCTTGCGAGCCGCCTGCATAGCCTTCTGGATAGCAATCGGTACTTCGCGAGCCTTACCGTAGCCAAATCCAACACGACCATTGCCGTCACCAACAACGGTGAGTGCAGTGAAGCCGAATTGACGGCCGCCCTTGACGACCTTAGCTACACGGTTAACGGCTACCAGTTTTTCCTGGAGGTCGTCTGTGCTTTGAGATTGATCATTTCTTGCCATAATTTGGTCCCGGCATATCCGCTTTCACGGTCGCCAACTTTCCTAATTCTCTAGAACTTAAGCCCTGCCTCACGTGCCGCATCGGCGAGCGCTTTTACGCGACCGTGATAACGGAAACCTGAGCGATCAAATGCAACGGAATCAATACCGGCCGCCTTCGCCTTCTCAGCGAGACGCGCACCAACAATTGAAGCCGCTTCGATGTTGCCCGTGCTCTTCATACCCTTCCGCACTTCGCTTTCCAGCGTAGAAGCAGATGCGAGCACCGTGCCACCATCAGGACCAATAACCTGCGCATATATATGACGCGGGGTACGGTGAATGGTCAGGCGGTTTACCGCCAGCTCAGCAATCTTTGCCCGGGTGCGACGCGCGCGGCGCAAACGATTTTGTTTCTTATCCAGTTTCATAACAATCCTGTCAGCGAAGAACTATTTCTTCTTCGCTTCCTTGATAACTACGCGCTCATCCGCATAACGAACACCCTTGCCTTTATAGGGCTCAGGCGGACGATAGCGACGAATTTCCGAGGCGACCTGTCCAACTTTTTGCTTATCGAAGCCCCTCACCACAACTTCCGTCTGGCTCGGCGTTTCGATGCTGATACCTGCCGGTACGTCGTAAACAACAGGATGTGAAAAGCCCAGCGTCAAATTAAGCTTGTCGCCTTTTGCTTCCGCCCTGTATCCGACGCCTACCAGCTGCAGCTTGCGCTCGAATCCCTCAGTTACTCCCTGGACCATATTGGCCAGCAACGCACGAGTCGTACCCGACATTGCGTTGGAGAACTTCGAGCCCGAACGGGCTTTGATAATCAATTCGTTTTCTACCTGTGTTAACTCAACCTCGGAGTTAAGCTCAATAGTCAGCGCGCCCTTACTACCCTTCAGGGTTAAGGTGGTACCGCTCTGGCTGAACTCAACGCCTTTCGGCAGTTCAACAGGTTGTTTTGCAACTCTGGACATGTGTCTGTCTCGTTACCTTTTCGACTAAACCCTACGCATCAAGAGATGATGCAAAGGACCTCGCCACCAATACCTTGTTCACGGGCCTGGCGATCACTCATCACACCCGCGGACGTAGAAACAATTGCAACTCCGAGACCACCCAGTACTTTAGGGAGCTCTTCCTTGCCACGATAAATGCGCAAACCAGGTTTGCTGATTCGACGAATGCGCTCAATTACAGGCGCACCCTCAAAATACTTGAGATCGATAGATAACTGGCTCTTTACGCCTTCATCTTCCGTCTTGTAGCCAACGATATAGCCTTCATCCTGAAGCACTTTGGCAACAGCAATCTTGGCGGTCGATGACGGCATGGAAACGCTTACTTTACGGGCCTTCTGGCCGTTCCGGATACGCGTCAACATATCGGCAATAGGATCAGTCATACTCATTATTCAGTCTCCGCCTACCAGCTTGCTTTGGTCAGGCCAGGAATTTCGCCATTCATGGCAGCTTCGCGCAATTTATTCCGCGCCAGCCCAAACTTCCGGTAAAAACCATGCGGGCGCCCTGTAATAGAACAGCGATTCCGCTGACGTGATGGGCTAGCATCCCGCGGCAATGAATTCAGCTTGGCTTGTGCAACACCGCGTTCTTCATCAGAGCTCTTCACACTGCTAATGATTTTCTTGAGTTCGGCGCGTTTGCTTGCGTACTGTTTAACCAGCTTTGCTCGCTTCAGTTCACGCATCAACATCGATTTCTTAGCCATAAACCTTTTCTCTATTTCTTGAATGGGAAGTTGAATGCTTCGAGAAGCGCCCGTCCTTCCTGTGCATTGCGAGCCGTTGTAGATATCGTGATATCCAAACCTCGAATCGCATCAATCTGGTCATAGTTGATTTCAGGGAAAATAATCTGTTCCTGAACACCCATGCTGTAGTTGCCCTGGCCGTCAAAAGACTTGCCGTTCAGACCACGAAAATCTCGAATACGTGGAATCGCTATATTCACGAGACGATCCAGAAATTCGTACATGCGCTCGCGCCGCAAGGTCACCTTGCAACCGATCGGATAACCGTCGCGAATCTTGAACCCGGCAACCGACTTGCGCGCCAGGGTCTTAACTGCTTTTTGACCAGCAATCTTTTCCATATCGCTAACAGCGTTGTCGAGAATCTTGCGATCAGCAACAGCTTCGCCTACGCCCATGTTCAACGTAATCTTTGTAATGCGCGGAACTTCCATAACGTTCTTCAGGCCCAGTTTTTTCTGGATCTGTGGGATCAGTTCTTTGCTGTATTTTTCCTGCAATCTGGCCATTTCTAAACCCTAAATTCCCTAGCGACTCAAATGTCTACGACTTCGTCATTAGACTTGAAGAAGCGTGCTTTCTTGCCGTTCTCGAGTGTGCGGATAGCAATCCGGTCGCCCTTCTTGGTTGCAGGATTAAACACCATGACGTTGGAAATATTGATCGGCATTTCCTTGTCAACGATGCCACCCTGAACACCCGCGTTGGGGTTCGCTTTCACATGTTTCTTTGCAACGTTGATGCCTTCGACCAGGACCTTATCGTCCGCGAATACATTCAATATAGTTCCACGACGGCCCTTATCTTTGCCGCTGATAACTATTACTTCGTCGCCTTTTCTAATCTTGTTCATTTCACTTACCGATGCGGGTGAGTTAGAGCACTTCCGGTGCCAGTGAAATAATCTTCATAAACTGGGTCGTACGCAGTTCACGAGTCACTGGTCCAAAAATACGCGTGCCGATTGGCTCCAAACGGGCATTCAACAAAACTGCTGCGTTGCCGTCGAAGCGAATCAATGATCCATCCGGCCGACGTACGCCCTTACGGGTACGCACTACAACCGCGTTATAAACTTCGCCCTTCTTTACTTTGCCGCGCGGGATTGCGTCTTTGACGCTCACCTTGATGATGTCACCAACACCTGCGTAGCGACGCTTGGATCCACCAAGCACCTTGATGCATTGCATGCGCTTTGCGCCGCTGTTATCGGCCGCATCCAAAACTGTCTGCATCTGAATCATGGCTGCATTCCGTATGTCATTGTCAATTCACTCAAGAGGATTGGTCGCTTAGCGCTCGACCGCACGCTCAATAATTTCCACTACGTGCCAGGACTTGCGCTTGGAGGTCGGCTTGCCTTCTGCAATCGAAATACGGTCGCCTGCCTTGCACTCATTTTTTTCATCATGTGCCAGCACTTTGGTTGTACGGCGAATATACTTGCCATAAACCTGATGCTTGATCAGTCGCTCAATTGCAACTGACACTGTCTTATCCATTTTGTCGCTGACTACCCGGCCAACGAGTGTCCGCTGTACCTTGGCGTCCGCTTTGGCTTCTGTTGCTGCGCTCATTTGCCTTCACCCTGGTTTTCAATTTCAGCGATAACCGTTTTTACGCGCGCGATACTCTTACGCACGCGACTGTATTCATGCGGCCGAGTCATCTGGCCAGTAGCCCGCTGCAGACGCAAATTGAATTGCTCTTTACGCAGAGACAGCAGTTCTTCCGAAAGCTCCTCTTTCGATTTGGAGCGAATTTCACTGGCTTTCATTACATTACCTGCCGTTTAACAAAGGTGGTGGGAATTGGAAGCTTCGCAGCTGCCAGGCGAAATGCCTCGCGCGCAATTTCTTCACTCACACCATCCATCTCATAGAGAACGCGGCCGGGCTGAATCAGGCAAACCCAATATTCCACGTTACCTTTACCTTTACCCTGACGTACTTCCAGCGGCTTCTTCGTGATTGGCTTGTCAGGAAACACACGAATCCAGATCTTGCCACCACGTTTAACGTGACGCGTCATTGCACGACGAGCCGCCTCAATCTGGCGCGCTGTCAAACGTCCCCGCTCCACTGCCTTTAGGCCAAACTCACCAAACGACACAGAGCTACCACGCTCCGCGAGTCCGCGGTTACGACCCTTCATCTGTTTACGAAATTTTGTTCGCTTCGGCTGTAACATCACTCAATCCTTCAACGCGCGCCTGCGGCTTTATCTGCAGGTTCTGCTGCCGTCGCTTCGGGCTTGCTAAACACTTCGCCCTTAAAGATCCATACCTTGACGCCTATGACGCCGTAAGTTGTATGCGCTTCGGCGAATCCATAATCAATCTCAGCACGCAGCGTGTGCAACGGCACCCGACCCTCGCGGTACCACTCAGAACGAGCAATTTCTGCGCCGTTCAAACGACCACCAACTTTAACCTTAATGCCCTGGGCCCCAACGCGCATCGTGTTGGTAACCGAACGCTTCATGGCGCGACGGAACATCACGCGACGTTCCAGCTGCTGCGCAATACCCTCTGCAACCAACTGGGCGTCAAGCTCAGGTTTGCGAATCTCGCTGATGTTGATTCGAACATCATTGACATTCATACGTAATTTCTTGGCAGCTTCGGCGCGAAGACTCTCAATGTCTTCACCCTTCTTGCCAATCACGATGCCCGGACGCGCCGTATGAATCGTGATATTTGCTTTCTTCGCCGGCCGCTCAATGTTGATGCGACTTACAGAGGCATCTTTCAGCTTCTGTTTAACGAACTTCCGCAACTCATAATCCAGGTGGATGTATTCCGGGAACGTCTTTGAATCCGCATACCACTTGGACGTCCAGTCCGTTGTGATACCAAGACGTATTCCTGTTGGATGTACTTTCTGACCCATAAGTTCTCTCGTTTACTCGTCGCCCAGCCGAATCGTAATATGGCTGTTGCGTTTAATAATTCTGGTACCGCGACCCTTGGCCCGCGCGCGAAAACGACGAAACGTAGGTGCTTCATTAACTTCAATGGTAGCCACCTTCAGCTCATCAATATCGGCACCGTGGTTGTGTTCCGCGTTGGCGATAGCCGACTCCAGTAGCTTCTTAACGATCTGCGCACTTTTTTGCGGCGCAAAGGTCAACGTCTTGATCGCTTCATCCACGTTCTTGCCACGAATGGCGTCAGCCATCAGTCGGCACTTCTGTGGAGAAATACGCGCGTAACGTAGTGTTGCTGCGACTTGCATGTCTCTACCTCGGCCTGCTACTTAGTCTTGCGGTCACCGGAGTGACCTCTAAAAGTACGTGTAATCGCAAACTCACCAAGCTTGTGACCAACCATGTTTTCAGAAATCAAAACGGGAATGTGCTGCCGCCCGTTATGAACGCCGATTGTCAACCCAACCATATCCGGCAGCACCATGGAGCGACGCGACCAGGTTTTGATTGGACGACGATCATTCTTCTTGGCTGCTTCAGCGACCTTTTTTACAAGGTGCGCATCGATAAATGGGCCTTTCTTAATTGAGCGTGGCACGTTCCTATTTCCTCAATAATCTTATTGACGTTGCCGTCGATTACTTACGCTTGTTGCGACGACGAACGATCATGCCGTCAGTACGCTTGTTCGAGCGAGTCTTATATCCCTTGGTCGGCGTACCCCATGGGCTAACCGGATGACGGCCGCCCGAAGTACGTCCTTCACCACCACCGTGCGGATGATCTACCGGGTTCATGGCTACACCACGAACCGTCGGACGCACACCGCGCCAGCGCTTTGCGCCAGCCTTGCCAAGCTTGCGAAGGTTGTGCTCGCCGTGACCGACTTCGCCAACCGTCGCGCGGCAATCGACGTGAATCTTCCGCATTTCTCCAGACCGCAGACGTAAAGTTGCGTAAGCACCTTCACGAGCAGCCAGCTGTGCACTACCACCAGCTGAGCGAACCATCTGACCGCCCTTACCTGGCTTCATTTCCACACAGTGAATCAAAGTACCAACCGGAATGTTCCGTATCGGAAGGCAGTTGCCCGATTTTATCGGCGCTTCATCACCACTGGCGACTGGCGTACCAACCTCAACACCCTTAGGTGCGAGAATGTAACGACGCTCACCATCAGCGTATTTGATTAAAGCCAAGTGCGCGCTGCGGTTAGGATCGTATTCAAGACGTTCTACAACGCCCGGCACACCATCCTTATTGCGCTTAAAGTCAACCAGACGGTAATGCTGCTTATGACCACCACCCTGGTGACGAACCGTAATACGACCGTTGTTGTTACGACCACCGTTCTTGGACTTCTTCTCCAATAACGCGGCATGGGGCTTACCTTTATGTAATCCCGGCGTCTTAACCGCAACTGTAAATCTGCGTCCCGGTGAGGTCGGCTTCGCTTTATGCAATGACATATTCTTCTACCGCTGCCTTATTCCGTACCCAGGAAATCGAGATGGCTACCTTCTGCCAACGTCACGTAAGCTTTCTTCCACGCTACGCGGCGCCCAGTGGTTCCACCGTGGCGCTTGACCTTACCCTGAGAATTAATGACCTGTACTTTCGAAACGCTAACTTCAAACATGAGCTCAACAGCCTGTTTAATTTCGCGCTTGGTAGCATCCGTACGAACCTTGAATACAATCTGGTTATGCTTCTCAGCAACCGTCGTAGCCTTTTCAGACATATGAGGTCCGTCAATTACTGTAATCAGTCTTTCCTGACGAGCTGCAATACTCATGACAAGCGCTCCTCAATCAGCTTCAGAGCCGGCACTGTCACCAGAACCTTCTCAAAGCGCAGCAGAACAACCGGATCAATCGAGCCAGCATCACAGATGCCAACCGACTTCAGGTTGCGAGCTGACAAAAACACTTTTTCGTCAAACGCTTCATTCACGATCAACACGCTATCGAGACCCATCGCGCTCAACTTGCCGGCCAGCTCTTTAGTCTTCGGCGCTTCCATTGCAAGCGACTCGGTGACTACCAGGCGATCCTGGCGAACCAGCTCGGACAGCACCGAGCGCAACGCGCCACGGTACATTTTCTTGTTAACTTTCTGACTATGGTCACGCGGTGCTGCGGCAAATGCACGACCGCCACCAACCCAGATCGGGCTGCGGATCGTACCGGCACGAGCGCGGCCCGTACCCTTCTGACGCCATGGCTTGATGCCACCGCCGCGCACCTGGGAACGGGTCTTCTGTGCCTTGGTGCCCGCACGGGCTCCAGACAAAAATGCCGTTACAACCTGGTGAACCAAAGACTCGTTGTATGCCGCCCCGAATGTAGATTCAGCGACATCAACTGAAGCGTTTGCGCTTCCCTGTAATTTCAATTTCATCATCCGCCCCTTACTTCCTGGTCTTTACAGCAGGGCATACAAGTACGCGACTGCCTTTGTGACCCGGGACAGCGCCCTTGACCAACAGCAAATTGCGATCCGCGTCCACGCGAATCACTTCAAGATTCTGGGCCGTACGACGTACGTTACCCATGTGGCCGGACATCTTCTTACCTTTGAAGACGCGACCAGGTGACTGGTTCTGACCGATAGATCCAGGAGCGCGATGCGACACCGAGTTACCGTGCGTGGCGTCCTGCATGCTGAAGTTGTGACGCTTGATCGCGCCTGCGAAGCCTTTACCGATCGTTGTGCCGATAACGTCCACTTTCTGGCCGGCCGCGAAAAGATCAACCTTCAGCTCACCACCGAGCTCCAGATCGCTTTCCTCGCCATCCGCCAGGCGGAATTCACTAATCAGGTCGCCAGCTTCAACCTTCGCAGCGGCGAAGTGGCCAGCTGCAGGTTTCGAGACACGCGACGCTTTACGCGAACCAGATACAAACTGCAGCGCACGATAGCCGTCACGCTCAACAGTCTTGATCTGAGTTACACGGTTAGGCTGAGCCTCAATCACCGTAACCGGTATTGATGCTCCGTCTTCCGTAAAGATACGTGTCATGCCGCATTTGCGACCAACAAGTCCCATTGCCATTTCAACTTTCCTCGCACCTGCTTCGGTTGGCAGACGCTATATAACTGAATTCAAATCTTCACCGCTTCGACTACGATTGGTCGAAGCTGAATCTCAAACACGCGAAAGGGCCAGCCATCGCCTAGGACATTTGTTTGCTTGTCCTGTAGCCGCGGAGCTGACCCCACTCCGATCTTTCGATCGGTGATTCCGGAATTTGCCGAGTACGCCGTTATTTAATGGCGACCTAACATTGCTGTACCCAGTATTTCCTGGGTTTCGCATCTTTGAACTTGGCCGACTCCCGGCCCGGCCTAGTCCTGTCGAGCCCGCTATTATAGCAAGCTAACACCGTCCCGCAAGCGATAATTTGCTATTGGGCGGTGATTTTTCAACTTAATTCAGCTTGATCTGCACGTCCACACCGGCTGGAAGCTCAAGCTTCATGAGCGCATCCACTGTTTTATCAGTAGGATCAACGATATCCATGAGGCGCTTGTGAGTACGGATTTCATACTGATCCCGCGCGTCTTTGTTGACGTGCGGAGAAATCAGGATGGTATACCGCTCCATTTTCATAGGTAGCGGGATCGGACCTTTCACTGTTGCGCCTGTCCGCTTTGCGGTTTCGACAATTTCCCTGGCGGAATTGTCTATCAGGCGATGGTCAAAAGCTTTCAGCCGAATTCGTATGTTTTGATTAGTTGCCACGTCTATCCCTTATGCAATGATCTTGGCGACGACACCGGCACCAACAGTACGACCACCTTCGCGAATAGCGAAGCGCAGGCCGTCTTCCATGGCGATCGGAGCAATCAGGTCTACAACCATCTTCACGTT
>JAHEFE010000012.1 GCA_024640365.1 Woeseiaceae bacterium | reverse complement strand
CCCACGAGGGCGGCATCACCAGCCCCGTGCGCCTTACCAAAGGTATGACCGCCGGCCGTAAGGGCCACGGTCTCTTCGTCATTCATGCCCATGCGAGCGAAGGTTTCGCGCACATCCTGGCCTGACGCGATCGGATCCGGCTTGCCATCGGGTCCTTCCGGGTTGACGTAGATCAAGCCCATTTGCACGGCCGCCAACGGGCTTTCCAGCTCACGTTCGCCACTGTAGCGCTGGTTGTCCAACCACTTGGTCTCGGCGCCCCAGTAAACGTCTTCTTCAGGCTCCCATATATCTTCGCGTCCGCCCGCAAATCCAAACGTCTTCAGACCCATGGACTCTATGGCGACGTTACCGGCGAGAACAAACAGGTCGGCCCAGGACAAGTTCTTGCCATACTTTTGCTTCACCGGCCACAGCAGGCGGCGCGCTTTATCAAGATTGCCGTTGTCCGGCCAACTGTTCAGCGGTGCAAAGCGCTGGTTACCGGTGTTGGCGCCGCCACGTCCGTCAGCGGTGCGGTAGGTACCTGCCGCGTGCCAGGCCATCCGAATCATGAACGGCCCATAGTGACCATAGTCCGCCGGCCACCAGTCTTTGGAATCTGTCAGGACTGTTTCAATCGACTTCTTGACCTCGTCAAGGTCGAGCTTCTGAAACGCGTCAGCGTAGTTGAAGTCCTCGTCCAGCGGATTCGATTTGCTATCGTTCTGATGAAGAATCTTTATATTTAGCTGGTTGGGCCACCAATCAGCATTCTTCGTTCCGGCCCCGCCCACGCGAGTGTTGCCGCCATGCATTACCGGGCATTTGCCCGTAGATTTAGTGTCGTCGGTCTTCATTTTAGCCTCCACGGCTGTGTCAAAAGTAAAATCCCGCTCTATGGGAAATACGATCCATTCGCTTTCCGGATCCCTCGGAGATCCGTCAACGACTGCTGCGTTGTAACTGTCTCTGGCCTGGAGAGACCAAGGTCGTTATGAATAAACGCCCTCTTGTCTCCCGGCCACCTGCAGTCAGTCGATTTCGCTCCGAGCATCAGGCCATGGACGACACTGTATTACGCAACCAGTATTCTGTATATTGGATTAATTTAAAAATTACATTCTGTTTTACCGATCAATAACAGACAGGTCCCGTATGATTTCCTTCAAGAAACTGAGCTATGCACTGGCCGTGGAAAAGACCCTGCACTTCCGGAAAGCCGCTGAACTTTGCCATGTCAGTCAATCCGCCCTCAGCACCGCACTGAGTGAGCTGGAGAATCAACTCGGGCTGCAGATTTTTGAGCGCAATAACAAGAACGTTCTAGTGACGCCAATCGGCCAGGAAGTACTGGATCGAGCCAAAAAGATCCTTCTGGCCGTGGAAGACCTGCAGCATCTCGCCGACAGTCAAAAAGCGCCTTTAAGTTTCCCGATCACGGTCGGCATTATTCCGACGATCGCCCCCTACCTGTTGCCCCGGGTATTCCCTGTTCTCAACAAAGTATTTCCGCAAGCGCAAATTAATGTTGTCGAAGAACAGTCCGCCACTTTGGTTGATATGGTTCGCAGCGGCCAAATCGATACCGCCATTCTGGCCTTGCCTTACCCATGCGAGGGATTGTTAACACTGGAATTCTGGCAGGAAGATTTTTACTGGGTCAGCTTGAAAGGCACGGAACACTCGCAGCAAGATGAAATCACCAGCAACGAAATTACCAACAGTAAACTCATGTTACTCAAGGAAGGACATTGTCTGAAAGACCACATTCTTGACGTGTGCAAACTACCAAGCAGAAATGACAACCATGAATTCGGGGCAACCAGTCTTAATACGCTGGTGCAAATGGTACAGGGGAATCTCGGAACAACACTCATTCCCGCCATGGCTAAAGAACAGCTCCTGACCGGGAATGACCAACTCGCGGCCATACACCTGAATGAACCGAGTCCGCATCGGCGAATCGCGTTTATATTGCGACCCAATTACACCCGTCTGTCGAGCATTGAAGCGCTCGCAGACTTATGCCGAACGGCGTTATCGAAACATTAATAGAACGTGACAGTGGATCAACGTCGTAACAATTGGACCTGTCCAGGCACTAGGATTTGTTGTGCAATACCAAAGGTTTCAATAATGGTGTAAGGCGATGGCAGCATGTCTTTTGATCGCTTGCGGCAGTGCCGCCGTTAAAGACCTACAACGGAAACTGCTAGTAATTTCAACAACGAACGACCTATGTCTAATCGCTAATCCGCCACTCTTCGCCAGCCGACAGCCAGACCATTTTCAACCTCCATGCCAACACCGACAGCGCTTAAATTGCCAGCAGTAATCCACGATACGTTGTAGATGTCTCCGACTTTCTCAATGACCAGATCGTACTCATCCGAGAACTCGCCACTGTCATAGAAATAGCGCACATGATACTTACCTGCGAAGCCCTCTTTAGGTCCGCCGGTCGCGATACCTGGTCCGCTGTAGGTACCGGAATAAATCCATCGCGCGTTTAACGTGCCTGGTGCATGACTCTTCGTATACAGAACGAATCCGATGTTTGTTAATGCTTCCGCCTCGGAAGCCGCGGCAACTTGTGGACCTTCAGACACAAACAACAGGCCTGCCAGTGATACTGCAGCAAACAATAATTTGAGCATACCCCCTCCTTAATTCATATTTGAACGAAACAATATCGACGGAACTCGAACCGTTCTAAGTGATCCCCTACACGGGATAGTCCACTTCATAACTCAAAGTCGCCAGCTCGGCATTCAGGGCCGCGGCACTCCCATCTGGCAGACTAGTTAAAGGCAAACGAACATTGGTCCAACTGTCCTGCCCTGTGTGTCTTGCAAGCAGCGCTTTTAATGCCGCCGTTAATGGATAACGCTCAAGGACAGCCCGCACGGCACTAAGTTGCGCCTGATAGTGATATGCATCGGCTGAAGCACGGTTATCGCGAACGGCGGCGGCAAGCCTGGCCGTCAAATTTGTCGTTGCCGAAATGCACCCAATTCCGCCGTTTCGATAATAGTCGAGCAAGAACGCTTCGCTCCCTGCGTAGACCTTTAGTGATGGGAAACGATTATTGAGCATTTCAGTGTGGTCGCGATCACCGGTCGAATCCTTGATGCCAGCAACTTGCTCAGGATATCGCTCAACCAGTCGGGCGATGAGCTCAGGCGTAAATGACACCACAGCCATCTTGGGAAAGTGGTAGAGATAGACGCGCAGCGCTGCATTACCGAGGCAATCAATCAACGCAGAAAATGTATCGAACAGTCCCTGCTCGCTGACGTTCTTGTAATAGAAAGGGGGCAAGACCAACGCTCGGCAAACGCCATTGGCAAGCGCGTGATGCGTCAGTGCCAACGTGTCCGGTAACGCACAGCAACCCGTTCCAACCATCAGCTTGTCTGGCGGTATGCCCTCAATAAGCAGGTACTCCAGTGCCGTAGTGCGCTCGGCCATCGAAAACGAATTCGCCTCACCCGTCGTGCCAAAAAGCAAAACTCCGTCGCAACCATTTTCGAGTAGCCAGCGTACGTGTTCCGCAAAGCGCACGGTATCAATGGATGAGTCATCATTTAGCGGTGTCAGGCTTGCTGCCAGCACCTCGGCGTTGTTGTTTTCGGTCATGGCAATAGTGGTCGCAATATTCCGACTGCAGCGATGCGTTAACTGTAGCGCACTTCAGTAACCCGCACTACGCAGACAACGTGACCATTCAGGAGACCATGCCTCGCGACGCAGCGGACAGCGCGTTCGATTCGGAACGATCCAAATCGCGCCACACGTCCAGCGCCCGACGTCTTTTGCCGAATCCCATTCATACGGGGCAACGATTACGTTCTCGATCGTGAGTTCCGAAAATGGCTAGTCTGCCGGCGAGATTAGCCTACAATCGTCTCTTGTTAATTGCGTCCACCGAAACCGAAAGATGACCATTGCCGATTTTTCTGATTTGACCGACAAGCAATGCCGTAGCGCTCGCATCGCACGCGATCGTCGTTTCGACGGACGTTTTTACGTCGCTGTCAAGACCACCGGCATCTTCTGTCGACCGATATGTCCGGCGACGACACCGCGTGAAGAAAACGTTCAGTACTTCGCCAACCAGGCGCTTGCGCTTAAAGCCGGCTACCGGCCGTGTTTGCGTTGCCGTCCGGACAGCGTCCCAGGTTCATGGGCGTGGCAAGGATCTGAAACGACTCTGCGAAAAGCCGTTCGCCTCATAGAGCAAGGCGCACTGCAGGAAGACGACTTGGCCACGTTTGCCGAAAAGCTCGGTATCACGGATCGCTATCTCAGGAAATTGTTCATTACGGGCCTCGGTGTCGCACCAAAACAATATGCCCAATATCACCAGTTGATGTTCGCCAAACAACTGCTCCATAGCAGCACCATGAGCATTGCCGACATTGGCATTGCGAGTGGTTTTAACAGCGTGCGCCGTTTCAACGATGCGTTTCGGAAGATATTAAAATTAACGCCGGGCGACATTCGCAAGAACCGGGACGCCGGTACGGCAGTCAACAAGCTTACGCTGGCCTTCAGGCCGCCCCTGAACTGGGAGCACATGCTTAACTTCTATCGATTGCGCACCATCCACGGCATCGAAGACGTCGGCGAGAGCCATTATCAAAGAACATTTACACTGAACAATGCGAAAGGCTGGTTCAGGGCTGAACCGACAGACAAGAATACACTGAATGTTGAATTCAACATTGACGACGTCAGGCAATTGCGCAATGTGGTCATACAAATCCGGCGGATGTTTGACCTGGATGCCGACATTACCGTCATCGAACACCATCTGGAGCCAACGACCGGGCAACTGGGAAATTCATCCGGCATTCGGATACCGGGTGTATGGAGCTCATGGGAAGCTGGACTGCGCGCTATTCTCGGCCAACAAATTTCCGTGAAAGCGGCCATTACCCAACTCAATCGGTTTGTGGATCAATTGGGCTGCCGCGAAGCCGGTGTACTGTACTTCCCGGATCCCGCAACGGTTGTCAACAGCGACCTGAGTTTTCTCAAGATGCCGCAAACTCGGCGCGACACCATTACCCGGTTTGCCAAATACATGATTGCTCATTCAGATAATCATCCGAGTGACTGGTCGATCATCAAGGGCATTGGTCCATGGACAATCAGTTACGCAAGGCTACGTGGACTGTCTGAACCGGACTGTTTTCTTGGCACCGACCTCGTCGTCAGAAAAGCGATGTCGGCAAATGCTGCCATCAATAAAGAAACCACCTCACCCTGGGGAAGTTACGCCACCTTTCATTGCTGGAACTCACAATCATGAATATTCACACTTACTTTGATAGCCCCCTGGGTACGGTAGCGATCCAGGCCAGTGATGACGGTCTCACGGGCCTCTGGTTTGAAAGCCAGAGCACCGTGCCCACCCATCTCGGCCAGCGCGCTGACGACCATCCGATCTTGCTGAAGACGGTCAGTGAATTGCAGGAATATTTCTTGGGTAAACGCCGCGCATTTAGCGTCCCGGTCGCTCCCAACGGAACTCAGTTTCAACGACAAGTCTGGCAAGCGCTGCGCGACATACCGTATGGTAAATCCTGTAGTTACCAGGACCTCGCGATAGCGATCGGCAATAAAAAAGCGGTTCGCGCGGTCGGTACCGCCAACAGCAAGAATCCGATTTCAATCATCGTCCCCTGCCATCGGGTGATCGGCAAGAACGGTACACTTACCGGCTACGCCGGTGGCGTCGAACGTAAAGCGTGGCTATTGCAGCATGAAGCTAAATGCAATGTTGAGTAAACTCGCGACCGCGTCTACGTTTTCTCCATAAAAGGATAATCGGTATAACCCTGACACCCATTTCCGTAAAAGGTCTGTGGAATCGGCTCGTTGAGCGGCGCGCCCACTTTGAAGCGGGCCACCAAATCTGGATTGGCAATATACAAACGACCGAATGCCGCCGCATCAGCAATGCCGTCATTGAGAAGTTGCGTCGCGGTATCCTTAGTCAGCATTTCGTTAGCGATGAATGTGCCACCGAATGCTTTACGTAATTCGGGGCTCAATGCTGGCGCATTACGATGTTCGCGAGTACAAATAAATGCGATCTTGCGCTTGTCGAGTTCCCTGGCGACAAAACCAAACGTCGCCGCCGGATCATCGTCGCCCACGTCATGGGCGTCGCATCGTGGTGCCAGATGCATGCCAACGCGACCTGCGCCCCAGACCGAGATAACGGCATCCGTGATTTCCAGCATCAAGCGCGCACGATTTTCCAATGAGCCACCATAGTTATCGGTGCGGTGATTGCTTGAGCTCTGTAAGAATTGATCCGGCAAATAGCCGTTGGCACCGTGAATTTCTACGCCGTCAAACCCGGCTCGCTTGGCATTTTCCGCGCCCTTGCGATAGTCCTCAATGAGCGCCGGTATTTCATCAGTTTCCAGCGCCCGTGGAACCACGAACTCCTTCTTGGGTCGGATCATGCTGACGTTGCCCTTGGGCGCGATCGCACTGGGTGCCTCCGGCAATTTGCCATCCAGGTAAATCGGATCCGAAATGCGGCCCACATGCCAGAGTTGCATGAACATACGTCCGCCTGCTTGGTGGACGGCATCCGTAATTTTCTTCCAACCCACAACTTGCTCATCAGACCAGATGCCTGGTGTATCCGGGTAGCCCACACCCATCGGCCGAACTGCCGTTGCCTCGGTAATTATCAACCCTGCACCGGCACGTTGCGCGTAGTACTCCTGCATTAGCTCATTAGGTACACGTCCCTCGCTGGCACGACACCGAGTGAGTGGCGCCATGATTATCCGATTAGGCAAAGACAGGTCTCCGACCTGTATGGGATCAAATAACGAAGTCATGCGAACTCCAGAAAGAGAATACAGTGTTCAGTATCCTGAAATAGTGCGCTTATTGATGCAAACAAAATTGCGGGATGACAAAAAAGGGCCGCTACTGCGACCCTCTCTGTGTTTCTATATATGCGACGAAAGAGTACACACCCGGACTCGCTTTACGGCACTCTATGGCATCGATTTAAACCAAGTCGATACAGGCGCGCCAGCCGACGGAGGAGCCCCAGGTACCGGATGCCTTACCCATCCATCTTGATCGACATTCTCGCATTCGATCCACATCGCCCGAGGGGGACCAACGCCCGACAACGACATCAATGCGGAGGAGACTTCGCCCGACTCCAGGCTCGCACTCCGGCAAGGACTCCAGTCCTCGGCGCTTCGATAGACCCCGATGAGCTTGCCGACGATGTCACCGTTGGCATTGCGCATCAATTCGACCTCCACGAGGTCGCCGTCCACATCCTGCCCGGTGTCGAAATGCAGTCCGGCACGCAACTCTTCTGGCACATGGGCCACAAAATGACCGTGATGGGCACACAACGGCACACCGCTATTGTGACCGTAGCAGAAGGAAAATACAGTTACTTCGCTATTATCGACAATGTCCGCATCCGTATAACCGGCCACCAGCATTTTGTCGCGCCAGCCTCTCATCAGCCCCTCGTTAGCTAACACTTGTTCCCGCGTCGCGGACAAGACCAGCTCTCCAAGAACGCGGGTTCCGTCCTTGAACTCCGGGCCCGCGGATTCAGTTTGCCAACCCCCTGACGTTGCGCAACCCCCCAGCAATAACAAAACCAAACCTTTCAAGTTTTTTATTAATACTTCAGGAACATGTTTAGGCATGATCATCCCCTCAAACTCATAAAATTATTTAGCCCGACAACGAACTCAGCGAGCTCTCAACCTGTACAGCAACCCCTGCGCTGGTTATTTCTTTCGAAAAATGAATTCGGCAATCTGTCCTTCGAAAGCCCCTCCTCCCACGTCCTTCACGGTCAGCACACCATTCGCGAGAACACCCGTGTCCGGCTCATTCGGAAAAGCTGTAAAATGCAACTCAATTGCATCACCGGACACTTCGTAGGTCCCGTCAAATAACTCGGACTTTGGTGTACTCGTTTTCTTCGAGCCATCCGACTCAAGGCAAACATCGCGCGTGGTCGCAAGGACTGCCATCCGACCCTCGGTGTCGATTAACAGAGCACCATCGAGTGTTTCGTTGGTGCAAGACCTGGAATCAATGGCTCTAGTCCAGGTGGCGGCCGGCAATTCCTCCGAATTCACGTGAGTTAGCAAATAAACACCGGCTATTGAGTCCCCGTCGGCCTGCACCGTAAACGCCAATAAAATGGTGCCTAGCAGCGCCAATGACTGAGTTACACCAAACTTCTGTATCCGTTTTTTCATGTCTCATCCCCTTAAGCGCTAAATTGCAACCGGAACCAATAATGCTGAATAAAATCACCTCATCCCTGATGTTCTGTTGATTTAGAGCTGATGAGTTGCCGCCAAAGTGGCTGGCCTTGCATAAATCGCAGGCTAACCAAACCCTACAGCCACAGAAACAACCGATAAATCCGAGGATGAATTTTGGCGCACAAAAAACCCCGCCGCAGCGGGGTTCAGTCTAAGTCGTGCCGGTCACCCCATATTCGGGGCCTAGGCTTCGACCCGGCCTAGATGTGGTAGGTCTTCAGCGGCGGGAAGCCGTTGAATTCGATAGCGCTGTAGCTGGTCGTGTAAGCCCCGGTCGAAAACCAGTACAGGCGGTCGCCTATCGCGAGATTCAATGGTAATGGGTATTTAAAATCCTCATACATGATGTCCGCACTGTCACACGTAGGCCCGGCCAGAACGACGCCTTCCAGTTCGCCCTTGCGGTCGCTATACACCGGAAACTTGATCGCCTCACCGAGGGTTTCAATCAAACCAGAAAATTTGCCGACGTCAATATATACCCAACGATGTAATCCGGTACGCGACTTCCTTGAGATGAGCACAACCTCGCTCACCAGTACACCGGCATTGGCAATAAGCGACCGGCCCGGCTCAAGAATAATTTCGGGCATGTCGTCGCCGAAGTCCTCTTCCAAAAAACGAGTAATCTCACCGGCATACGTTGCCAGGTCATTGGTGCGGGATAAGTAATGTGCCGGGAACCCACCGCCCATGTTGATCATCCGCAGCTTGATGCCCTCTTCTTCCTGCAGGCGCTCGAAAATAACTTTAACCTTGGCGATGGCTGCGTCCCAGGTACCGATATCCCGCTGTTGCGATCCTACATGGAAGGAAATGCCGTACGGGTCCAGGCCAAGGTCCCGGGCCATCATGATCAGATCCATGGCCATATCCGTTTGGCAGCCAAATTTACGGGACAATGGCCAGTCAGCGGTTGCCGATCCCTCACTCAGAATACGTACGTAAATGCGTGCGCCTGGTGCCGCCTGAGCAATGTTGCGTAAATCGGCCTCAGAATCTGTCGCGAAATCACGCACTCCTTTTTCGTAGAAATAACGGATGTCACGACTTTTCTTGATCGTATTGCCGTAACTTATGCGCTCCGGAGACACGCCCAGTTCCAGGACCCGATCCAGTTCATAGATAGATGCTATATCAAAATTGGACCCGCGATCGCGCAGCAAACTAATTATTTCAGGCGCTGGATTGGCCTTCACCGCATAAAAAATACGCGCGTACGGAAATACGCCCGTCAATTCATCATACTGGTCGCCGACGGTTGCAGTATCTACAACAAGACACGGCGTCTCTTGCGTATCAGCAAACGCCTTGATGCGGTCAAATGTTTCGGTGTCGTAATAGTCACTGATGGCTGGAATCACGGCAGTGGTACTCCATTTATGAACAAGCAGATGGTTAAAGGGGCGGGCATTATAGAGTTGCACCGCGAATCAACAAGCTAATATTCAAGTATATAAAAAAAAGACGGCCGTGATGCCCGGTTGAGGCCTGAGGCTGGGAAAACGTCACAGCTTCGGCCTGGCAGCCGCGGAGAATATCTTTAAATATCGTGATCAGGCACGACCCGAAGCGCCATCAAGTCGCTCTCCCAGCGTATAACTGTTGAGTAGTCTGTTCGGGCGCAACTGCCTGCATACGTTCCACTGACAGTAAATGTGCTTATCTGGATATTCAGATTATCAACACAGGGTAACGGATAAAGCTCCTGGTACATCTGGTTCTGCTTGTCAAAGGCACCACCGGTTTCTTCCAGGACTGTGCTGTTTTTGTCGATCAGTGTGATATTGGCACCGCAACGACCAACAATCGGTTTGATCACGTAACCACTTTCCTGCAGTTTCTCATCAAGGTCATAACTCGACTGCAATAACACCGGATGATTTGGAAACAACTCCCATAGGACAGGAAGAATTGCTTTGTTACTGGGAATCAACGTCCACAGTGGTTCATACACCATGACATTTTTTCGAAGCAGCACATCGACCAGTCGCGGTGCCCAATCTTTGCGACGACCTGGTTCATAATCGCGCAGGCGTTCTTCATCTTCTTCGCATTCTGCACGAATTTGATCGAGCGCTGTTTCCCAGGCCCAGGTTTTCCAGACCCAGTTAATAGGCTCACCATCCGCGTCCAGCATATTGCCATCGTCCGCCCAACGCAGCCCCTCAAAGTTAATGAGAACCTTGCACTTGAGTCCAGCCGCTTCCATCACTTCCTGCATGAATAGCGCGTGGTACTTTTCTTCCGGATTCTCGTCACGAAGAATATGCACGAGCCCTTTGGCGTCGCTCTGACGCCAAGCCTGCACCAGCCGTTCGTAGAGTTCTGAACCTGGATCCCAGCCGACATCGCAGCCAGCATAACGAGCCCATTTACCCTGGACGATGCCAGTCTCCATGTGGCACGACGCTGAGTCCGCGTTGTACTCGTATACCTTGATGCCATTTGGCGTCACAGCAAAATCCAGACGACCGGTAATCATCTGATTGCGTCGGTTATTCCATGATTCCTGGATCTTTGGCCAGATGGACGCCGGTATATTAAACCGCTCGAGACGACTGGCATCCTGCAACACATAATCGGTGGCATGTAAAAACAGCGAATGCATTTCACCACTGATACGTTTGAGGCGATCTTCTGCCGCGTGCGAAATACACACGTAGCGAAGTTGATCTTCTGGTCGCCCGGACAACATGTGTCCTTCCATTTCTTCAACGTAGGCTGCCTCTGCAGGGTTTGCTTCGTTAAGCCACGCGCGCTCTGCATCAAGTGGCCCGTCAACCGCGCGAATGTCGAGTTCCAGTAGTCGCTTATTGATGTCGTTCGGCGGCTCCGCATAGTGCTCATCCGCGGTTTGTATCACCCAACCAAGAAGACTTGCTTTGTGCATTGAACAACGTAGCCAATAATGACCGTCCGCAGTTGTACGTGCCTCCAGCTCCCGGTTATAGGTCTGCCCTTCCGGCCACAGGCGATGACCGAGATTTTGCTCGGCAATGCGTAACCGATCCGGGAACACCTCTGTGACGATCGCGACATGCCCGGTGCGTGAAAATTCGCCGCCTTCGTTCCAAACCAACATGCAGCCCGGTTCCGGCAGTCGTTTGGAACCATTGGCGAAAGAGTGCAAGGGCAGTTGCCGATCGGTGGCAACCTCTCGAAGATGAGTCAGCTGAAAAATCTCATACGCCATTGCTACATCTTCAAATACGTAGCCGTGATTCAGATATAACCAACGGCGGGCAAACTCAACGCACTGCCATTTGTGCCCGAGGTAGACGCCATCGAGGTAACTGCGGTAAGAATGCCGATCCGGAAACTCACTATCATCAGCCGAATCATAATCACTGGAATAAACCGGGACATTACCCGGAGCATGACCGAGGACGGTACCGAATGGAGCTGGCCCATTGGCATTATTCATTAGCAGTTTTTCCTACCGATAAAAGTCGCGGATTGTAATACTACCAGCAGCAGACAATACAACTATTTTTTCCGGGATAATCGCTTGGCCAGGTTGATAGCCCTTGGGAACAGACCGCCCCGGGGCTTACCCCGAAACGGTCCGATAAAACAGGATGATTGACGCCCGGCGGTATACCGAACTTATCCTAGGATGCCTCGCGCAGAATTAACTGCTGCAGGGAAACTCGAAGGGAGTCCGTCCCTTCGTCGTAATTAATGCAGTATGACTGTGGGTAATAACCGCGCTGTTCAACCGCTGCTGGCTGCGGCACTGGAAAGCAGCTGTTGGGTTTCCCGAGCAGGAATTCCGATGTGATCATCGGCTCGATAAAGATAATATGGCCGTCAAAGGCACCGTAAATAACCACATTGCTCGCAGGATCAAATGGCGGCCCCATTTGTGGCGAAGCGCTGTCGATCAGATGATTACCCATCGCGGGTACCACTGCACCAATGCTAATAAAGCCCGCCGGAACATATTTTTCAGGTACCGGTAAAACACCCCTATCCTGGTCTTCGCAATTCATATGCATGCCGCACGGGCCTGTTCGAATACTGTCAACCCGTTCTTCACTTACCATGTGGAAATGAAAATCGAAATGCGGCACCCCCCAGTTCGGCGGCACGTGACCTTCAGGATTGAAATTGACGCCAATCCATTGGTAAGGCAAATCGGCTGATGCGGCATTAACCGGAATTGGTGAGCGAACCTCAAGGTCTCCGTCACACTCAGCACCTGGCACAAGCACTCCGTCGCCGTCCGTGTCAAAACACCGGCTGTAGTTGTTACGCTTCTCCGGCAGTCCGTTTAGAGCGGTCATTGTTAATTCAATACCAACTTCGGTGGGCACGCCACTAGCATCAAGTGATACATAGGATCGAATTGAGCCATCACCAATATTCTGGCCGTCACTGTAGGTAGTTGTAGGCTCCGCGACCGGTTTTGGAGCCGAGTCCTCAGTCGGCACCGAACACCCACCAAGAAAGCCGATCGACGCTAACGCCACACATTGCAATAATTTCATTGAATTCCCCCGGGAAAAACTGATTAACGAACTCTGCCGACGCGTTTGAAGCTCCGACAAGCGCAATTACACTACTCTTTTTGCAAATCAATTAGAAGCATCGCAGCTACCTACTCAAAGCGGCTAGCCAACCCGGGTAGTACAAGCGCGATTCAATACGTTATGCTCTGAGTCATTAAGCCACGCATACCCATCGACAACGTCAGGGACGGATCGCGCGATGACAACCGATCAGACAGTTCTATTCAGTCTCCTCTTTTTTGTATTCGTGTTCCTGATTTGGGGGCGCTGGCGTTACGATCTGGTCGCATTTGTCGCCCTCCTTATCGCACTATTGACCGACATAGTTCCCAAAGAGCTCGCATTTTCCGGATTCGGTCATCCGGCGACGGTAATCATTGCGCTGGTACTCATTGTGAGTAGGGGGTTGTCGAACTCCGGCGCTATCGAATTACTCGCCCGCTACGTTATAGACGCCAAACGCAAGCTCTCGACCCACATCGGCATCATGGCATCACTGGCCGCGGTCTTGTCGGCCGTGATGAACAATGTAGCCGCATTGGCCCTGTTAATGCCGGTGGATATGCAGGCCGCAAAAAAAGCAAAGCGCTCGCCTGCCTTGTCGCTGATGCCCTTGTCCTTTGCATCCATCGTTGGCGGCATGATTACGCTAATAGGTACTCCGCCCAATATTGTTATTGCGGAATTCCGCAACGATGCACTCGGCGCTCCTTATGAGATGTTTGACTTCGCACCTGTCGGTCTGGCCTGTGCCATTGTTGGTGTTGCCTACGTCGCCTTTATCGGTTGGCGACTGTTACCGTCCGCTAGGCAAACAGAGGATTCACCGCAGACCTTGTTTGATTTGTCGGATTATATTGCCGAGCTTGAAGTCGGCAAGGAGTCACCGATCATCGGAAAGAAGGTGAGAAATCTGGATACACTCGCGGGCAAGAGTGACGTTGAAATCCTCGGACTCATTCGCAAGGGCCGCAGAATGCCTGGCCTGGCAAGAATGGTTGAAGTACAGGCTGGCGACATGCTGGTAGTCGAAGCTGACCCCGAAGGAATCGAAGAAATTATCGGGGCACTCGGATTGAAATACATAGGCACCGGTAAGGGCGTCCTCAGTAGCGAAGACCTGACGCTAACCGAAGTTGTGGTGTCCGAGTCATCCAACCTTGCGGGACGTTCGGCAGTGTCATTCCGATTGTTGTATCGCTACCGCATCTCGCTCGTCGGGATTTCGCGTGCGGGAAAGCGTTTCCGGGACAACGTCCGAAAACTGATCCTGAAGCCCGGCGATGTATTGCTATTGCTGGGTAGCGATGATCGGATTTCTGATGTCATAACCCGCCTCGGACTGCTGCCGTTAGCCGATCGCGGCCAGCGAGTCATTCAACGTGACAAAGCCTGGTACGCCGTAGGAATTTTCGCGGCGGCAATTCTCGTCGCGAGTATCGGCTGGGTTTATTTACCCATTGCGCTTGGCTGCGCCGCGTCCCTTTTTATAATTTTAAATATTGTTCCAATTCGAGAGGTTTATGACTCGGTTGAGTGGCCCGTCATCATTTTGTTAGGCAGCATGATTCCCATCGGTGGAGCGCTGCAGTCAACTGGTGGCACGGCGCTCATAGCTGACGGTATTGTCACACTATCAGCAGGCTTCTCACCGGCCGTCGTGCTTACGTTGCTAATAATAGTCACGATGACCTTGTCAGACGTAATGAATAATACGGCAACGGCCGTCATCGCCGCGCCAGTGGCAGTAGAAATCGCCAACCGTCTCGGCGTTAATCCGGACCCGTTTTTAATGGCCGTTGCGGTTGCCGCTTCCTGCGCATTTTTGACGCCAATCGGCCACAAGAACAACACGCTCATCATGGGACCGGGCGGCTACCGATTCGGTGACTACTGGCGTATGGGTTTACCACTCGAGATTCTCATCATCATTATCGCCGTGCCGATGATTATGTGGGTCTGGCCACTGTAACGGGACCGTTCGGCCTGCCCAGGCCACGCTGAATCCGCAAATCTCAAGGTCAGGCGCCTGCCGCACCCGTGATAGCAACGCGCCAAGCCGTGCTCTATACAGGACCGGTCCGTGCGTTACGACAACTTGAACTGACGATGTATTCTTGATGCCCACCTGGGGCCTTCTAGGTCACCAGTTCGAAGCGAGCCTGGAAGAACCTGAGTACTTCCGGTTCGTAGGTGAACCGAAGACCCTTGATCTGGTCCGCCCGTTCCATCACGTCGATGACGCTTTCGGCCGTAACGTCCATATGGGCTTGGGTATAGACCCTGCGAGGAATAGTCAGCCGGACTAACTCCAGCTTGGGCATGTAGTTCTCGCCAGTGTCCTTGTTGCGACCGGCCGAAACCACGCCGCGCTCCATCGAGCGCACGCCGGATTCCAGGTAAAGGGCCGCGGACAGCGCCTGGGCAGGGAATCGCTCCTGGGGGATATGGGGCAAGATTTTCCTGGCATTCAGGAATACCGCGTGGCCGCCTATCGGGTTCACGATAGGCACACCGGCGCTCTTCAATTTTTCTCCCAGGTATTCGACCTGGCCTACCCGCGCCCGGATATGCTGGTCGTCCACACTCTCGGTAATGCCTATGGCCAGGGCTTCCATGTCGCGTCCGGCCATGCCGCCGTAAGTGTGCAAACCCTCATAGACCACCACCAACTCGCACGCCCGTTCATAGAACTTGGGGTCATTCATCGCCAGGAAGCCACCGATGTTAACCATGGCATCTTTCTTTGAAGACATGGTCGCGGCATCGGTGAGCGAGCAAAGTTCATAGACAATTTGTTGAACTGAAGCATCCTGGTAGCCTTCTTCGCGCTGCTGGATAAAGTAGGCGTTCTCGGCGACCCGGGTCATGTCGTGCACCAGCATGATTCCATGTTTGTCGCACCATGTCCGCAGCTGCTTCAGGTTGGCCATGGAAATGGGCTGGCCTCCGGCCATATTCACGCAGGTGGCGATACATATATAAGGGATCTTCTCCGCGCCTACTTTTTCTACCAGCGCGTCGAGTTTGTCGAAATCGACGTTACCCTTGAAAGGATGCTCCGAGGACGGATCATGAGCTTCATCGATAACCACATCCACGAAGGTGCCGCCGGCCAGTTCCTGATGCAGACGAGTTGTCGTGAAATACATATTTCCAGGCACGTAATCGCCGTCGGAAATCAGCAACTGGCTGATGATATTCTCGGCACCTCGGCCCTGGTGGGTGGGAACGGTGTACTTGTAGCTGTAATACTGCTCGACTGTGTCCCGCAGGTGGTAGAAGTTTCGGCTGCCCGCATAAGCTTCGTCGCCCATCATGAGGCCGGACCATTGCCGGTCACTCATCGCGCCGACACCTGAGTCGGTTAGCAGATCTATGTACACATCCTCAGACTTGAGCAAGAAGGTGTTGTAGCCAGCCTCTCTGATGGCTTGCAGGCGATCTTCCGGGCTGCTCATCTTGATCAGCTCGACCATTTTTATTTTATAAGGCTCTGCCCAGGAACGACGTGCCATGACTACACCTCCAGTGAAGCGTTAAATCAGGTTCCCGGGGTGTCGTCTGGATTGGAGCGAAACACCGCCTGGAACGACAGGGGCATTTCATCCCTTGCCGGCACGGCGCCTGGCAAGTGGCCTTGAGCGATAATGTTGAACTCGCCAAGGCGGTACCGCAATACGGAATTTCCGCGACTTGAAGAAGTCAATTACAGCGAACTTGCACATGGAAAGTATAGCGGCAATATCACCTGGCGACTGCCGAATTGGTGCCTACTAGCGCATAGGTTGACCGCTATCGCCTTGCCAATGATTGTGTAGGCTCAGCCGTCGTAGCAAAAAAGAAGCCGAACCACTTTGGCTCGGCTCCCTGGTCTTTGCCGTTACTCGCCCAACTCCGTCGGAAAAGGCGGTGCTCTGTCAGGAATGCCGCTTTCATAGCCGTCCAGTTCTTTAAGAACTTCTGCTATTGCCGCGTCCAGCTGTGTATCGTGACCACGATTTGTGGCGATAGGATCCAACGCTACATTTATGTCCGGAGCGACACCCTGATTTTCAACGCTCCAGTGTCCCGATGCATCGTAAAAACGGAAAAAGGGCACCGTCAAAAATCCACCGTCCATTAACTCTGGATTGTTGTAAATACCAATCAGGCCGCCCCAAGTGCGGGTACCAATCAGTTTACCGATGCCCAACTGCCGGAAAGCATATGGCAAGTAATCACCACCTGACCCGGCGTCCTGATCGATCAACATCACCTTGGGTCCATGGATAGCACCCGCCGGAGTGTCGTATTCCTTGCCGTCACGATCCTTCCAACCCGACAAGTGCTTGCGACTGAGAACTTCCGTTATGTAGTTTGCGGCCTGGCCACCGGAGTTCGACCTTTCATCTATAATTACAGCGCGTTTATCTATCTGCGCATAAAACATCCGATTGAAAAAAGTGTAACCGTCGTCAGCCGTATCCGGCAGATACACATAGGCTACTTGCCCATTGGTCGCCTCATCCACCTGGCGACGATTGTCATCAATCCAGGACCACAATCGCAAAGCGCGTTCCGATGCTATGGGCTCGACGGTTACTTCGCGAGCATCCTTGCCGTTCGCATTGGGACCCACCCGCAAGGTCACTTGCTGACCTGTCGTTCCCTGTAATTCCTGGAAGACGTTGTCAGCGGCCGACAATTTTTTACCGTTCACTGCAAGCAGATATTCGCCAGCTTTAACGGAATTACCGGGCGTCGCCAACGGCGCTTTAAAGAACGGGTTCCAGGACTCGCCGTTGTAAACCTTCGCAAATTGATAGGCACCATTTACAATCATGAAATTGGCGCCGAGCAAGCCCACCGAGACGCGCTGCTCGGCATGCGTATCGCCACCGCCGACGTTGTTATGACCCACCTGCATTTCGCCGATCATCTCCCGCATCAGCTCATTCAAGTCCTCACGACGACCCACATGCTCAACAAGCGGACGATAGCGATCATAAACTGCCTGCCAGTCCAGCCCATGCATGGTCGGTGCGTAGAAATACTCCTTCTCCATGCGCCAGGCTTCGTTGAAAATCTGTGCCCACTCCTGTCGTGGTTCCACACGGATTCGCAACCCACTCAAATCCAGGGGCTCCGGCGACATCTCGTCCGCGACATCTGAGACCTTAATCGACCCATCGGCCATGCCGATAATCATATGCTCGCCATCGTGACTCATAGAAAAACTGTTTACGCCCTTCAACAGCGTAGTCGCTTCTTTCTTTTCGAAATTAAAGCGCAGTAACTCGTTATTAGATGCAGCATTTTCCCCGGGAGGTTCATTGGATATACCCGGTTGCACGTTTTGAACATAAAAAAGACTGCCGTCCTGACCAACCGCCAGATTATCGTAGCTGCGCTCCGCAACTGGCAGTGCAACAATCCGATCCGAGAGTGCTGCGAGGTCTATCCGAGTTTCGGGAACAGCATCTTTCTCGTCTTTCTCGTTTTTCTCGCCCTTTTTATCTTGCTTGCCGCCTTTTTCATCGTCCTTATCGGCGGATCCGTTATCTTCTTCATCACCTGCTTTGGGTAACAACGGCGATTCGCCGTCATCTGCCAACACCATGGCATACAATCCGGCGCGATATGGGCGCTCCTGACTGGTCATATTCAGGCCAACTTGTATCGGCCCGGAATTTGTCGATGCAGCGAAATACAGGTATTTACCATCGCGACTAAATGCCGGCGAAGCAATGTCGGCGAGTCGATCGGTAACCACCGTACTCTTGGCTGAATTGAAATTGTAGAGAACGAGGTCACGCTGATAATTGGGTTGCTCCTGGGTATAAGCCAGCCAGCGACCGTCCGTTGATAACGCGGTCTCGACAGACTCACGTCGTGTACCAGTGGCAATCTTCTTTATCTTGCCTGTTTCCAGCGAGATCACACTCAGGTTGAGGTGATTATCCTCAAAAACGATGCGTGGATTGTCACCGTTACTCCACTGCAGGAGATCATAGAAATGGGAACCGAGTACAAATGCCTTTTTATCGCCTTGCCCCGTTTGGTCGCTCACAACCAGAGACTGTCCACCCTTGCTCTCTGTGACATAAGCCACCTTGCCGCCATCAGGTGACCACAATGGCGAGTACTCGCGCGCGCCTCCCGTGCCGCTGATGTTTCGGGTAGACCCGTCCTTCGTGGGAACGGTGAATACTTCACCGCGCGCAACAACCACGGCGCGCTTACCGGTGCTTGAAATTTCAGCACCTTGAATTGCATCACTTGCGTCTTTCCATTGCGGCCGCAACTGGGGCAAATCCGGAGAAACTGAAATCGCAATCTCTTTAGTTGTCCCACTTGCCAGGTTCAGCTCTTTCAGATGGCCGCCCGACTCGTAAACTATTATCGAGCCGTAACCAGCGGCGGAACGAATATCCCAAACCGTCTCGTTACTAACTTTATCTATCACACCGGTACCCGGCGTATAACGATAAAGGTTGTAAATTTCTTTGTCCCGATCAGACAGGAAGTACACATTGCCATCGAGCCAGAACGGATTAAAGTTCGTCACACCTGCCCCGTCTACGGTCACCACCGTCTGCTCCGCCAGGTTCATTATCTGAATCGCCGGTGTCGTGCCGCCGCGGTATCCTTTCCAACCAGCCGCACCGCCAAATAAACCGCCATAACCAGACCCAAAAGCGATATAGGCCAGTCTCTTGTTCGCGGAATCGTAAGAGCCACGATAGAAACGCGCCTCCATCTGTTTACCAGGAAGTCCGCCGTCCAGTGAAACGTGATACAGCTGGCCAGACCGGCCGTGGTCAGTCTCCCTCTCCGACATCAGTGCTATGGAACGACCGTCCGCCGTCCAGCCTGTCGGCACGTCGCGACCCGGATACCATGTCAGGCGCTTTGGTTGCCCCCCCGTAGTTGCGATAACATAGACGTCCGTGTTGTCTTCATAATCCGCTGCAAATGCTATTTGCGAGCCATCCGGCGAAAATATTGGATTACCTTCATCGGCAGCACTGGAAGTCAATCGATAAGGGCTGCTGCCATCTCTGTTGGCTACCCAGATATCTCCGGCATAGACGAATGCAATCTTATCGGCCGCGACTGTCGGCTGCCGCAGCAACAATGTTTGTCCAGGCTGTGCTGCATATGCGATAGGCGCCAGCAACAACAAGATTAGTGTTCTGAATAAACTCATGATCACTCCTAATTAAATCGATAATAAACACGAATTGTTGTCGCCAACATGTACTTTCCGGTATCCGGTATCCGGAATGCCGACTCCGTTTATTTTGTCTTCAGCATGCCCTTTATCAGGTGCGCACAGTCAAACGACTTTCTATTCGTTTTGCGCACCAACCTCACTGAGCCACGTGCGAAATGCTACTGTCTCACGCTTTTTGCGTTCGATACATTGATCGAGAGATTCAAGCGTCGTGGCCAGACTCGGCGCATAGATTTCGCCTTTGGCCTCGAAGAACTCAAGCAGAAGCTTCCGATTCTGCGGACTACAAACACCAAGCATTACGCGCGGCATCTCCGGCCTCTGATACTGGGGTATTTTGGCCAGCAAGGCATCGAAGTTCTCAGCAAGCCAGTCGTACAATATCCGATGATCTTCTATGATCGTCGCGTAGCTACCTATGCCGCGTGCCGCGTCACCTGCCGGTACAGCACTAGAAATTGAGAAATCGAGAAACTTCTTTATTACCTCAGGATTTCTGAAGTAGATCGATCCCAAGATACTGCTCTTTTGCCGCTCTGATTTTGATTCCAGGTAGGTGTTAATGTACCCACCGTATAGATCACCATCATCGTGCAATGCAGTTACGATCAGCGCTTCCATACCCAGTGACGAATCTACAGAACTCGGATCGGCCAGATATTGGTTCGCAACCGTCTGTGCGGCTTCTATGACAGACGAACTCGAACCATATTGTCCGAGCAATCGAAGCAGGCGCGGCCGTAACTTCACAACCGCCTCGGTATCGTCCGGTTTCACTATTACTCCGACAGCAGTGAATCGAGCCAATAATCTACGATCCACATAGCTGGCAAATGATGCCACCGTATCTTTATCCAGCAGGTCATTTCCAATCGTTTCGAGCTCTTTGAGTGCGGCAGAAAAAACCAACGGGTGGCTGTCATCAAGCATCTCGTCTACAACAAGCAAATAATCAGTCAACGCTAGCTTGCGTGAATTCAATAAGGCTTCACTGTTATCCAGGAACGCCACTTTTTCACGGTTGGTGAGCGAGTCCAGATCATCAGCCAACCTTTGAAACTGATCGGAAGATATCTGCCAGCGGTAATAACCGCGAGCATTCGCGTCCGGGTACATCCATTCGACATCGCTCGGCAGATCCAGCGAGCCAGACTTCTTGTCCAACAGATAAAATGTCTCTTTGACCTCACCATCTTTCTTGTATTTAACCGTCAGGGGAATGCGCCAATCCAAGTCAGCCCCCTTGGTGCCATACGGCAAATAGCGTTGCTGTGATACTTTTCCCTTATCGTCAAAAGTGAGCAGTGCATATCCTGGTTGTTTCAGATAATCATCTGCCATCTGCGTGACATTTATGCCCGATACTTCGGACACGGTTCTCCACAGATCTTTATCTGTCGCATTACTCCATGAATATTTTCTGATGTACTGCCGAATACTTTTCTGCCACGCTTCCGGTCCCACATAGTCTTCCAGCATGCCGAGTATGGTCTGGCCTTTGCTGTAGCGAAGCCAGCCGTCCTGATTGATTTCGTTCTCAGTTCGAACGTCTCGGCGAATAGCTTTGGCGGTGGCCCTTTGATCAAGACTGAACGCACCTGATCGCATCAGGCTAAGCCCGGACTCAAACTCCGGGTAGACCCGTCGAATCGTGGCTTGCCCCATCCAGGTCGCGAATGACTCGTTTAGCCAAATATCATCCCACCAGGCCATCGTAACCAGATCGCCATACCAGATGTGCGCTACCTCATGAGCAATCACACCCACCACCCTTTCAGCAGCCGTTCCGGTAACGTGGTCACCAACCATCAACAAGTCGGTTCGAAACGCAATTAGACCAGGGTTCTCCATTGCACCGAATGCGAACTCAGGCACCGCGACAAAATCAAGCTTGCGGTATGGGTAGTCAAGACCAAAATAATCTTCAAGCGCCGCGACGATTTTTGGTGTTTCCCGTGTTACAAAGCCAAGTTGATTGGCATACCCCTTTGGCACATATACGTTACCCGGGATCGACATTGCATCAATGGTCGCGTGATCCAGAGGCCCGACTGCGTACGCAATCAGGTAACTGGGCAGCGGCGGCGTTTGCATGAACTCAACCCTTTGCCACTCACCTTCCTCAATACGCTTTTCCACCGGATTGTTCGAGATAACGGTCAGTCCCTTTGGAGCGACGATAGTTAACTGATACGGAATTTTGAATGACGGTTCATCAAACAGAGGGATCGCTCGCCTTGCGTACATCGCTTCAAATTGCGTGAATACGTAATCATTGCCCTCAAATGTAACCCGATGCATACCGAGAGAATCTGTCGAGTAATTGCCTTGAAAATCTATATCCAGCTGGTACGACCCAGCGTTCACCGATTTATCGTCAGACAACCAGTTGATGTCATAGTCGCCAACAACAGAGTGCAGCTCTCTGGTCTGGCCTGAACCAGACAGTTTTATGGAATTCAGCGTGAGACCTACCTGGTGCAAACCGATTTTTTCGCCGTCCTTGGTTACTTTTAACTGAATCGTTACATGCCCGGAGTAGTCGGTTCGCTCGGGATCAAGCTTGAGCTCAATCGACTGCGAAGTGGGCTGGACTTGTAGTGGCAGGCGATAATCGGGGGAAACCTCTGCCAACGCTGATTGCGCGAGTAAAGTAATCCCGGCCAACGCCACAAAATTGGTCTTAAATTGCATGCTTGGGTCTCCGTAGCGGAACAACCACCACTGGTTTTCGTAAGTTCTTTTTAGAGGACAATTTCCAGTGGAAAGCGTTCCGCTACCACCACTATTATCAAAATGTTTGTTTACTTGTGCATGTGACAGAAGCCAGTTTACAACCTGGAGCTATTCTGTTCGAGATAAATGCTACCTTTTATTGCTAAGGGCAGCGCGCAATGACCCGAAACCAAGATGCGACTGCAAATCAAGTGCATTTGTGCGCAGGCTGATTCAAACTACTTGGTTGAATCGTCTTCTGGGAAACGGTTAAGTTCAGCAACAAAACTTGAATTCCCGCAAATCGACCACATTGCAAACGGGTTAATGGATCACCCCCCAGTTCTGCAGACTTCTGCGGGCACTCAAAAAAATCAGAGGACATCAGCAATGACCTTTCGACCTCTCGCCACTTTGACCCGCGGAATGCCTACATCCGACGGTGCTGGCGTGCGCATGATTCGAATGATTGGCACACCTGAGCTCGATCATATGGATCCGTTTCTGCTATTTGATGTATTTCGCAGCGATGACCCCAACGACTATATCGCCGGATTTCCGTCTCACCCTCACCGCGGTTTCGAGACAGTGACCTATATGTTCGCTGGTAATATGCGACACAAAGACAACGCTGGTCACGAAGGAGTAATACGTGCCGGTGGTGTGCAGTGGATGACAGCCGGCCGTGGCATTGTGCATTCCGAAATGCCGGAGCAAAAAGACGGGCTAATGTGGGGAACCCAGCTCTGGATTAACCTGCCGGCCAGCGACAAAATGTGTAAGCCCGGTTATGCAGAGTTCGACGTCGAAAACATCCCTTTCGAAATTCGCAGCAACTCCGTGAGCCTCCGGGTCATATCCGGCAACACATCTAGCGGCACAATCGGTGCCGTAACCGGCAGAGCCACAACTCCACTGTATGTC
The DNA here is from genome assembly GCA_024640365.1 of Woeseiaceae bacterium. Lineage (GTDB taxonomy): Bacteria > Pseudomonadota > Gammaproteobacteria > Steroidobacterales > Woeseiaceae > JAHEFE01. Next base: position 54,167 of record JAHEFE010000012.1, on the reverse strand, counting down.
GACATCAGTATTGCCAAGGATGGCATTTTTAAGGAGCCACTCCCGGATTCTCAGGGGGCCTTTGTTTTTGTCGTAGAAGGTGCCGTAACGATCGAGTCAGCAAGTCTGGCAGAATCGCAACTGACGGCGGGAATGATGGGCATTATTGGTAAAGCCGGTCACGACGATGCCGCAATTAGCATACGCGGCGCCTCCAATGTCAATCGAGTTCTGTTGATTGCTGGAGATGAAATCAACGAACCGATGGCGCGCGGCGGTCCTTTCGTCATGAACACTGTCGAAGAGCTGCACCAGGCGTTTCGTGACTACCAGTCAGGCCGGTTTTGATTCAGGCCTAATGCGCATTCAAGCGTTCAACAACTACAGGCTCCAGGCTTTTCAGGCCGGCGGACCGGCCAATGGCCAGTGCCTCATCGACACTTGATCCCGCAAGTTTTGCCCGTAGCGCGAATAACGCTCCAACTCGATTACTACTGCCGCAATGTACCAGCACCGGTCCTTTGACCTTTGCAAGCACATGATCCAACTCTTGAGCGTTGTTGAAACTAATTCCTTCGCTGCCAGAAACGGGTATCGAAACATATTGCATACCCAGTTCCTGCACGACGGTTTTCTCATCCAGGCCGCGGTCTTCCGTTTCACCACGCAAATCGATGACGGCGGTATAGCCAAGATCAGCCAGTGCGTGCAGGCTGTCAGCGTCCGGTTGTCCCGCTGTTGTGATGCCACTAAATGGCTCGGCGCGGTTATACAAGCTGCCAAGTGCGAGTTGTGCTTTCGCGTGATCACGTGGTTCGACGGATTGGCGCCTGCCCACTCGGCGCGTCAGCGCCAGATCGTAGGCAGCAACTGCCTCAGCTAACTGCGCATCAGCCAAATACATGTCCCCAAGTAATTCAGCGGCAGGCTTCACTGGCACTGGAGGTCCACTGCTAGGCTCCATGCCGTGCTCACGAGTAACAGCCTGTTGCACCAGGTCGTATGCGGCGGCTTTATCGCCGTTCGTCCTGCTTATCCAGGCAGCAAGCATCAGACGAGAAACTTCGGTAGCACCATATCGCGGATTCAATGACTCAGTATCGTTAGCTACTGGAAATTCGGCGAGGAACTTATCGGCGCTCGCCAAGTCGCCTGCTTCTACTGCACTGACACCTCGCACGTAACGATCAGCCGCAACTGCATAAGCCTGCAACCCATTATAATCGACCGACGTCTGCAGAAGTTCGCTGTCCCAGCGGCCAGTATCAGACACGAACTCCGAACGCATCAAAATAAAGGCCGTGCGGGTTAACAAATTATCCTCAAGTGCAGCGTGTTCACGGATAATTGCCATGCGTTGTTCCGCTTCAGCAATGCGCCCTTCCTGAATTAGGCTGTAAACCAGCCAGCTCAGCGAATGGTAGGCTTGCCCATTAGGTGCAAGGTCCTGCTTTTCCATGCGTGCTACAGCAGCATTCCACGAACGTGTATTTAGTGCCGAGGCTTTGTCGAACATGCCCAGCGCAAAATAAATGTGTGCAGGCATATGCAGAGAATGGATAGCGGCAGGAGCGATATCGGCATACCTGTTGGCTGCGTCCAGCGCCCGCTCCGCATGCGCCGGATCATCGTAGCTGTGAATGTTGTAGTGCAAAGCACCCGGGTGATTTGGAAAGCGCTTTAGGATTTCATCTGTTACTGCCCCCGCTCTCAGGTAGGTTGCTTCATCCCTGCCGGCACGACTCGTTGCCAAAATTGACAGTGCGTATAAAGCAGCAGCATCCGCATCATCCGGGTACGCTCCGGCAACAACTTCCATCGCATCCCTGTATTGATCCGCCCTTTGTTGGTCATCACCCTCACCGAAGAGTTGGTTGACTGCGGAGACATAAGCCTTTTCACGATCCGTGACCGCCTTTGCAATTCGCTCCTCTGGGGTGGCCCCAATTTTGTTCAGTGCCGCCCGGGACGACTCCAGATCCTGTTGCCCCCACAACGGGTGGTCATAGCTAAGCGCCTCTCCCCAGAAAGCCATCACCAGGTCGGGATCCAGGTGTTCGGCACTCACGAATGCCTGTCGCGCATCTTCATATTCGAAATTGTGCAGCATTAGGAGGCCGCGCTTGAACGCCGCCTGAGCATCTGCATTACCACTAACCTGGAAACGGGTAGTTCCATAGTCGGGCGCATCAACTTGTGGTGCTGCGCAACCGACAAGGATCAACAAAAAGCTAACTAGGCAACTGTTTACGAGTAATCGATTCATGACGCACATTCCCGGTGTCAGCCAGCAAGTCGAAAATCGACCTGGGCGCGCTAGAGGTAGCGCGCCAAGACTATCAATATCGAAAGAAAATTGCGCCCTTATTAGAGATTATCGGATGGGGGTTTCTATTCGAATCGCAAAGCATCGATGGGGCTCAAGCGGGAAGCTTTCACTGCAGGTAACATACCGAACACAATTCCTACAGTGGAGCAAAATACCAGCCCGATCACAGCCCACTCCATCGGCACATTTGATTCGAAGGACGTAAACATTGTCATCACGTTACCAAGTCCAAACCCAACAAGGACACCAATAACCCCACCAATGTTGCAAAGAATAATTGCCTCAAGCAAGAATTGATTCAAGATAAACCGCGGCTTGGCACCGAGGGACTTGCGAATACCGATCTCTTTGGTGCGCTCCGTCACAGAGACAAGCATAATATTCATGATGCCGATGCCAGCGACTACCAATGCAATAATTCCTATAACAAACGCACCAATTTTCACACCCATCGTCATGGTATTAAATTGGGTAATCAGGCTTTCACTGTTAAAAAATTCAAAATTATCCTCATCAGCCGGCCGCACGCCGCGAAAGCGCCTGAGTACCTGACGAGTTTCTTCTATGGCGTCGTTAACAAGTTCCGGAGTTTTCGCCCTCACAGTGATATTTGCTGACCGCGGGAATCCATCTTTGTCGATCATTCCATAGATCGCTATAAATGTACTTGCCGGCATCAGAATGTAACTATCATAGCCGCCGCCCATCGCCGAGTTCTTTTCTTCGAAAACGCCGATGACAGAATATTTACGGCCGTCGATCCGAATTTCATGACCAACTGGGTCGACAAATGGATACAACTTCTGTGCAATTGCGGAGCCAATAACGACTACCTTCGCCGCACTCTTGAGGTCCATACTGGATAAATTGCGTCCAAATTCTATGTAGTGGGTATTGTTCTGAGAATACTCGGGCGAGCCCCCCACTATCGCGAGATTGGAATTAGTCTCCTCGCCTTTGAATTCGGCCTTAAAACCAAAATCCCAGAGCTCTGGTCCGACCAGGTCCACGGATGTAACCCTGTCACGAATCTCCTGCGCATCTGCCAGCGTCAATGGAGGACGTAACATTGCCTTGCGTCTGTCTTCGGCAGAATTAAACCCACCCGCCGGCCACTTTTGCACCTGGAACGTCTGGGTTCCCAAAATGCTCATCTCTTTTTCCATAGTCGCCTGTACGACTGATATCGCGGTCATAACTCCGATGATGGAGGCGACGCCCAATACAATCCCGAGCAGCGTCAGCATCGAACGTAGTTTGTTACCACGTATGGCGCCAAGAGACATCAATAGCAAGTCTGATCTACGCACCTAGTTACTCCATTTACTCATAGCGCAGCGCTTCAATGGGATCGAGCCTCGCACCTTTGTAAGCTGGAACAAATCCAGCCAAAACACCGACAGAAATTGACAAGATTACGGCAAACAACAAAATCGGCCCAGAAATACTCGCAGGCATAAGCACTGCATTTATGATCGCAGTAACTGCCGATGCGACCGCTATCCCTATGAACCCACCGACTAAGCAAATGATCGCGGCTTCAAATAGAAATTGAAACAAGATACTCCTTCTCTTTGCACCGATCGCCTTGCGAATACCTATTTCACGGGTTCGTTCGGTTACCGAGACGAACATGATATTCATTACGCCGATACCGCCAACGAACAAAGAGATGCTGGTCACAACCAGGCCTAAAGCCAGCACAACACCCATGATCGAATTAAAAGATCCCATCAGAGAGTCCAGCTTGTTGATCGAAAAGTCATCACCTTCGGCGGGCCGCAACTTACGTACTTTGCGCATTTCACCGATCACCTCGAATTCGAGTTCCGCCAGCGATGCATTGGCCGGGGCTTTGACTGCGACGTCGACATTCTCAGAGCGTCGACCACCAAAGGTTTTCACATACGTCGTAATCGGAATATAAATCTGCCGATCAAAATTTGGACCGCCAAAAGTTGAACCACCCTGCCCCTCCATGACGCCAACGACGCGGAATGTTGCCGGTCCGATTCGGATAGACTGATTGATTGGACTCGCGGTTCCGAAAAGTCCTTCGCGAATATCCTTGCCAATCACTGCCACATATTTTTTATTACTAACATCAAACGGCATCAGGAAACGACCTGTCTCGGGCACTGCCGTCGACATGATCGCCTGTTTGTCTGTGGTCCCAAGAATCCTGACCCCGGTCGCAACCTCCGATCGGTACATAACCTCCCTAGTCGTCGCCATCGTGGGATTTACAACGGCGCGACCACGCAGATTAACTGCAAGGCGATCTGCTTCTTCAAGCGTCACGGCCGGCCGGTTACGATATTCGAAGAAATCATTCATGATCACCCATGGCATGCGGGACACATACAACACATCAGCGCCGACGGCCGAAAAACCCTGGCGAAAAGCATTTTGCATACCGTTGAACGCAGTCATCGTTGTGATTACCGCAACGATACCAATAATGATACCGAGCGTCGTTAAAGCACCGCGCGCTTTATTGGCAAGAATTGCCTGAACGGCAATCCGAAATGATTCGCCCAAATCAAGGAAAAAACGCAACGAATGTACTCCCGTAACCCGTTAGGCCGCAGAGCCGGACATTGCCAGCGACTGATGTTGTTGGGCTATGTTTACAGCTCGCCGTTTTGCACGGCTACTCGCTGCATCGCTTTCAATCAATCCATCTCGCAAGCGAATCGTGCGGTGCGCATGCTCAGCGATGTCATCTTCATGTGTAACCAGAATGATCGTCTGACCAGCATCATATAGTTCGTCAAACATCGCCATAATTTCGCTGCCGGTTCTACTGTCCAGGTTGCCAGTAGGCTCATCCGCCAAAATAATGGATGGATTGTAAACAAGTGCCCTGGCAATGGCGACGCGTTGACGTTGACCTCCGGATAGCTCGTTGGGTTTGTGTTTCATGCGATCTGCAAGCCCGACTCGTTCTATTGCCAGCTCGACGCGCGCCTTTCGTTCAGAGCGCGACATGCCACCATAAATCAGTGGCAACTCAACGTTATGAAAAACATTCGCTCGCGGAATCAGGTTGAATGTCTGAAAAACAAATCCAATCATACGATTTCGAATTTCCGCCAACTCTGCTTCATCCATGGTAGCAACCATCTTCTCCTCAAGCGCATACGTGCCCTTGCTTGGTACATCCAGGCAACCAATAACGTTCATTAAAGTTGACTTGCCAGATCCGGATGGACCCATGATGGCCACGTACTCATTCTTGTGAATATCCAAGGAAACGCCGCGTAGTGCGTGGAGTTCGGTATCTCCCATACGGTATGTCTTGGTAACATCACGCAGTTGCAGAGCAGGCGTGATAGATGTAGACAAGCGTGGATTCGAAGTGCTCTTCATTTCAACCCTCCTTCTCTTCGGAATTGTTGATGGTTACTTTTGAGCCATTACCAAGATCTCTTGAAATAGCACGGTAGCTTCCCGTAACAATCTCCTCCGCAACATCAACCCCGGAAAGAATTTCTATAAAGGAGTCGCTTTGAATTCCTGTCTTGACCTGGCGCGCAACAGCTTTGCCATTCTCAATACTGAATACGATTTCGACGAAGCCATCTTTGTCAGCAACATATTTGTCGGAAGCTGAGGAGTCGTTATCGTCTTTGGCAACCAGTTGGTCCATTGTCCTGACGGCAACGCTCTGAATTGGAACGCTAACGGCAGATTCATTGGTTTTCGTAAACACGTCCGCACTAGCAGTCATGCCCGGGCGAAGGGCTGCATCAGCATCGTTAATTGCAATTCTGACCTCGAACTCGATCTTTTGATCAGCGCTGCCTGAGATGCCGCTATTTGCGCTATTTGCGATTTCGTAAACAGTACCGAGCAATGTTTCACCCTGCAGTGCGTCCACTTCTATTTCCGCAACCTGACCAATCTTTATCGCAACGATGTCGTTTTCATCGACGTTGACCTGCGCTTCCATCTCCGACAAATCAGCCACAATCATGATCACGTCTTCCTGAAACTGTGACCCAATTGCGATCTCACCCTTTTCCTTGTTGAGATCGCTGATCGTGCCCGCCATCGGCGAGTAAATGATTGTCTTTGCTAATGAATCACGGGCTTGTTTGAGTGCGGCCTTCGCTTGCTCGACCTGATCCTGGGTGGATTCGTAACGGGCAATTTCGACCCGATAGGCAGCATCCATCGTGTCCAATGTCGACTGCGACTCCAGTTTGCGAGACACCAGTTCATGGGCACGATCGAATTCCTTTTCGGTCTTCAGCATGTTCTCACGAACCAACTTGGCATTAGCTTGCACGGATCGAACATTAGCTTCGGCGCTTTCCACCTCGGCCTGATACCGTTCGCCGTCCAACTCTACAAGAAGCTGGCCCGCCTCGACCCAATCGCCTTCATCTACGTGCAGGGCTACGATCTTGCCACTAACGTCGGCGCTTATTTTGACCTGCGTCTTGGGTTGAATTTTGCCGGTCGCATTTACCTTTTGTATGATCTTGCGGTGCTCGACTTTGGCTGTCTGCACTTCAGGAAGTTGCTCTTTATTACTGTTGGACGTTATTGCAAATGCGGCTCCCCCAACGATAACGACTGCCGCTCCGATCCAAAGGTATTTTTTCTTCATTGCTATTACCTGCATTGATAAATGATGTTCAATAAATGCCGCCGTTAGGCGCGGTTATTGCCTTGTAGCCTGAATTGCCGATACTTTCAGCGGTTCAATCTCTGGGTTACAATTCTAGTGTTGTAGTGGAGTATAACACCTATTAACTCAATGACAAGCATCAGACAAGATATTCTTAATTTCTCTCGTGTTATCAATAGCTTCTGGATTTCCTCGCTGCCCACACACGGTTTCGCCCATGCCAATATTCCGACACGTATCCCAGCGGGCAGTTCCCTATGACAAGCCGACCCCAACCCGCCGGCCAGCCTCAGCACTAATTACCCGATTCGCAGCACCCTTTAGCCGAGCAGCGTTAGGGGTCATACTCGGCGCCTATGAATTACTCAATACGTACAGCAACCGCCGCCGACCTGACCAGTGTCTTGACCCTAAATGAATCCGTCGTACCTCACGTGAATAGTCTGACCAGTACAGACGTGCAGGATTTTCTGGAAAAAGCGGCCTATTTCAAAGTAGCCTGCAACGACTCGGATCAGGTGCTCGGTTTTCTCATTGGCCTGGCACCCGACACGGTGTATGACAGCCCGAACTTCCGCTGGTTTTGTGGTCATTACGAAAACTTCGCCTATATTGATCGTATAGCGATAGCTTCTAGTGCGCGGCGGCAAGGCATGGCGGAAGCTTTATACGCAGACTTTGCAGATTCCTCAAGACAATGGGCTAAGCATTTATGTTGTGAAGTCAATTTGCGGCCAAGCAATCCAGGTTCGCTAGCTTTTCACGAGCGGCTGGAATTTACTCAAGTTGGCAGACAAGAAATTCACAATGGCGCAAAGGAAGTTGCGCTGATGCTTAAAGAACTTTAGGAACAATCTTTCATGACTAATTCACAACGCGACTTTGATGTCATCGTATGGGGAGCAACCGGCTTTACCGGGAAACTCGTTGCTGAATACTTGCTTTCTCGCTACGAAGTAGGCGAAAAGGTTCGCTGGGCCATAGCAGGTCGAAGCAGCGAAAAGTTGGCGTCCCTAAAGATCAAACTCGGGTCATCCGCACAGTCACTGCCGATGCTGACGGCAGATAGCCACGATCCGCAGTCATTGCAGGAGCTGGCGCTCAAGACCAAAGTAATAATCAGTACGGTAGGCCCGTACGCTCAATACGGTTCCGAACTCGTGGCCGCCTGCGTCGAAAATGGAACTCACTACTGTGACCTCGCCGGTGAAGTGCAGTGGATGCGCAAAATGATAGACCGCCATGAAGATGCAGCAAAAACCAGCGGCGCGAGAATAGTGCACGCCTGTGGATTCGACTCCATCCCATCCGATATTGGTGTCTATTACTTGCAACAAGAATCAATGCGTCGATTCGGCAAACCTTGCGACGAGGTAAGAATGCGGGTCAAAGCTATGAAAGGTGGCGCCAGTGGCGGCACGATCGCGAGCATGATGAACGCTATGGAAGAAGGACAAGCAGATCGCGAAGTCGCGCGCATTCTTGTCGATCCATACAGTCTGTGCCCGAAGGACAAACGTAATGGGCGCGACCAGCGCGATCAGACCAAACCCTTACTGGATACGGACCTGAATGCCTGGACCGCCCCATTTGTAATGGCAGGCATCAATACCAAAGTGGTACGTCGCAGCAACGTCTTAATGGATTTTCGCTACGGCAAGGACTTCAGTTATCAGGAAGCCATGCTCACCGGACCCGGCATGGGCGGACGACTGAAAGCCATTCAGGTAACCATTGGCCTCGCAGGCATCATGATCGCGGGATCCATCGACAAGCTAAGATCATTTCTGCAACAGCGGTTCTTGCCGAAACCGGGTGAAGGCCCCAGTCGCGAAGAGCGCGCAAGAGGATTTTATAATCTGATCATGGTCGGCAAAATCGAGGGCAAGCACGTCTTGACCGTTAAGCTACGTGGCGATCGCGACCCTGGTTATGGTTCAACGTCCAAGATAATCGGTGAAAGCGGTGTGTGTCTGGCGCTTGACGAACTTCCCGTCGCGGGAGGCTTTTGGACACCAGCCGCCGCCATGGGCGATGCGTTATTGAAACGATTACCAACCAACGCGGGACTGACATTCACGAACTTTGACCCGCGTTAGCTTCATTACTTAACGCTGCGTAGCCGCTTCGACTCGGTGGATTCTTGTCCGAGCGTGTGTAGAAAAAGCTGTCGCACTTCATCAACATGCTGATCAATAGTTGCCGCACTCCACTTAGCTGTAGAAATAGGCTTCAGCACGTCAACATAAACTTCAGCCGGTCGCAAAAAGAAAGCACCTTTCGGTAGAACGTCTGTTGCGTTATGAATGACTATCGGCACGATCGGTACTCCGGCCTGCATAGCAATATGAAAAGGCCCTTTCTTAAACTTCCCCAGTCGGTTTCCTGCACTGCGCGTCCCTTCAGGCGCAATCGCAAGTGATAGTCCTTCCCGCAATGACTCAACGACCGGCTTCACCGCTTCCAGCGCTTTTTCATGATTGCCGCGATCGACAAAAACTGCATCTGCAACTCGAAATACGGGCCCGACCAGCGGATTGCCCGCAATTTCCTTCTTAGCTATAGCTGTAAAATCACGTCGCAGTAAATTCGACATGATCAAGACATCCGCCGCACTTTGGTGATTGAAAAGAAAAATTGCTGGCCTTCTCGCCCACAAATTTTCCTCCCCTTTGACGCGAATTTTTATTCCCGCCAAAGCACTGCCAAATTCGCCCCACGTTGTAACCGCGAGATTGACCGCGTCGCGACGGGACCTGTTCAATAGCCAGGTTGGTACGATTGATACTGCTGCAGACATGAACGCGCCATAGGCCAATCCGGTCCGCACAACCTCTTTAAATCCCGGCAGACCACGACTTACAAATTCCCTGATAGGCCAACCACGTTCACGAGCTGCCTGACTTAATCGATAATCGGGATTCAGGGGTCGCGGATAGCCTATCTCTTCCATTAATGGCAGGTCTTCGAAACCATCGCTGTAGAAGAAACATTCCTCAAGCGACGTATCTCGTGCCTCGACAAACTTAAGCGCTTCGCTAAGTTTACCTTTCGCAAAACACAGCGGCTTTACTGCGTCGCCAGTAAACACTCCAGCCTCTACAGCGAGTTTGTTACACAACACATTATCTATACCGAGTTCTTTCGCAATCGGCAGAGCCTGGTAAATCGTTGCCGATGTCAAGACGACAACTGTATGACCCATATCGAGGTGCGCCCGCACCAATGCCCTGGACTCAGGATAAATATCTGCCGCTGTATGCTTCTCAAAAACCGCATTGCCCAATTCAATAAAATCATTTTCGGCAATACCTTTCAAAGTCGACGCAGCATGATCAAGCAACATCGGGAAATTACTACCACTAACCGCATGATTAGCAAGATCGAAAAGCTGCTCCGCCGCATCAAAAATATTCAGGTGGTAGCTGGTAAGACGTTCACGGAACAATGACGTTATCGAGAAACCCGAAATTAACGTACCGTCCAAATCAAAAAACGCGACAGTCTTGGCACCTTTGGGTGACCTATAAATTTCGCGAGTAACTTTTTCGTAGAGCTTCATTCTTTCTGGCCTAGTGGGTCAACGCGCCCAAGTGCGTCGCAGAGTTGAATTTCTCGCCAGCCTCAATCGCGATGGCAAGGCGATTGCGCGGTGATGCTACCGGACAAGTCGCGAAATCATTAAATGCGCAGGGAGGATTATAGGCCCTGTTGAAGTCAATCACCGTAACCTCGCCGGGTAACGGTTTTTCGGCGTAGAGAAAACGACCCGCCGGATAAGTGTCTTTGCCACTAGTTGCATCACCGAAGACAATGAACACACTCTCGCCAGACTCGTAGACCTCCAGTTCAAGCGGCTTGCCATCAATCTCAAATTCAAGTACGCCAGGAGATTCAGGTTCCCAGCCAAGCCCTTCAATAACCGTACCTACCTTGACAATCCGCGGTTCATCGTACGCGCGAAGCCGTGCTGCGACGCGATACTTTGTGGCCACTGGAAACATGTCTATCGGTTCGAAATTCGCGACTGCCGGCAGGTCGTAATCCCGCAAGCGGATACCAACGTGGCCTTCACGTTCTATTGCAAACCAGGCCAGACTCCCTGTCGTAAACAGCACGGCGTCTTCCTGCACATCCGAACCCATAGCCATGCCCGTTACTGGCTCGCCATCCGCATAAACTGAGACACCGTCAGCCACCGTCATGGTCGCTTTTCCATCCTGCAGTGTCGCCACCCCTATGTGGGCTGGCGCTCCCGCTGTAAAAATTACGTCATTGTCGGGAGCTGAGCCGATGCTGTTGCTACCCTCTTTCAACCAATACAAACCCACCAGGTTTAGATAACCGGTCTTGGCCTTTAGCCGCTCAAGTCGACCCACCTGCCACTCTTGCAGCTCGGCCTTGTAGGCAGCCATATCAGCAATCGCTGCAGGATCGGGCACGGAACAGGCATTTAGAAGTATTGCGCAGACAAATAGCAGTAACTTTCGTGCAAAATTCATTATTCGTGTCTCTTTCATATAATCGGCAAACTGACCGCCAACTGGCGCGTCAACGCGGTGTGAATCCTTATTCTATAATTGTAGCAACCGCTAATTATCACGTTTTTCGTTGAATAACGCTGTTATTTTTCATTTTTCCGCCGAGCCGGATATCTATTCCAGTTTCGCACGCCTATAATCCGCGCCCTTTGCCCTAATCCCGATACGTTATGACTAACATTTCAAACATCCGCAATATTGCGATCATCGCTCATGTTGATCATGGCAAGACCACACTGGTTGACAAGCTCCTGCAACAATCCGGCACTCTGGGTCCGCGCGCGGCTGCTCCTAACCGGGTCATGGACTCGAACGATCTGGAAAAAGAGCGCGGCATCACGATTCTGGCCAAGAACACATCTATTGAATGGGGTGAATACCACATCAATATTGTGGATACACCCGGACACGCCGACTTCGGAGGCGAGGTTGAGCGCGTTTTATCTATGGTCGATAGCGTGTTACTGCTGGTTGACGCAGTTGATGGCCCAATGCCACAAACCCGCTTTGTGACCCAAAAAGCATTTGCTCGCGGCCTTCGCCCAGTCGTAGTTATTAACAAGGTCGACCGTGACGGCGCCCGTCCTGACTGGGTACTGGATCAAACGTTTGACTTGTTTGACCGCCTTGGGGCAACTGACGAGCAGCTCGATTTCCCGGTTATTTACACCTCGGCTTTGTGTGGCTATGCAGGACTTGACGCCAGCGTGCGCGAAGGCGACATGGAGCCATTGTTCAAGGCAATCGTGGAGCATGTGTCACCACCCGACGTAAATCGCGACGGTCCGTTGCAGCTGCAGGTATCAAGTCTGGCCTACGACTCATACGTTGGCGTACTCGGCATTGGCCGCGTTAGCCGTGGATCAATTGGCAGTAACTCGCCGGTATCCATCGTTGATGCCAAAGGCGCCATTCGCAACGCACGCGTTCTGGAGCTTTTTGGCTTTCACGGACTTGAGCGGCGGAGAATAGAGCGCGCTGAAGCCGGCGACATCGTGGTTTTTAGCGGAATCGATAACTTATCTATTTCAGACACGCTCTGTCCGCGAGACAAGCCCGAAGGCCTCCCCCGCTTGTCGGTTGACGAGCCCACCATCAGCATGACCTTTCAGGTCAACAAATCTCCATTTGCCGGGCGCGAGGGTAAATTTCTGACCAGCCGCCAAATCAGCGAACGCCTGGATCAGGAACTGAAGCACAACGTTGCTTTGCGTGTCGACCCGACGGAAGACCCAGACAAATTCAAGGTCTCCGGCCGCGGTGAACTGCACTTGTCGGTACTGATCGAAACCATGCGTCGCGAAGGCTACGAACTGGCAGTATCGAGACCTGAAGTTATCGAAATAGAACGTGACGGCGAGATCCTCGAGCCCTGGGAACAGCTCACGGTCGATTTTGAAGAAGATTACCAGGGTGGTGTCATGACTCGATTGGCAGACCGTAAAGGTGAACTACTCAATATGACTCCAGATGGCACTGGTCGCATGCGCCTTGATTACCGAATTCCGACACGCGGACTGATTGGTTTTCGAACCGAGTTCCTGACGACAACGGCCGGCACCGGGCTCATTTACCACGTATTCGACAAGTACGACCGTAAGGTCCCGGGTACGATTGGGCAGCGCCACAATGGCGTGTTGGTTTCAATGGTCCAGGGTAAAGCACTGGCTTACGCGTTATTTAACTTGCAAGAGCGTGGCCGACTGTTCATTGGACATGGCGCCGAAGTTTATGAAGGTAGCATTATCGGCATACACAGTCGTGGCAACGATCTGGTGGTAAATCCAACCAAAGCCAAACAGCTGACCAACATTCGCGCTGCTGGAACAGATGAAAACCTGGTTCTGTCTCCGCCGACCCGCTTTTCACTGGAACAGGCGCTCGAGTTTATTGATGACGACGAACTTGTGGAAGTCACGCCGCACAGTCTTCGTCTACGCAAGAAACTGCTCAAGGAAGTCGAACGCAAGCGTGACTCGAGGCTGCGCTAGTCGCCAATCAGCATCTGATGTCGATTGCTGGCAAAATTAGCGGCAGTCGACATTATCGACTAACGCAGAACCGGACCATTAGGACGCATTAGGCAGATGCCAGAAATTAAGGACCCGAACCTCGCCTACATCCAGTTACAACCGGATGACATTCTGACATCGATTGAGACACTCGGCGTACAATGCGATGGTCGTTTACTTGCTCTCAACAGCTACGAAAACAGGGTCTACCAGGTAGGCATAGAAAGTGGGCCACCTTTAGTCGCAAAATTTTATCGGCCAGGTCGCTGGTCAGATGAAGCAATCATTGAAGAACACACGTTCACCCGGGAATTGGCCGAACAGGAAATTCCAGTCGTCGCGCCTATCGAGCACGATGGCGAAACACTGCACCATCACGGACCGTTTCGTTTCTCTGTATCGCCTTGCCATGGCGGTCGCTCACCAGACCTTGATAACGCCGAACAACTCCAGCAATTGGGTCGACTGCTGGCACGAATCCATTTGCAGGGAGAGCAAGCCGATTTTGTGCATCGGCCGACCCTCGATATCGAAACGTTTGGTTATGAACCACATGACTACTTACTTGAAAACGGTTTCATTCCAGCGGAACTGGAAGCTGCTTATACGAGCATTGCGGAGCACCTATTCGACAATATTGAAGGATGCTTCGAGCGCGCCGGCAATTTCCGCCAACTGAGAATTCACGGTGATTTCCACCCAGGCAATGTTCTGGCACTTGAACAGAAATTTCATATCGTTGATTTCGATGATGCCCGCCATGGACCGGCTGTGCAGGATCTCTGGATGTTTCTATCCGGCGACCGCAGCGAGCAAACACCGCAGCTTGAAGAGCTCCTGGATGGTTATCAAAAATTCCGACGTTTCGATGCTCGCGAACTGCATTTGATTGAGGCATTGCGAACCTTGCGCATCATTCACTATGCGGCCTGGTTAGCTCAACGCTGCGAAGACCCGGCATTTCAATTGGCTTTCCCGTGGTTCAACAGCCAGCGCTACTGGGATGAACACATACTCGCGCTGCGCGAACAAGCTGCAATAATGGAAGAGCCCCCTCTGGCCTGGTCTGGCAATATTTATTAACTATTTGGTCCCTAGCGCCCACCCAACCGCCAGCTGGATGTGTTGTGAGGCCTTGCAACTTAAGGCCTGACGGCAAATCCGCACCGTTGGCTCTCCCTGTTGCAGTGTTACCGCCACGAGATTACAGTTAAACAACGTCTCAAAAACACCTATCTAAAGGAACTGCCCGCTTGAATCAGGTTCACAGATAGTAATACCGAAAATTCGCACTTTGGCAGGGTTATCGATTAGTGACCAAAAATATTAGGATCGCTGCAGTATCAATTCTTCTGGCCTTGGGTACATCCGGCTGCTCATCGCAAGTCGAACTTGTCAATCCCAATATCCCCAAATTGCTTATTGAAAAAATACCATTGACTGTCGTCGTCAAGTACCCCGACAACTTCAATCACTACGTCTACGAGGAAGACGTAATCGGCGACAGCAACTGGACCATCGATCTGGGCGGTGCGAACAAGACCATGTTCAACAACTTGTTCGGCTCGATGTTCACTTCTGTCAAGGTAATCGAAGAAGGTGAATCCCTCGACGACCTCCAATTTGATGCCTACATTGAACCATCGATCGAGAAATTTGAGTTCGCAATTCCGGCACAGAGCAGAACTAAATCGTATGCAGTCTGGATTCGATATCGTCTCAAAGTATTTGATGCCAACGGAGTACAGATTTCAAACTGGCCTGTAAGTGCCTATGGCAAGCAGATGGGTGGAAAAATGAATGGCGCTGATACGATTAAGAAGGCAGCAGTGCTGGCAATGCGTGACGCAACTGCTGTAATTGGCATTCAAATGGACAAGGCTACCGGCGTAAGCAAGCTTTCAAGCGCTCATGGGCCAGCCGAAACAACTCCTGCAAGCACGGTTGGCGAGTCCGCTAAGACGGTCTCTACAGACGAGGAATCAGCAATCAGTGAGTAAACAGATGCAGATGGAACACTCAGAGTCAACAGCATTCAGTTCATCAAAATTGCCGTTCTTGGCTATCACTGCATTGCTGTTAAGTGCATGCGTAACGTCGAGAGTGGAGGACGTCCGTGCCATTGAAACGCACATAAGTGCCGGCGAAGGCGTCGTAATCATGGCCAAGAGCTACCATCTCGGCAATGAAACTGAAAGCAAGTTTATTTCCTGTGTCGGTGACTCTCTGGGCAGAGGCTCAAAGAGACTGAAAGTTGTCCCTAATGGGGCTTTCATCGACTCGTTGTTCCCCTGGTTTGAACCGCGCACTGCACCTGCCAAGACTGAAGGCCTGGCAACATTAATGGCGCGGCCAGGTGTCGCAAAGAAAATAGAATCGCAAGGTGTTCGCTACATCATATGGCTGGACGGCAATACGGACAGGGTTGCTGGCGGTGGAAGTATGTCCTGTGCTGCCGGACCCGGCGGTGGTGGCTGCTTTGGATTTGCCTGGTGGCAAAACGACGCCAACTACGAAGCGTCCATCTGGGATCTAAAGGGCCAGGAGTCTGCCGGAACAATCAGCACCGATGTTAGTGGAACATCGTTCATGCCAGCACTCATAATTCCTATACCGTTAATTGCAAGAACACAGACGAAAGCCTGTAAAGCGTTGGCAGAACAGCTGAGTATTTTTCTGAAACAGGATGGTAGCGCGTAACCGATTAGTATGCGCGAGCAGCCCCTACGAAAGTCTGCCGATAAAACCCTGACTCCAGATTGGCGACTGACACTTCCTGACCGCTTTGCGGTGAGTGAATGAAACGCCCACTCCCGAGGTACATTCCAACGTGCGACACTTTGCCGCCTATGTTGAAAAAGAGAATATCGCCGGTGCGCAGATGCTTCTTATTGACCTGACTGAGTTCCTTCCAAAGTCCAGCAGTAGTCCGAGGAAGTTGTACTCCGGCTTTTTGATAGGCAAAAACAACTAACCCGCTGCAATCAAAGCCATTGGGGCTACTGCCCCCATACTTGTATGGGGTACCCAACTGATGAAGCGCAGCTATCGCAGCAATTTCCGCCGGACTACGAAAACTTGCCGCGCGATTTACATCGACGTATGCGGAAGCCGATGATCCGGTAGAATGACTCAGGGTATTATGATCAACAGCGCAGGCGCTTAGTCCGCCTGCCACAGCAATCAATGAGATAAAGATTGATCGATGTCGAATGAACATGCTCAACTTTCCCCCTCTTCTATACTATTGCCACCCATTTACGGTAACGCAGCGCACTTGATCCCCCTATGAACTACTTCTCAGATGTACAAATCGAATCGACAAATAACTGTCACTTTCGACCATATTTAGCTTTTTTTGGCAAAATCACGGCAGTATTCCTGATCTGGGCCGCCGTCGCATCGTGCACGGACACAGCTAATGGCATAGAGACAAGCGCTCCCAACAAGGATCGAATTTACCGGATGGAATTTACGATTCGGCCCGATCCGCTGGCAGGTGGCGCCTATGTTACTTTGCAAGTGAAGCAACCCGGCCACTATTTGCGGAAGCTGATGATCAACGCTGATCCGCAAGAGTTCGGGCAATTCAAAGGAGACGGCAACCTACAGGTCAACGGTACTCAGGTTTCCTGGGAGCTACCCGCTGCAGGTGGGTCATTAAGTTGGTTTGCCAATATTCAACATCACCGGGATGGAAAGTCATACGACGCTTATATCGAAAAGGACTGGGCAATATTCAGAGGCGAGGATGCTATACCCGCTGCTACTTCGCGTGCCGTAAAAGGAGCTCGCAGCGATACCGAGCTGAAATTCGACCTGCCTTCAGGCTGGACTGCGTTAACTGAATACGCCAAGCATAAGAATAAGTACCAGATTACCAACCCGGGTCGTAGGTTTGTCACGCCAACGGGCTGGATGCTGACAGGTCAAATCGGTACACGAACTGCCATCATCGCTGGGGTCAGAGTTAATATAGGAGCGCCGATGCAACAATCGATTCGTCGCATGGACCTGATTGCATTTCTTAACTGGAACCTTCCTGAAGTAGTGCGCTTGTTACCCAATTTCCCGTCTCGGCTGACAATAATATCAGCGCGCGACCCAATGTGGCGAGGCGGACTTTCAGCTCGCCAATCATTCTTCCTGCACGGTGATCGCCCCCTGATTAGTGAAAATGGCAGCAGTGCCCCACTCCATGAAATGATGCACGTTGGTCTCGGTATAAAAGCAGTTCCAGGTGCCGACTGGATCGTCGAGGGGCTCGCCGAGTATTACAGTATAGAAATCCTGCGGCGGACAGGAACCATGGGGAAATCCAGAAATTTGAAAACCTTGCAACAAGTCGAGGATTGGTCCAAATCTGCCAAGTCAGTACAAAAAAGCCGTGTTGGAGGCGCCGAGACGGCCAGATCAGTCATGATTTTCAAAGCTCTGGATGCGGAAATTCGCGAAAAATCAAAGCAAAAGTACTCTCTGGATGACGTCGCGAGAGAACTGGCAGCGCTGAATGAGCCGGTCAGCCAGCCCATAATCGCCGCGATCGTCACCCGTATGATTGGTGAGCCTTCGCCTAATCTTGAGCCCGAAAATCTGGACGGTCAGAAAAAATAATCCCACCGCTAAATATGTGAAGGAAATCACAGCTTTAGTTAACCAGTTGCTGTAATTTGCAACCAACTTCAATTTATCCCAAGCGGGCACAGCATGCTCAGTGAAAACGCCGACAAATCCCTGGATTTTGGGGCAACGCAGATAACTGCACAGCGGTCTTTAGGCTGGGCTTACCGCAAGGTATGGCTGCCAAAATTGGCTTACGATTGCCTGCCCTACTTCTATTTGACCGCCGGATTTGCCGCACTATTCGCGACGCTTTACATCGCAGATTGGTTTTGGATCCTGCCTCATTACACGATTTTCACTGTTGCCTGTATCCATATGGCCACCAGGCTTTTCCGCCTGCGTCGACGCAAGGATAGTGATCAGCAGACATCCAATTACGGAAGCAATTAGAGAACCCGAAGTTACAGACGCCGGTCACCCGAACCATCCACCCAGTCATTTTTCAGCAAGGCCTCCGCCCACTCCACGCTTGACCTCGGATCGCCAATAGTCAACGATTACACTTTCCAATCAATAATTGATTCAATATGCCACCCGCAGCAACATCGAAGCCACCATCGCGCATTCGCCGTGAAGCCGCCTGGCTGTTAGTTTTCCTGTTCCTGGGACTGGTATTGCTGCCCGTTGCCATCTACGCCGTTGGTATTATTATTTTTGGTGAATATGGTGGTGCTGGCTTTGGGGATTTTTTCAGTGAAATTGGCGGCGAATTTCGAAGCGGCGAACCAGCGGTTGTCTTTCTTGCTTTCTCTCCTTACTTGATTTGGTTGCTCTGCCGTTTGACTTATTGGGCTTACAAACGCAGCACACCAACAAATTGATAACCAGAACAATTTCTATTCTAATTTCCGATTTAAAGGTGACGCTCGTCACATTTTGATACTTTTCACCTTTTACCGGCCCCCGATTCGCGATATTTTATGTAAACTTTGCTTCAACCGGAGCGAGTTTGGCTATTAATATTATCGGGTAATTGCTCCGCTAATCAGGTTTGATTCAAATACAAATGAATGCTTTCTTCACATGGCTGGGAAATAAACTTTTCCCAAACAAACAGGCGACGCGGTCCGCGCCAAAGCCAGAGATCCCGCGCGTCCGGGTCCGGCCTCGTCCCGTACCAACGGTTGATATGGAAAATCAGGAGATTGTTCTCAAGAACACCGACTCATTTAAGACCAGTACTGGCGGCCACATTGAGGATCGCGGACCGGGTAAGAATGTTTTGATCCGTAACAAATACATTCGTGAAGATACGGGAACTCATGAAACGCTAAAAATCGTCGACGAGTTATTAGACGAAGATAAAGCCACGGGCGAGGGAATTGATCCTTACAACACTGGCCGCTTCGATCGCTCTAAAACCTGGGACAAGCGTTCCCGCAAATAGATTCCGGGCCAATCCGGGTTTCCCGAAAGACCCTTCCTCCTTAACAACCGGTATGGTCACGTGACCTGGCGACTGGCGATGCCATCTTTTATGCCAATCTGACTCTACGAATTGACGATTCAGGTCGCCGCTAGTAATCTGCACCCCCCATGTAACTACTCGATCACCTGCGATGACATTATCGGTCTCTCTTGAACTCAGCGAAAGTGACGTCAAGCATTTCCGCCTGATCATGCGGGAGGCTCGTAAAGCCGTTGCAAATATACCTGCCGAAGACATTATTGAGGCCGCCGAACAACTAATGATTGATGCGGCTAGCGAAGGCAGTTCGACATTCATCACCAAGCAATTGGCCAAGATCCGCATACTCATCGATATGCTGGAAGATCGGGAGTGGCAGTTACCCGATGAGGACTCCAGCCGGGTACTCAACGCACTGGCCTATTTCGCTGAGCCCGAAGACCTCATACCTGACAATATACCAGGCATCGGATTACTGGACGACGCGATCATGGTTGAGCTGGTTTGCCAGGATCTGCAGGTTGAAATTGGGGCGTATGAGGAATTCATGACCTTTCGCGAATCCAGAAAACCCGGGGAATCTGGCAGTCGTGCGGAGTGGCTAGAACAAAAAAGAAAGGAATTACACGGCAAGATTAGCGCGAAGCGGCGGCCATCCAGGTAAACATACAATATGAGGCCAAATACGTGAGATCGGGCGGCCTCAATTTGACAATGTTCCGGTCGGGACTCGGGTGAACCCGGAGCTTATGGCCAATAATAGTATATGACCACCACAAGCCCGAGCCACATTGCGGCCTGTCCCAGCCATTTGTCGGATCTATTTTTTATCAACGACCAGAAACTCCAACCAGCTACGGCGGTCATAAAAAGGAAGAGAGTAACGCTCATCAGCAAGGGCTCGAATTCCTGCTGCAACTGAGGGTATTTGTCACCGAGCACGAAGAATATGATACTGACAACGGCTAGACTCACTGCTATTGAGAGGCAGGAACCCAGTATAATTCCGGTAATTACTGTTAGTGGATGCATGGGCGGCAATGGTAACGCGTCTACAATTCATAACATAGTCATGAAATATGTGGTTCCGGCACTTGATTGCGGCAGTATTGGCTACTAGCCTTGCGCTTTGGCAATGAGCACAAGCGTGATTCGACAGGTCGAATGGAGAAAGATTTGAAAAGGTACACTTTTGCGTTGAGGCATTTTTCCCTGCTGGCCGGCACGTTTCTGCTGGCAGTTGTTGCTGTTTGCAATGCCACGGCGACCACGGGCGAACTGCCACTGCTTCCGGAGCCGCGTCACGAAAAAGTTGGCCAGTTAGTTAGCGATATTATTGAAAAATCGCACTATCGGCACGCCAGTATTGACGACAAATTTTCCTCTGCCGTCCTGGATAGCTATATCGAGGCCATGGACAGCAATAAGTTGTTTTTCCTGCAAAGCGATATTGATAATTTCGAACAATACCGCGATCGCATCGACAACATGGTCCGCGACGAATCGTTACTTCCAGTTTTCGACATGTTCAATACATTTTTGCAACGCTATCGCGATCGCTGGCAATTCGCCCTGACACAACTCGACACCGCACCCGATTTTACGCTTAATGAAGAATTTGAATTCGATCGCGAAAATGCGGCCTGGGCGAAATCACCCGCGGAGCTGGACAAACTTTGGCGACTGCGCGTGAAACAGGATGCTTTGAATCTCGCGCTGACCGATAAGCCGTGGGACGAAAGTCGAGAAATTCTTCGCAAACGTTATGAACGACTCATCAAGCGGCAAGAGCAACTTAACAGCGATGATGTATTTGAGATTTTCATGAACTCGCTCGCGCATACGCTTGACCCCCATTCAAGCTACCTGTCGCCACGCCGGTCAGAGGAATACCGGATCAAGATGAGTTTGTCTTACTTTGGAATCGGCGCCTCACTACAAATTGATGAAGACTACGTCATGGTCTCGGGAATTATTCCCGGTGGACCGGCGGCGATCGATGGCGAGCTCAAGGCCAAGGATAGAATTACAGCCGTGGGACAGGGTCTTGACGGTGAAATGGTAGACGTTATTGGCTGGCGGCTTGACGATGTAGTCGAACTAATTCGCGGCCCGGCCGAAACAGTCGTACGTTTGCAGATTATGCCTGCAGGCGCCTTACCAGGTGGACCGGATAACGTAATCAACCTTACCCGCGACAAGGTAAAGCTTGAAGAGCAAGCCGCTAAAAGTGAGATTGTTACGGTGCCACGAGATGGACGTGACTGGAAAATCGGTGTTATCAACGTACCCAGTTTTTATCGTGATTTCCGTGCGCTCAGCAGTGGCGACCAAGATTACAAGAGTACAACCAAAGACGTTCACAGGTTGATAAGCGAGCTTGAGGAAGAAGGTATCGATGGCCTGGTAATGGACTTACGCGGCAACGGCGGTGGCGCTCTGCCAGAGGCAACCGCGCTTTCTGGATTGTTTATAGATAATGGTCCTGTAGTGCAATTACGTAATTCAAATGGCCGCATTTTGCGACTTGATGATCCTGACCCTGTACCTCGAGTTGCGTATCACGGCCCATTGGCCGTTCTCGTTGACCGTTTCAGCGCCAGTGCATCGGAAATTTTTGCTGCCGCAATTCAAGACTACGCACGTGGCGTCATTATAGGCCAGCAGACTTTTGGCAAAGGATCTGTTCAAAATCTTTACTCACTCGATCAATACCTCCGCAAGTCGGACGATAATGGTTACGGACAGCTAACGTTAACTACCGGCAAGTTTTATCGCGTAACAGGCGAAAGCACCCAACATAAAGGTGTAGTACCAGACATATCACTACCATCGGCGATCGACGTGCATGACTTCGGCGAGAGCTCCAGTAAGACTGCCCTGCCCTGGGACACCATAGACACGACCATGTTTAAGGCGGGTACCCCTCTGAACGCGACCATTTCGTCGTTAATGGCAAATTACACGGAGCGCAGCAAGTCCGATGCCAATTATCAGTTTCTGGTTCAAGGCATCGAAGAGATCGACGAAATGCGCTCGAAAAAATCAGTCTCGCTGAATATCGACAAACGGCGTAAAGAGCGTGAAGAGGCTCAAGCACGCCAGTTAAGCCGTGAAAACGCACGTAGAGCGGCATTAAAGCTTCCAGAGCTTAAATCGATGGAAGAATTTGAGGATAGCGAAGCGCCTGATATCTACCTCCAGGAAGCGTCCGCCGTTGTGACCGACATGGCTCAAATGCGGGAAGTTAAACCCCGCGATGCTCAGGCAGCAGCCGTAACGCGCTGATCTAAAACTAATTAACAGCGCCCCTTCAACGGGGCTTGTTAACTTTGAGATAGGTGTTATACTTCACTACAACACTAGACTTCTACCTCACATTTCAAGCCAGGGTCGTGGTTATGCCGCTAAAGATCGCCACAACTAGCCACTTCATGCGCCGCTGGGCATCGCAGGTTATTCTACTTGGAATTGGTACGATGGCTTTTTCCACTATTTCGAACGCATACGCATCCACGGTTGTAGCCAATCCGGAACAAAATTCCATCGATGCACCGTACCAAAATGATGGCATTGAACTCTTTCAAAAAGCTGCTCCCGCATTGAAGACCGAAAGCCCTTTTGCTTTACCATCCCCCCTTCAACTCGACCTCGTAGACCGGGTAAATCGAATGTTCGCGCAGGTTTTCGAACCGGCCGCGTACAGTGAGGCACGAAAGAATTACGCGGATAGCACTGAGGTTAGCGGACCGCCCTACCCGACCAGCACAAAGCGATCAGCGGCACTGACTACGGAAGCGGCGACTGACAACGAGATATTTAATATTTCTTTACCAGGCAATAATGAAGCCACTGGCAAAGCCGACGCGACTGCATTGCACCTCAAAAACATAATGTATCGGACGGATATCTAGCACACCGGCTCGTAATTTTCGATCAGAAGTCACGAATCAATCGTACTTTGGGCACGGGGAATGATGGCCTGTCTCGGCACGACAAAAATCGCGGAAGCAACCAGACCTTGCGGTTCCTGCGAATTTTATCGACTTAAGATGCTCGCAATTTCCCAGTAATTCTCACCGAGAATATCAGCTTTAGTTTCGATAACCTCGCCGTCCTCTCGGAACGCGAACACTGTCGAGACAGATGCCGACTTTGGCACGACATCTGACTCATTTCTGAAAACCGCGTTCTCAGCGATCAGTTTCGAACGCCTCATGATTGCTTCTGACGATTCAGTAGTTTGCGACATCGTATTCAGGCAGTTTTCTATGCGATCGATTAACCTATTGCACTCTTTCCTGCCGCCATAGTTGGTTGCCCCAGCCCCATGTTCTGCCGCCCCACGGGCCATATCGGCAAGTTCAGCATCGGCAAAATTCAACAGTAATTCCTGTGCATAGGCAATGATCATGAAATTAAGCTGTCGCTTGCTTGCGTTGTCAATGCCATCTACGCGCGGGGGCTCTCGCGATTGAATGACTGCTATAGATTCGAGTAATGATTCCTCTTCGCTTTGCCCGATCGCCATTTTCTGCTGCAGCTGTCCGACCAGACGCACAACCGAACGTCGTTTGAATAATTTCAATAGCCCATTCATTGATGCCAACGCATCTTCAGCGCCAGCACACTCAGCTCTATAGTCCATCAACTCCGAACGGAGATCGGCAAGACGCTTTTCAGCGACCCTGGATTCCTGAAAACGCTGCTTATTCCAATCGGTAATACGCTGATTTTGCTGCTTTTGTTCGCGCTGTTGCTTTAGTTGTTCGCCGAATTTCGCGAGCTTGCGGTGACAGCGATTGGCCAGACCCTTTAACTGATAATGAGCGAGAACATTTGGAGCATCCTTGGGATTCAGCAGCATCTGCTCCAGTCTGTCCAATTGCTGTTGGACGCGAGCGCTATTGCCAGCTTCAATTTTCACCCGATCCTCAAGGCGATACTGGTTCTTGCGCAAACCGGCAAATTCCTTTTTGAGCTCCACGCGCTTTTGGAACAAGTTGACTAACTTGTCGCTCACGTCGTCATCAGGCGGTGGGCCCTTGAATAATGTCGCCAGACTTGCCACTCGTCGGTCCTTCTTCTGCGTCACGTTGCCTCTCCTCCCGGATGAGGCTCAAATAAGGCTTTGATGATCACCCTGGCGGCGCTTGAAATCTTTGATTGAATCCACATTTTTGGAGGGTGGAGCAGAATTTAACGACCGGACTGGATTATTGCTCAAGCAACAAATGGCCTCGGTCAAGCAGATAATCCAGCCATTTATTTAACATAATATTTCTGTGCCATCGGACATTGAGCTCTGCCCGGTGCGCTCGTGCGAGCCGCCGTAATTCCGCGTGCTCATGTGTCCCTGTCAGACTCATGGCTTCAGCCAGCTGACCGTCCAGATAAGCCCTTATCTTCAAATCCGGATCAGCGACACGCCCGTTATCCCCTTCGAAAAAATACGATAGGGAAAAAGTGATGGTATAGCGACTACGCTCAAGAATTTCCAGGTACAAATCGCAGTCCCCAGCGACTCGCGACCTGTAGCAACCGTCCAGACGACGCAATTCGGGAATGAGTCGATTAATGCGCTGGAAGTTCTCCTCGTACAAAGACATCAAGCCCACAAAGCTGCGTGGGCGGGAGAAACTACCTGCAATAATGGTTTTTTCTAGCAACATGAGTCGAATATATCACAGGCCAAATAGTCCGAACCGGACTTGCTGACTAATTGCGATTGGTACTTTTAAGGCCGAACCCGTCGATCGACACCAGTTGACTCCAGAATACGACTCGCAATTTCTTCGATCGAAAATTCAGTCGTATCGACGTAAGGTATCGAAAAGCGCTGAAAGATTTTTTCGGCTTCGCGCAGCTCAAATCGAACTTGCTGCGCCGAGGAATATCGACCCAATGCTCTTCTTTCTTTACGAATCTGCTGCAGCCGACCTGGTTTGATGGTCAGCCCAAACATCTTGTGGCGCTGTTTCAATACAACATCAGGCAATGTACCGCTCTCAAATTCCTCGTCTGTCAAAGGAAAGTTTGCAGCAAAAACACCGTATTGAAGGGCCAGGTACAAACATGTTGGCGTTTTGCCGGACCGAGAAACGCCCATTAGGATGACATCGGCCATCTCATAATTCCGCGTAATTGCGCCATCATCATTAGCAAGCGCGAAATTGGTCGCTTCTATGCGCCGCATGTAACTCGCCATGTCACTCATACCATGAGCGCGCCCGGCGGTTTGCGTCGACTTTTGATTAAGCTCTTTCTCCAAAGGTTCGAGAAAAACATCAAAAATATCAAGGTGAAGGCCGTTCGCCGTGCGCACTATCGCGCGAAAATCATCCTGTACAAGCGTGGAAAAAATAATTGGCTTTGTCGCGGAGGATTCGGCGACTTGATTAATTTTCCTGACGGCCTCGCGCGCCTTGTCTTCACTATCGATAAATGGCAAAGTCACTTGCCTGAAATCCTGACTATCAAACTGGGTAATTAGACTATGTCCCAGAGTTTCGGCGGTCACGCCGGTCTGATCAGAGAGAAAGTAGACGGTACGTTGACTCATAAATTGCGGTTCCTCGCATTGATGCTTTAAACCCGTGAATGCCTTGCCTTACCTTAACTATCATTTGTCCATTTGCACAGCACTAACACAAGGGAGCTGAACTTGAAGCCGTATGTAATTCCAATGGAAGAACTTGGCATGGGAGATCTTGAGGCCGTGGGTGGAAAAAACTCATCTCTCGGCGAAATGATCAGCAATCTTAGCAATTTGGGCGTAACTGTACCCGGTGGATTTGCCACTACAGCAGACGCGTATCGAGATTTTCTCGCCCACAAAGGCCTGGATAATCGGATTCGGGAAACACTGGCGGATCTTGATGTCGATGATATCAGCGCACTAGTGACAGCGGGTAGCCAAATACGTCAATGGATTATAGAAACACCGCTCCCCGAGAAGCTTAAGAACGAAATATCCATAGCCTGGGACAAAATGTCTGGTGGCAAGGATATCTCGGTTGCCGTCCGCTCATCAGCAACGGCGGAAGATCTTCCCGACGCCTCTTTTGCGGGACAGCAAGAAACATTTCTCAACGTCCGAGGCATTGACGAGGTCATAGAGGCCATCCACCACGTTTTCGCGTCGCTTTTCAACGATCGTGCAATCGCCTACCGGGTTCACCAGGGATTCGATCACTCATTGGTAGCCCTGTCAGCGGGCATACAATACATGGTACGTAGTGACCTGGGAGCTGCCGGCGTCATTTTCACGCTAGACACAGAATCCGGTTTTCGTGACGCAGTATTTATTACATCTTCGTATGGATTAGGCGAAACAGTCGTACAAGGCGCTGTTAACCCCGATGAGTTTTACGTCTATAAGCCAACCCTTGAATCTGGCCACTTCCCCATCTTGCGCAAAAACCTGGGCACAAAAGCCATCAAGATGGTGTACAGCGATGACAGACGACCCGGTCACACAGTGGCCACGGTCGACGTCGACGAAGCAGACAGCCACAAGTTCTCGCTCACTGACGAGGACATCATTAAATTAGCCCGAATGGCGGTAACCATTGAGAAACACTATGGTCGCCCGATGGACATTGAGTGGGGCAAGGACGGTACTGACGGCAAGCTTTATATCCTGCAGGCAAGACCAGAGACAGTCCAGAGTCGAAGTGGCCGCACTATCCAGCGTTTCACTTTGAAAACCACCTCACCGATCATTTGCCGCGGCCGCAGCATTGGTCAGAAAATTGGATCGGGTCGCGTCAGGGTCATTCACGACGTTAGCGAAATGAGCCGCGTCCAAACTGGCGATGTGCTAGTCGCCGATATGACCGACCCAGACTGGGAACCCGTCATGAAAAGAGCGGCAGCAATCGTCACGAATCGCGGCGGCCGCACCTGTCACGCTGCAATTATTGCCCGCGAACTTGGTATTCCTGCGGTCGTCGGCTGCGGTTCCGCGACCGCAGTGATACCCGATGGAGCTAATGTCACTGTTAGTTGCGCCGAGGGCGATGAAGGCAAGGTCTACGAAGGTCTTTTGAAATTTGATCGCACCCAAATAGAACTTGATGAACTACCGGACATCCCGGTAAAAATAATGATGAATGTCGGCAACCCGGATCGATCTTTCGATTTCGCCAGCATTCCTAATCACGGTGTAGGTCTCGCCCGTCTAGAATTCATCATCAACCGCATGATCGGGGTACACCCAAAAGCTTTGCTCGACTACGACAAACTCGACGAAGACACGCTACTTGCCGTCAATGAACAAATGGCAGGTTACGGCGATCCCGTTGAGTTCTATGTCGATAAGCTTGCCGAGGGAATAGCGACCATCGCAGCTGCCTTTAATCCGCAGCCAGTGATAGTGCGCCTCTCTGATTTTAAATCGAATGAATACGCCAACCTGATTGGCGGGGAAATCTATGAGCCTCGCGAAGAAAATCCAATGCTCGGTTTTCGTGGTGCCGCTCGATATGTATCCGACAGCTTCAAGCCTTGTTTCGAACTTGAATGTCGGGCGCTGAAGAAAGTTCGCAACGAAATGGGGCTTAAGAATGTTCAGATAATGGTGCCGTTCGTCCGTACCGTTGAACAAGGCCGCCAAGTCGTGGAATTACTGTCTGAAAACGGGCTCGAACGAGGTCAGGATGATCTTAAAATCATAATGATGTCGGAATTGCCTACCAACGCCCTGCTTGCAGACAAATATCTTGAGCACTTCGACGGCATGTCCATCGGCTCAAACGATATGACGCAATTAATGCTCGGCCTGGATCGAGATTCCGGCCTGGTTGCAGACTTGTTTGATGAGCGCGATGAGGCCGTCAAAGCAGTTCTTGAAATGACCATCAAAGCTTGCAAGGCACAAAACAAGTACGTCGGCATTTGTGGGCAGGGGCCATCTGATCATCCGGACCTTGCGCGCTGGTTGGTTGAGCAAGGAATCGAAAGCATGTCCCTTAATCCGGACAGTGTAGTCGAGACGTGGCTTTTCCTGGCAGGCCAATCAGTCGACAAGTAAGACCTGCTCACACGATCGGTTCCGGACCCAATCGCGAACGGCGCAAAACCGTAAGTGATAGCGTACTAAAGACGTAACCTAGAACCGATCGTAGCCGGAGCGGCGTTGCCAGCGAATCTTGGGAATCAGAATACCCATCACAATTCCCGAAAATAGCACCAATGCTCCGGCAATAAACCAGTCCCGTGTCTTGCGACTTCTGAACTCGTCATTTTCCTGTTCAAGCATTGATACTTTGATATCTGCGTCTGCCAATCGTTTCCG
The DNA here is from genome assembly GCA_024640365.1 of Woeseiaceae bacterium. GTDB lineage: Bacteria > Pseudomonadota > Gammaproteobacteria > Steroidobacterales > Woeseiaceae > JAHEFE01. The sequence goes on along the minus strand of JAHEFE010000012.1, from coordinate 25,338 downwards.
CAAACTGCTGTTATCTTTATCAATAGCAATTACATTCGCTGCCGTTCGCTTGATTTCACCCAATTCAGATGCCAGCTGGCTGTTGTCTTTTTCCAGCTGACTGATCTTACGAAGTGCATCGCCTTGCTCACTCTTTATCGCGTCAAACTGACCGCTCAATGAGGTGCTGTTCGCTTTGGCACTGGTTAGCTGGCTGGTTAACTGAGCGAGTCTTTGCCTTGCTGGCATTTCCTTCATCAGGTAGCGACTAACTACCCAGCCCTCCTTTCCACCGGACGTACGGACCCTTGTGTAGCCACTTCCACTATCCTGCTCAAGGACCTCAAGGCTGGTTCCGCTATTAATCATCAACAGAATCGCATTCCCGGTAGTTGGGCCGCTGCGCAACGTAATTTCGAACTGATCTGAAACCCAGGCGGTCTCCGCAAGTGAGATTGCAGGCAGGCAAAACATCGTTATCAACAGTACGATTTTATGGCAGCGCATTACTCTATTCCTAACATCGAGAATTGAAAAAAGACGGTGACTTACTATATGCCAAGCGGGTTCCACGTTCCAGCCAGCTTTTGTCGCCTTGTAGCGACAGCGCTAGTCAGTACGATGACTCAGTGAGGCTGCATTTGCCTCCCAGTTTTGACCGTCGAATGAGGTGACGCGCATTGACCTAATCGTGCCCGGATCGAGACAGCGTACATTGACGCTGACACCATCAGGATTGGATCGAGGCACATAAAATGACTTGATGCCACACGTGCGGCAAAAATAATGGGCGGCTACGCCGGTGTTAAAGCGGTAGGTACTCAACTCGGACTCATCTGTCAGCAGCTGGAACTTGTCTCGTTTTACAATCAGATGTTGATAACCACTCATTGCACAAATGCTGCAATTGCACTCATCCACTTCGAGATCTTCTGCCGCTTCAACTGAAAAACGAACCGCGCCACAGTGACAGCCGCCCTTATGTAATACCACACAAATCTCCAGATCAATTCTTACTAATTAATTATCTTTTGCCACACAACAATCCAGTTATTGGCTGGCATGGCATAAAGTGCGGATCGATCCAACCCGTTCGCTGCTGCCAATTGATCGAGCATCTCCAGATCACGAATACCCATGGCCGGATCACGAGCGCGCAATGAATCGTCAAAGTCCCGGTCACTGTCACCATTAAAACAACCTTCTTGTTTAAAAGGGCCATATAGATAAAAAGCACCACCCACCGGCAATACCTTACCAACAAGCGCAAACATGCCCAGTACGGCAGGCCAACTCATGATATGCGACGTGTTCGCTGAAAAAACCGCATCGTAATTAGTGTCGGCAAGAGCCTGATAGTCCCGGGTATCAAGCAACAAAGGTGGACGAGTGTTAGCAAGCTCGGCCCAATTCAGCCAGGCTCGAATGCCGCTGTGATTTTCTTCCTGATCACTGGTCTGCCAGGTTAGATGACGCAAGTGCTCAGCAAAATATACGGCGTGCTCGCCAGTACCCGACCCAATTTCCAGGACAGAGCTGCAATCGGCGAGCTCCTTGCCCAATACTTTCAAGATAGGATCTCGATTACGCTCACAAGCAGGTGCCCGCGGCCTCACTATGCTACGTCGCCTTGCAGCGCCTCGGTCGCAAGGAAGTGACTCCGGTAGTGAATCAGCTCGGCAATCGAATCCCGAATATCCGCCATCGCCAGGTGCTCTGATTCTTTCGTAAAACCACTCGCAACGTTGGGCGCCCACAACTGGGCAAGTATCTTCAGAGAACTCACATCCAGATTGCGATAGTGGAAAAACTTTTCAAGCTCCGGCATCTGGCGAGCCATGAAACGGCGATCCTGGCAAATGCTGTTGCCACACATAGGGGAAGCACCAGCGACCACCCACTGCTTCAGAAATTGGATTGTCCGCTCCTCCGCAGTTGCCGTTGAAACGTCACTCTGCAGGACTCTCGCCGACAATCCGGACTTGCCATGTTGCTTGGTATTCCAATCATCCATACCGGCCATGATGGCCTCAGTTTGCCGTATGGCAAACACCGGACCCTCAGCCAGCTCATTCAGGTTTTTATCCGTCACGATCGTGGCAATTTCTATAATGACATCGTCATCAGGGCTCAGACCGGTCATCTCGAGATCAAGCCAAATCAGATTAGTCTTCGGATCGCCCCGACCAGTGTTTATTTCGTTACTCATGCTGGCTCCATAACATTTGATCGTCTATCCCATTTCGAATTCTATGACTATACGCGGCGGCACCACCGCTATTGTAACAGCGGATCTGGATGCATGGCTGCTGCTTCCCGTGCATACTCTACCCCATGTTATCAACGCATCGAATCTGCATCGCCCAAAAATGACCCCACCTCTCGCCACAGAAGCGTTAGTCGTCGCCACATACAGTCGTCTGATGCGCCTCCGGCTGCCGGACGGACACACTGTCATTGGCCGCGTCAAAGGCAAGAAACTAACTCCCGTTTGCGGCGACAGGGTTCATGCGGAAGAAATTCTCAATGAACCAGAGTGGCTGATTACTGAAATACTGGAACGAAACAACATTTTGAGCCGCCCCAACGCACGCGGTCGCCCGGAGATCCTCGCGGCCAATTTGACCTGTGTTGCAGTTGTGGTCGCTACAACTCCGACGCCGGACTGGTTTATTCTGGATCGATATTTATGCGCCGCAGAACTAATGCATGCGCGGCCCGCAATTATTTTCAACAAGATCGACTTAGCGCAAGACGCGCACGAATACACACAAGTCCTGCAGGAGTTTCAAGACATTGGCTATCCGGTCTTTCTGTGCAGTGCAAAACAACCTGACTCATTAACACCGCTGGCAGAGTTCCTTAAGAAACATACGTCCATATTCGTTGGCCAATCGGGTGTTGGCAAATCCAGTCTGATCAACCAGTTGCTAGGCGAAGATACACAGCGAACAGGCGCGGTATCCGAAGGATCTGGAGAGGGACGACATACCACCGTCAATTCGGTCATGCTAACGCTACCCGGTGGTGGCGAAGTAATCGACTCACCAGGCGTACGTGACTTCGCACCTGCGATTGAAAATCAGGAAACTGTTGCGCTCGGTTTTCGAGAAATCGAAAAAGCGGCACAGGACTGTCGATTTGCGAATTGTCGCCACTTCGAGGAGCCAGGTTGCGGCGTCAAAAAGGCCATCGCGTCTGGCGACATCAGCGAAAGGCGCTATGCCAGCTACCGACGACTATTAAACCTGACCAGAAAATTTACGGTGGATCGTTACTGATTTCTTATTAACCAGGCGGCCAGCCTAATGGACGACCACCCATTAGGTGCAGATGAATATGAAATACTGTTTGCCCTGCACCAGCATTACAATTCATCGTGACACGATAACCTTCTTCTGCGAAACCTTCCTGAGCAGCCAGCTTGCCTGCCGCAAGGTACAAGGATCCGATCAATTCGGCATCATTAGTATTGATGTCGTTGATCGTGGCGATGTGTTTGCGCGGAATAATCAATATGTGGGTAGGCGCCTGCGGGTTGATATCTCTGAACGCGAGAACAGAATCATTTTCGTACACCAGTTCCGCGGCGATTTCCCCCGCAGCGATTTTACAAAATAGACAGCTCGGTGAAGAACTCATAAACCGTTTCTCCTTTTAACCGACCATGCGACGACCGGAAAACGCATGCGACAGGGTACCACCATCCACGTATTCCAGCTCTCCGCCAAGTGGAACGCCATGTGCGATTCGGCTAGCAGCAACAGTGTGCTGAGCTGCCAGTTCCGCCAGATAGTGAGCCGTCGCATCGCCTTCCACCGTAGGATTTGTCGCGATAATTAATTCCTGAACCGTCCCGCCGGCCAGCCTTTTTTCAAGCGCCTCCAGTCCAAGCTCACTCGGACCCACTCCGTCAAGTGGTGATAAATGTCCCATCAAGACAAAGTAATGTCCGCGGTAACCAGTGGCATCTTCCACTGCCATGACGTCAGCCGGAGACTCTACGGCACACAACAAGCTCGCGTCACGACTCTGAGTGGAACATATATTGCACAAGTCGTCCTCAGCAAACATTCGGCACTGCTTACAATGGCGAATGCCATTCACCGCTTCCAGAAGTGCTGCGGACAATACCCGCGCTCCATCCCTGTCGCGTTCCAGAAGGTGGAAAGCAATGCGTTGCGCAGACTTTTGCCCAATTCCTGGCATACAGCGCAGGCTATCAATGAGGCGTAACAGTAATGGCGAGTATGACAATCAACTTACTCCAGATACTTCTAAAACGGCAATTTCATGCCGGGTGGCAAGTTCAACCCGCCAGCTAAACCCGAGAATTTTTCCTTCACGGTCTTCTCGACTCGGCGAACGGCATCGTTGCAAGCCGCGGCGACCAAATCCTCAAGCATGTCTTTGTCGTCGTTAACGAGAGATTCATCGATAGACACAGAATGCACTTGATGCTGACAAGTCATTACTACCTTCACCAGTCCCGCCCCAGACTCACCGGTGACTGTCAGTGCAGCCATTTCTTCCTGGGCCTTCTTCATGTCGGCCTGCATTTGCTGGGCCTGCTTCATCAGCTGGCCGATGCCACCTTTCATAACTAACTCCTGAGAAAAACTAATTTAAAGGCTCTACTGAATCCGGATTCAATTCAGCACCAAACATGTCTTTTAGTGCTTTCACGTTGGGGTCAGCCTCAAGCGACTCGCGGGCTTGCTCCAGCTTCTCATCGCCAAGACGAACTTCCTTTTGCAGGGGAGTCTCTTTTTCTGCGGCACCAACTTTAATTTCGATGCGCAGTGTTTCGCCGAAATAAAGCGACAAAGCTGCAGCGATAGCGTCGCTGCGGGACTTTGTGAGAAGCGATTCGGAACGTGAATCCAGTGCCAGTTTCAACACGTTTTCGACCCGCCGCAAATATGCGCAATTTCCTGCCAACAACCGATTGGCACCGCTAATATCAAGCTCGTCAATGAGACTGGTCCAATCCGGTTCCTGCCATTTCATTGCGGCCCGAGTAGGCGCCGGAGCTGCCTTCTGTTGGCTCGCCGGCCGGGGTGCTTGCGTTTTGATCTCTGGCGCCCTGCCGGCTGGCGCCATCTTGCGAGCGGGTGCAGCCGCCGTCGATCGGTTACCTGGTGCGCCACTACCTGCGGCTGTCGCCGACGGCTTGAATGCAATCATTCGCAATAACGTCATTTCTGTGCCGCTGCGCGGATCAGGAGCAAGTCCGAGGTCACGTCTGCCCATCAAAGCAATCTGGTAATACAACTGAGCATCTGCAGGAGTAATCTGCTCGGCGAGGGCCGCAAGCTCACCTTCTGCATAGTCATCGCCGAGATCGGTCGCACCAACCGCCTGAAAGACGGCAATGCGTTGCAAGGTCCTTGCCATTTCTTCGAGCAAACGCTCGTAATCTGGAAACTGCTCGTCAATTTCCGCCACAGCCTGCATAAGCCCTGCCGCGTCCCCTGCAGCAAGAATTTCGAGTAAGTGTGACACGTGTTTCTGGTCAATTGTGCCGAGCATGGTTGCAACTTCGGACTCGGTTAACTTGCCCGATCCAAATGCAATCGCCTGATCAAGCAGACTTAATGCGTCGCGCAAACTGCCATCAGCCGCGCGCGCGATCGCAACCAGCGCCGCCTCTTCAGCCTCGACTTTTTCTGCTTTGCAAATTTCGTCCAAACGATCGCAAATCAGCTTCGGCGACAGTCGTTTCAGACTGAATTGCAAACATCTGGACAATACGGTTGCCGGCAGTTTCTGTGGATCGGTCGTTGCTAGCAGAAATTTCACGTGTGGCGGTGGCTCTTCAAGCGTCTTCAACAATGCGTTAAATGAACTCTTCGAGAGCATGTGCACTTCGTCTATCAGATAGACCTTGTAGCGACCACGGGCCGGTGAATACTGAACGTTGTCGAGTAACTCACGAGTGTCGTCCACTTTGGTGCGAGATGCCGCGTCAACTTCGATTAAATCAACAAATCGACCCTCATCAATTTCAATACAAGCACTGCATTCGCCGCACGGCTCAGCCGTCACCCCCGATTCGCAATTGAGAGACTTGGCAAAAATACGCGCAACTGTGGTCTTGCCGACACCACGAGTGCCGGCAAATAAATAAGCGTGATGCAACTTTTGGGTTTGCAAAGCATTGGTAAGTGCCTGCAAAACATGCATCTGACCAACCATTTCGGCAAATTTTTTGGGCCGCCATTTTCGCGCGAGTGCTAGATATGTCATTGGAAAGTCGCGTTTGCCTCTGATTTTGGTCGAAATTCAAATTGAGCGGGAAGTTTAACCCACGAAAGCGGGCCAACAAACTGAATCACCACCCACCCCAAAAAGAAGAGGCCCGCGCCAGCAATTCCCCGGCACCCAGCGTCACCGCTGCCGCTGCTCCCTTCCGGGCCTGACGGGGTTCACGGGTAGCTGTCGCGGGGATGCCGACGCGGACCGGCGCGCATTATCGCCCATGCCCACCCTCATTACCACGGCAAACAGAACATCGGCCCGTAAGCTACAACTTCTGGTGCGAAGCCCCAACAATCCAGCAATTTCGAGCCTTTTTTTGCCAAATTGTGCACTCCGCCGCACTCTTTGGCCCCAAATCCAAGTTACGATGCGCGCTAACGTATGACAGGTACCATAAATGCTGGATTGCAGTACTCGCAACATTACAACAAGAGACTTCCTCGAATTCGCAAGACTCATTGCAGTTGCCATGGTGATTTTGGCATTGCCAACGAGCGTCTGGGCTAACTGTACATGCGGCTACGGTGATGGTCAGTACACGTTGACCTCCATTCGCCTGGATGGAAACACGTCAGACTGGGCCGCAGTATGGGCGGACACTGACAATAATGTTTGCGACGGGCCCGCAAATAACCTGCTTGATCGAGACGCACCGGTCGGTGGCAGCGGCAAGGATCTTGTCCATTTCGCCTATACGTGGGATCAGAGCTCCATTTACCTGTTCACCGAACGATCGAATGCCAGCTCCAACACCCTGTCGTTTGTCTATTATGCAGACGTTAACAACGATGGCTTTATGCAAACCGGCGAACCCGTCGTCGCCGCCGCATGGAAAGGTGGCAACCGAACTGTTGATATCTACCTCATGACCTACATCGCCATCGCTCCCGGCGGAGACCCGATGGTTGATGGCAACCAATTTTCAGATGGCCTTACTCTGCCCGGCTCATTTGCCAACCAGCCCAAGAAACCAAATCGGAGTGGCAAATGGGGCAACTCAAATGGGCAGCAAATGGAGTTCGCCATAAGTTTTGCTGAATTGGGAATTCCCAATGGCAGTCCGGTCACTTTTCACGTTTCGAGCTCCAACTCCAGCATTGGATCAGGATCGTTCGCGGCGCAAATAGACGACAACTTGAGTGGCTGCGGCGGTGGGCTTGGTTCGACCCGAACGCCCGGTGTCATTTTCGCCCCGGACCTTTCAGCAACCAGCCTTACCGGCCAAACGGTGGTCCTCGCCCACACCCTAACGAATACAGGCGACACGGCAGATACCTTCAATCTCAGCACAGTTTTTGGCGGCGGGTTTGCGCTAACGGCCAACTACTATGTTGATGTCGATAATAGTGGCGGCATTTCTGCCGGTGATGCGCTGCTGAGTGATAGTACTGGCGATTCAATTCCAGACTCGGGAATCGTGCTACCGACCCAATCGATGACCATACTGATCGCCTATGACATTCCGCTTGGGGCTGCGCCGGGCAGTCCGGGCACCGCGGTTACGACAGCATCATCAAACTACCAACCACAGGTAAATGTCAGCGTTGTCGACACCATAACCGCGATGCCATCGCCCAACCTTGTCATGTTGAAAAGTGTTCGCCCAATCAATGATCCTGTAAACGCAACGATCAATCCGAAAGCCATACCTGGAGCCGAGATGCTGTACACGATCAGGCTCACCAATCAGGGACCAGGCGCCGTTGATCAGAATGCCATTGCTATCACAGATCCCATCCCGACCGGCGCATGCCTTGACGTTGGCGACTCGGGCGCAGCAGGATCTGGTCCCGTCGTGTTTCAGGACGGTTCCCCGACAAGCGCTTTGAGTTACCAGTTTAGCGACCTGGCTGCGACCGATGACGATATCGCTTTTTCGCGGGATGGTGGACAGAACTATGACTACTCACCCACCCCCGGTCCAGGCAATTGCGATCCTCTGGTCACGCATATCCGCATAACCCCAAAAGGATCATTACCCGGCGCAATTACAAGCGCGCCGAATGCGTCATTTTCGTTTCGCATAATCGTTAAATAGGTCACTTCCCTTTGGCAGCACCTGCAATCAGGCCGCTGTTGCCAGCCGGGGGTAACCAAACGTGCGCGACCGGCGTAGACTTGCCAAACCCTTGCGATGGACCAATACACGCAATGAGCTACCTCAAAACTGATGTCATTGTTATCGGCGCTGGAATAGCCGGTCTCGCCGCTGCCAACAGCATTGCAGCAAGCGGGCTTGACGTAACGGTGTTAGAGGCACGCGACCGCAGTGGCGGTCGACTGGATAATCACAAGTTCGCCAATGGCGATATCGTCGATATCGGTGGCCAATGGCTCGGGCCGGGACAAAACCGCAGTTATCGATTGCTGGCCGAATTGGGCGGCTCTACGTTTCCAATGTTCAATAAAGGCAACAACTTGTTTCATTGCCACGAGGCAAATCGGAGCTATCGCGGAACGATACCCAGCATAAATCCGCTTTATCTCGCCGAACTAGGTTGGTTAATGTGGCGCTTTGAACGCATGGCAGCTCAAATTACACCAGATGACCCCATGTCACACCCCCAAGCCGCAGACTGGGATTCGCGGACCTTGCACAGCTGGTTACAAAGCAATTGCATCAGCGAAACTGCATTTGATTTATTCGCGACCGGAGTCGCTGCCGTGTTTGCCGCGGAGCCGCGCGACATTTCGCTACTTCACGCACTTTTTTATGCGCGCTCAGGAAACGGCTGGAATAACTTGCTTTCAGTAGATGGTGGCGCGCAACAAGATCGTGTTGTTGGCGGCACCGCATCAATGTGTAGGGCACTTGAGAAAAAAATGCAGGGAAAAGTTTTTCATAACCAACCCGTACGCAGCATTAATTGGAAAGCTCGCAACGTTTCCGTAGAAACCGAAACAAACGAATACCACGCTCGCATCGCAATATTGGCAGTGCCGCCCAATCAGATTCGGCGGCTGAATTTTGAACCCAGCTTACCGGCTGATCGTGATCAGCTATGGCAAAAAATGCCTGGCGGTACGTGCATTAAATGTGTCGCACAGTACGCCGAGCCGTTCTGGCGAAACGAAGGATATTCCGGTCAATCTGTCGCGCCGCAAAAAACAATCCGGGTTACATTTGATAATACGGCGCCAGACTCGAAATCCGGCCTGCTCATGGGCTTCATAGAAGGCGACCAGGCTCGTCACTGGGGCACCAAAAGCGACGTCGAGCGGCGCAAGGAAGTTTTGAAGTGCTTCGCGGCAGTATTTGGTGCCGACGCTTTGATGCCGCTGGACTATGTGGATCGAGATTGGGCAGCTGAACCGTATACCCGCGGCTGTTACGCGGCACTGAAAGGTCCGGGAACCTGGACGTCGTACGGTAATCTCGGGCGCCAACCTATTGGTGCGTTACACTTCGCCGGAACTGAAACAGCTAGCGAGTGGTACGGATACATTGAAGGTGGCCTGCAATCAGCAGAGCGTGTAACCGAAGAGGCAAGGATTATTTTTGATGTGTGACACACTGGTTTATGTCGGTAACGATAGCACCTGGCTCGCCAAGAACTCCGATCGCGAACCCGATGAATACCAGTGTCTCGAAGCGCACCCGCGTATAGCAACCCGACCTGAAGAACTGCAGACTACCTACACCAAAGTACCTGTTAACAGCCCTTGCCACGCAGTCATCATCGGCCGCCCGTACTGGATGTGGGGAGCGGAAATGGGCGTTAATGAATATGGCGTCGCCATAGGCAACGAAGCAGTCTTCACTCGTCTGGTTGAAAAAAAGAATAGCGGTTTACTCGGCATGGACCTTCTCCGCCTTGCACTAGAGACTGCCAAAACCGCGGACACCGCTCTCAGCACTATCACCCGATACCTTGAGACCTACGGCCAGGGAGGAGCCGCTGGTCATCACCGCAAAAACACACGCTATGACAACAGCTTCATCATTGCCGACCCAGGCAAAGCTTTCATTCTCGAAACGGCTGGACGATTCTGGGTCGCAAAAAATGTGCAAGGTTATGCCGCTATTAGTAACGATCTCACTATCGGCGCAGACTTCGATTTCAGTTCTTTCAAACTAGAGGATAATGCCCGACAACAAGGATACTGGAATGGCAAAGGCGATTTTGACTTTCGGCGCACATTTCGCAGCAAATTTATGCCATGGGCTGCCAAATCGGCCTATCGCCAGAACTGTAATCTAGTGGGCTTGGCCGAGATGTCACAAGATACTCTTAACGAAGCAGGATTTATCAACCTGTTACGCCAGCATCACGACGAAACGCCACGATCCAACGCTGACGTCTGCATGCACGCAGGTCGACTGACTCGCCGCAGCGCGACGGTTGCCGCCATGGTTGCCGAACTGAAGCAGGACGGCGCCTCCCGAGTTCTAATGTGCCAGGGGCAGCCTTGTCAAAATGAATTCATGACGATGGAATTCGCCACCAATGGCGTTGCAAAATAAAGGCAAATCGGCATCCTCATAACAGCTCCGCCGGTTCAATCAACTATTTGACGAAATCTCGGCACAACCGATCCGGCGCCACCGGACTTCAGACTGAATAGAGATAAGAAAACAATTCTTCGCAGTTCCGGACGGCACGGAAAATGGCATAATATATGGAGCTGCAAATGATTCATGTGTTATTTTCACTGTCGGCTCACCAACTTTATCAGGTAACCGGATCGTTCCTAACCCAATGCCTTCAGTCAGACGAGCAGACTGAAGTGAGTAAAAGTACTAATCAGAGCTGGTATGAGCATAAACACAGCAAATCTCGATAACGAAAAGCCGGTTATTCAACTCGAAAAAGTGCGCCGCTGTTATACGATGGGCGATGAAACAATTTATGCGTTGCGCGACGTCGATCTGGAAATCAAAACAAACGAATATGCCGCCATCATGGGTCCATCCGGCTCAGGCAAGTCGACCCTGATGAACATGCTCGGCTGCCTGGATACCCCTGACGATGGTAGCTACTGGCTGAATGGAAAACTCGTGTCGACAATGAATGATCGGGAATTGGCACACGCTCGCAATCAAGAAATAGGATTTGTATTTCAGACATTTCATCTGTTGGCCCGAATGACAGCGGTGCACAACGTTGAAGTTCCATTAATCTATGCCGGCATGCGAAAAAAAGAACGATTACGGCGCGCCCATGCAGCGCTGGAAATGGTCGGACTTAAGGATCGTATGTCGCATCGTCCGTCGGAAATGTCAGGCGGGCAACGACAACGCGTTGCAATTGCTCGCGCATTGGTCAATGAACCATCGATTATTCTTGCAGACGAACCCACCGGAAACCTGGACTCAGCAACCGGCAAAGATTTAATGAAAATTTTCGACCGACTGCATGCATCGGGTAACACTATCATTCTAGTAACACACGAGGCCGATGTGGCCGCTCATGCAAAAAGACACATACAGCTCGGCGATGGCGCTATTGTCAAGGACGTCAAGGTAGCAGGCAATACATGAATACACTTTTAAAATCCATATTGATACTTACATTGCTTGTAGGCTGCACGGAAGAACAAGTCAGCGCCCCACTGTATGAAGCGGTTACCGTTGAGCGGCGAACAATTGACGTGTCGGTGGAATCAGCAGGCGTTGTTGAGCCGCTTGCTACTGTCGAAGTTAAATCGAAGGCTTCCGGAGAAGTGCTGGAGTCTCTCGTCGAAACCGGTGACTATGTCGCGGAAAACACCCTCCTCGTTCGCATCGATCCGCGCACCGTCCGTAATCGTCTTGCGCAGGCTGAAGCGGAATTTAAGGCCGCTCAATCACGCCGCAGCATTTCAAAAGCACAGATGAAACGTGCGGACGCACTGATCAAGAGCGGAACGTTCACTGAAACAGATTTTGAGCAGATCGCCTTGGAACTCGCAAATGCAGAAGCCCAGGTCGTAAGCGCCAACGTGGCGGTGGAAAATGCCCGGATAGCTGTGGACGACACAGATATTAGAGCACCTGTAACCGGAACCGTAATCGAAAAACAGGTGGAAAAAGGTCAGGTTATTTCATCGCCAACTCAGGATTTTGGTGGTGGCACATTGCTACTCAAAATGGCCGACCTGAGTGAAGTACAAATTCGGGCACTCGTCGACGAAACCGACATCGGCAAGGTAAAGCCCGGGCTGCCAACCAAAGTGACAGTAGCTGCCTATCCGAATCAACCGTTCGCCGGCGAAGTATTGAAAATTGAACCCCAGGCAGTTGTCGAACAAAACGTCACAATGTTTGCAGTGCTAATATCAATTGATAACCCGGACGGATTACTAATGCCGGGAATGAATGCCGACGTCGAAATCTCTATTGCCCGTAGTGAGGATGTGCTGACGGTTCCAGTTATGGCCTTACGCACCAAACGCGACCTCACTGCGACGGCCCAATTGCTTGATATCGACCAGGAAGATCTTCGCAAACAGCTCGCTCCGCCGGAAAAGACAAAAACTTCCGATGTGGTCACTACATTTGTTGCGGAAACCATAAATATTGGCGGGCGCGAAATCGCACTACCCGCAGGAGTAGACGCTGCTGCAGTTCAAGCAATTATGCAGAAACGTCGCGACGGAGAGCAACTGTCCGCTGACGAGCGCAAGCTGATGGCACGCATCTTTCAGAACAACAGCAGTCAACGAAAACCAAAAGAGGAAGAAGGCGGCACGCGTTATCGATTTGGTGGAAAATTTTGGGTTGTATCAAACGAAGGTGGACGAGTACGTGCCATTCCCGTTGTCACCGGAATTACCGATCTTGATGTTGCCGAAATTGTGTCGGGACTTGAAGAAGGTGACAAGGTACTTTTATTGCCAAGCACTCACCTCGTTGAAACCCAGGCCGAGCTGCAAGGCTGGATCAATCGACGAGTTGGCGGTGTGCCGGGCATCAGCAAGAATTAATCTGGACAACTGAAACCATGCTCTTTTCCGAAACATTACTTATTGCTCTGAGGTCTATCCGGGCCAATCCTTTCCGGGCCTCCCTGACAATACTTGGCATCGTCATCGGAGTAGCTGCTGTTATTACGATGGTGGCGCTCGGAAATGGCGCGCAGCGCGCTATCGATGAGCAAATGGAAGCACTGGGCGGCGATATATTGTCTATTTCTTCCGGCAATCGCTGGAGTCACGGAGTGGCTCGCAATGAACTTAGCCTCACAACGGACGATGCCAAAGCTCTCGATCGCGATACACAGCATATTGCGGAGGTTGTTCCAGAAATTTCTGGGCGCTACCAGTTTAAATTTGGCAACCGTAATCTCAATCTCGATACCATAGGCACCAGCCCGAATTTTGCGGATGTACACCGCTTCACTATCGCGCAGGGTCGTATGTTTACGGAGGGTGACAATGCGAGTCGCCGAAGAGTCGTAGTCGTTGGTAGTGAAATTCCAAACTCCCTGGAGACCACCGCAGCAAACCTGATCGGCCGCTCCGCAGCGATCCGTGGAATTGATTTCGAAATCATCGGGGTTATGGAAGAAAAAGGATCACCGGGTTGGGGGAATCCTGACAATGATATCTGGATACCGCTTAACACCGCACAATTCCGGGTGGCCGGAGATGACAAGATCAACTCAATCAGCGCCCGCGTAGCCGAGAACTCAACTGTCGAACTCGCAATGGTAGATATTGAGCGAGTGCTGCGCCGTGAACATCGAATCCTGCCCGGCAAAGATAATGACTTCTCGATCTATGACCGCAAAACGTACCTGAGCGCGCGCCAGGGAGCGACAGAGGTATTTACCTACCTGCTTGGTGGTATTGCGGCCGTAAGCCTGGTTGTCGGTGGTATCGGCATCATGAACATCATGCTGGTAACTGTCACTGAAAGAACGCGGGAAATTGGTATCCGCAAAGCACTCGGCGCCACACGCTTTAACATTCTGGCTCAGTTTCTGATCGAATCTATGGTGCTGTGCGTGATAGGCGGAGCACTGGGCTTGGCCCTCGGCGCAGGCACGTCGATGTTATTAGCAAAATTTGCTGGCTGGCAGACAGTGGTAAGCTCCAGCTCTGTAGTCACCGCATTTTCATTCAGTGCACTCATCGGTGTTTTCTTTGGCATCTGGCCGGCTCAACGCGCAGCCCGACTCAACCCTATTGACGCACTACGCCACGACTAGTCTTTTTCCATTGCTTTGCAGACCCGCCGCAGGCGCTCGCTGACTTCTTTCGCAACGGCCTCAACCTCAGCGTTCTTGACCATTTCCATCACGCCACTGGGATCCATGAAACTCACATTAATTGAACCATTGGGTTCCTCGCGAACTACAACATTACAAGGCAGGAGCAGACCAATATCTGCCTCAGCCTCAATCGCTCTGTGAGCCAGGGGTGGATTACAAGCGCCCAGAATTTTGTAAGGGCGCCTGTCAATGTCGAGTTTTTTCTTGAAGGTAGCCTGTACGTCAATTTCCGTTAATACTCCAAAGCCTTCCTTTTTGAGCTCTTCGGTCACCCGCTCAACAGTGGCTGAAAATGATCCTTTCGTGGTCGTTGAAAAACCGTACATCACATCTCTCCTTGAACTATTTCAACTGTCGGAACAGGTGCGTGCTTTCTATATTCACTCGCATAATAAAGAACCGGAATAATAATCAGGGTCAACAGCGTCGACACGAATATTCCGAATATCAGTGACACAGCAAGCCCGCTGAATATAGGATCATCGAGAATAAAGAAGGCACCCAGCATCGCTGCCAGACCCGTCAGTACAATCGGCTTGGCCCGCACCGCTCCCGCGCGGATTACAGCTTCCTGAAAATCAACGCCCCTGCCAACCTCATGACGAATAAAATCAACCAGCAATATGGAATTGCGCACGATTATTCCTGCCAATGCAATCATGCCAATCATTGAAGTCGCCGTGAATTGCGCACCCAATAACGCATGACCCGGCATCACGCCAATTATGGTTAACGGAATTGGCGCCATTATGATTAACGGAATGGTGTACGAACGAAACTGGGCAACGACCAACAGATAGATAAGAATCAACCCGACTGAGTATGCTAGGCCCATATCGCGAAATGTCTCGTAGGTGATTTGCCATTCACCGTCCCATTTGACGCTGTAACGGTATGGCGTATCCGGTTGCTCGATGAATGTCTGGTCAACTGTCTGTCCTGCCGGCTTGCTGTGACTTATCTGACTCACCAAGTCAAACATTCCATACAAGGGGCTATCCAGTTTTCCTGCCATATCACCAGTCACAAAAACAACCGGCAGCAGATCCTTGTGGTAGATCGTCTTTTCCCACTGCGCAGTGCGCACGTCGACTATTTCGGCCAAGGGCACCAGGTTGCCCGTGTTACCGACAATCCTAAGCATCAACAAGCTATCAAGTTCGGCCTTATCGGCGACCGTGAACTCGAGTCTCACTGGTAACGGATATTTTTGATTTCCACTTTGTAAATAAGCAACGTCTTCGCCGCTCAACGCCATCTTCAGCGCCGAAGTTACCGCGGCTTGTGAGACGCCCAACAGAGCCGCCTTATTGCGATCAACACTCAGGATCAGTCGCTCCGCCACCTCTTCCACGCTGTCATCAACATCAACGATATCGTCAGTATCCTCGAACATTCCGCGCAAGGCCGTCGCCAATTCGAGTTGGCCCGCGTAATCGGGCCCGTACACCTCGGCAACCAACGGAGCTTGTACAGGCGGACCCGGCGGCACTTCCACAATTTTGGCACTACCTCCATAGGACCGGCCGATCTCGTTAATTCGCGCACGGACGTCAGCCGCAATTTCGTGACTTTTGCGATGGCGATACTTTTTATCAACTAAATTTACTTGAATGTCGCCAGCATTGGGATCGGCACGCATGTAGTACTGCCTGACCAGGCCATTAAAACTAATTGCGGCTGCAGTGCCCGCATAGATCTGATAATCCGTTACCTCAGGCACATCTGCCAAGTAGACCGCCATCTCGTCGAGCACATGAGCCGTCTGTTCAACGCTGGTTCCTTCGGGCATGTCGAGAACAACTTGAAACTCCGACTTATTGTCAAATGGCAGCATTTTCATAATCACCAACTGCACAGCTGCCAGACTAACTGCGATGACAATTGCGACACCTACACCAACGAATAAACGTCGACGAGCGTGTCTCCCCTTGTCAGCCATCAAGAACGGGCCAACGAAGCGTCTGAAAACCGAATCCAGCTTGGCGGAAATTGCGTTTTCCTTAGCAACTGAGTGACCGGATTTCAATAACTTCAGGCTGGCCCACGGTGTAAAGACCAGTGCCACCGCCAACGAAAGAAGCATTCCTACACTGGCATTGATCGGGATCGGGCTCATATAGGGGCCCATAAGGCCCGACACGAAGGCCATTGGCAATAATGCGGCAATAACAGTAAACGTCGCCAGAATCGTTGGTCCACCAACCTCATCAACTGCAGGCGGAATGGCTTCAAAAAGAGTTTTGTTCTCCAACGCCATGTGGCGGTGAATATTCTCAACCACGACGATCGCATCATCTACAAGAATACCGATTGAAAAAATCAACGCAAACAGCGAGACCCGATTGATCGTAAAACCCCAGGCCCATGACGCGAACAAGGTCAACATCAAAGTAATAATTACAGCCGAGCCAACGACCACGGCTTCACGCCAACCCAACGCAAATATGATCAGGAAAATAACAGCTGAAGTCGCAAAAATGAGTTTTTTGATGAGCTGCATTGCTTTGTCATTGGCGGTCTTACCATAGTTTCTCGTAACCGTGTAATTAACATCGTCGGGTATAAAAGTTCCGCGCAACTCACCTAATCGGGTGATTACGTCATTCGCAATTTCGCTCGCATTCATCCCGGGTTTTTTTGCAACGGCGATCGTAACCGCTGGCGTGACCAACCCTTTTTCAAGACCAATTTGGCTGGCCGCAGCGCCAGTACCAAAGGTGACGTAATTTTCCGGTTGGTCGGGCCCGAGCGTAACTGTGGCCACGTCTTCAAGGGAGATTGCCTTGCCTTCATGAACGCCAACAACGAGCTCTGCGACGTCATCAGCATCAGCCAGGAACTCTCCTGCCGTAACCGGTATCACTTCGTTATTGCTGACAATTGTCCCGGCCTGTGTAACCAGGTTGCTGGCCTGCAAGGCCTGCCGCAAGCTGCTTGGAGACAGCCCATAAGAAGCCATACGCTGCGGATCCAATAACACATGCACAACCTGATCCGGACCGCCAATAGTGTAAACATCGCGGGTGCCAGGGACACGCTTTATTTCAGCTTCAATGGCATGCGCTACCCGCAACAATTCGTGTCCGCCCTTCTCAGCCGTTTCACTCCACATGGTAACCGTGACCATAGGCACATCATCGATACCCATTGGCTTGACCAGCGGTGGCAAAACTCCACTACCCGGTGGCTGCCAGTCTCCGTTTGAATTGATTGCGTTGTACAAGCGGACAATTGCAGCCGTGCGATCCTGACCCACTTCGAATTGCACTGTGAGTACAGCTATACCAACCCGAGATACCGAGTATGTATGTTTTACGCCTTCAATTTCCGACAGAATTTGCTCCATCGGTGCGGCCACTTGCGTTTCGACATCCTGGGCACTAGCACCAGGAAATGGTACGAAAATATTTGCAAACGTAACATTGATCTGCGGTTCTTCTTCACGCGGTGTGACCATGATTGCAAAGAAGCCCAGCAACAACCCTGTCAGCGCCAGCAACGGAGTCAATTTTGAATCCTGGAAACTTCTCGCGATTGAACCCGAAAAACCGAGTTTCTTATTAATTGCCATGTTGGTCAGCCACTCCTTGCTGATCCTTCAGGTAAATTCTTGCCTTAACAGGATCAAGCGCTATCTGCTCCCCTTCGTTAAGGCCTGCCAACACCTCCATACGATCCGCATGGTCTCGCCCAAGGCGAATCTGACGCAGAAATACCCGTTCGTCTTTGACGACATAGACCGCACTAAGCTCGCTGCGCCGTACAACGGAGGCGTCGGGAATCAGCAACCTTTTGGTCTCGCCAACAACGAATCCGACTTTGACGAACATTCCGGGATAGAGCGTTGCACTGCCTTCCGGCATCTGAACCCGAACGCGGAATGTGTTCGATACCGCATCCGCGACTGGGTAAAACGTTAGCCCTGCCGCTTCAATTCGCTCTCCATTGGCATAGATAAAGGCTTTGCCAATCTGCCGTATGGGCTCGAACATACTCTGCGGAACATCTACATTTACGCGCAAAGACTCCAACGACAATCCGCTCATCAGCGGCTGCCCGGGACTGACCATTTCACCAACTTCAATATATCTCTTTGAGACTATCCCTGCATAAGGTGCTCGCACTACTGTGTACTCAAGTTGCTTGGTAGCCGTTGCGACTTGCGAGCGAGCCGCTGACAAGCGAGCCTCCGCCGCTTTCTTGTTCGCCTCTGACTGTTCGAAGCGTGCTTTAGATACCGTCTCATTCCGATACATGGCTTCTATGCGCTGAAAGTCACTATTTGCCTCATTAAGTCGTGCCTGACTCTCTGCCAAAGCGGCATTGGCCTGCTTTAGCGCCGATGATTGTTCGACGTCCGTAAAGCGCATAATAATTTCATTCGCGGCGACAAAATCATTCACGTCATAAAATATCTCGGCAACGCGACCTGAAGTTTGTGCCGACACCGTGCCTTGATTTACCGCTTCAACTGTTCCATCCCAGGTTCGTTCCCTTGGCGCAACTTCGTAAGCAATTGTGGCAACATCAAACGGCAAGTCCACAGCGTAGGCTGTTATCGAAAACGCCATCACACCTGTCATCGCTAACAGACGTTTAGTCATATGAGATTGCTTGTGCCATCCGGCGATAATTTTCTTCATAACAGTCCTGTTGCCTTGACAAGTTTGTATTTGGTGAGCGCAACATCGAATTGCGCGTTTTCAAAATTACTGCGACTGACATTCCTCAGCACCTCGGCGTCTAGTACTTCGGTGTTCGTACCCTCCCCGTTTCGATACCTGTCTCGTACCACTCGCAAATTTTCTTCCGCCTGCTGAGTCGCTTTCTCTGTAACTATTACCCGAGCGCGTGCCTCGTCGAACTGCAAAAAGGTCTGCCGCACTTCGAGTTTTATCATGGAAAGCACATCACGCATGTCGTTCTGCATCGCCTGGGCCTGCAACGAAAAAGCGCTCGCTTTGGACCGAGTGTGCCGACCGTCGAACAATCGCCACTGAACGCCAAGGCCGATAGACCAATAATTGTCACTGGCCAGAAAATTATTCTCAAATGAAGTGTAGCCGCCTGTTAGCCCAAAGTGAGGCCGCGATTGAGCCAGGATTACCCGGCTTTGAGCCTCCAGCGCGTTACCAGCTGCCCGCATACCGGCCAACTCCTTCCTGTTTTCAAGAGCCAGTTCGGTTAACGGATCCAGTCCAAGACCCTGCAACTCACCGTTCAACATCGGCGATAAAGGATCTATATCGACCGTTTCGGTCAACGATCGCCCGGTCGCCCGGTTGTACGCGGCATTTGCCACATCCAGCCCGTTAGCGGCCTGCAGTTGCCGCTGGCTTGCCATCGCCAACGAGACACTCGCCGCCAGTTGATCATTTTTTGCTACGACACCGGTCGAATACATATCTTCCACGTCCCGCAAATGCGCTGTGAGGCTAGCTACACTCGAGTTCGCGACAGCCAGACCGCTGCGCGCCCGCAGGACATTGATATACGCCTCTGCGACCGACATTTTCACTCTTTGCTGAACAGTGTCCTCTTGCCATCTCTGCGCGTCATACCCGTAATTGGCGGCCTCGATCCCGTTCGAGATCATGCCACTGGTAAAAAGCGGCACGTTGAAACGAGCCTCCGTCATCACCATGCTAGACCCATCAAACAAGGGCATTTGAACTGCCATTCCTGCACCACTGAAGTCAAAAGCGGGCGCGTCATCAAACCGCATCGCACTCGCCGATGCCGTTATTACTGGCCAACGATTAGCTCTGGCTGATGCCAACTCAGCACTTGATGCATCGGTGCGTAAATTGGCGGCCGCTACACTGTAATCACTGGCAAGAGCCTTAATCCAGGCATCGTCCAGGGTTTCTGCTTGCGCCGCACACGACAATCCAATAACCAAAGTAATGGCAAATACGAACCGGAAATCTGTCAATGAAAGAGCTTTTAATTTATTGTTTTTAAGCATAACCATCCGACCTGTTCAACCAAACCATTGTCCTTGCGAGGGACGATTACAGTTTAGTATATTAGCTTTTGCTAAAGTATATATTAGTAATGTATAATATTCCATAGCATTACAACACGAGAACCAACCAATGATCGCTAGTGAGCAAAACGAAAACTGCATGGTGACCGCCGAGGAACTGGAAGAACTGCGCCGCCATGCCGATGAGGCGGCGGCCCTGTTAAAGGCGCTTTCAAATTCAAATCGACTTCTCATTCTGTGCACTCTCACCGGCGGCGAAATGGCTGTCAGCGAATTGCACGCGACATTCGGACTGAGCCAATCAGCCCTCTCGCAACAATTGGCTATTCTCCGCAATGAGGGCCTGGTCAAAACTCGTCGCCAAGCGCAATCCATTTACTACTCGCTCGCACCCAGCAAAAGTCTGCAGATTATCGAAACATTGAAAGATCTCTATTGCAGCAAGGCCTAGCGAAGCAGCTGGAGCGCACTCCGCGACTCACGCCGACACAGGCTAGACAGCCGGCATATGAAAGCAGGCATTTAAGTCGACTTCCCATCTCAGTTCGTAACCATCTGAAAAATCGTTACTAAAGTTTGAAAATTCCCGTTAGACTCGGTGAATGGAATCACTATGGAACGAACTCAAGCGCCGTAACGTCGTGCGCGTCGGCATTGCCTACGCGGTCGCCGCGTGGGTTTCCCTTGAGGTCATCAATTTCGCAATTGATGTAATCGGTGCCCCACATTGGATCTTGCAGCTCTTCTCGTTGTTGGCCGTTCTTGGCTTTCCAGCAGCGCTGGTCTTCGCCTGGGTCTATGAAATGACCCCAGAGGGCATTAAGAAAGAAAAAGAGGTCGATCGGGACCAATCGATATCACCCCAGACAGGTCGCAAATTGGACCGAGTCATCATCGGTATATTAGCACTCCTGGTAGTGGTCCTTGGTACACAACAGTTCCTCATGCCAGGGTCCCAATCCACCAGCAGCAAAACAAAAGAAGGTGGCCCCGCGTCTATAGCTGTTTTGCCCTTCGAAGACTATTCAGAAGCCAACGATCAGGAATATTTTTCGCGAGGAATCGCTGAGGAAATACTAAACCTCCTCGCCAAGACCAATGCCTTGCGCGTCGCTGCACGCACCTCATCTTTCGCGTTTGCAGACAGCGATACTGACATTCGGGATATTGGAAAGAAGCTGGACGTGTCCACCGTACTTGAGGGATCAATTCGAAAAGCGGGCCCCAAGATTCGCATCACCGCTCAGCTCATAAACGTCGAAGACGGCTATCATTTGTGGTCGGAAACCTATGACCGCGATTTTACGGACATCTTTAAGATCCAGGATGAAATAGCAGCCTCTATTATCGATTCACTTAGAGTTCATTTACTCGGCGAAGAACAAGAGTTGATGGTTTCCGAACGTGCCGCGAGTGTGGATGCCTATAGTGCTTATCTGATTGGTAAAGAACGGCTAGCTTTACTCACGAAAGAAGACATTGAGGCCGCACGCGGCCAATTCGAAGAAGCGATTCGAATTGACCCCGACTTTGCACCAGCACACGTGCAGCTTGCCTACGCCGCGTTGCTGCTGGGTGAGTCGCGATTTGGCGGCAAGGACATTACATCTGAACAGGTTGACAGCATAGCAATACCGCACCTGGAGAAAGCCCTGATTCTTACCCCGAACTCAGCAGATGCCATAGCCGTCCAGGGACTGCAGCGACTGAACCGTTACCGCTTTGCGGAAGCGGAAAAAGCGTTTAATCGCGCCATTCAACTGAGCCCCAACTACGCGCTCGCCTACAACTGGCGCGCCGCATCTGCCTATAACCAAGGCCGCTACCTTGATATGTTGGCGGATCGTGAAAAAGCATATGCCCTGGATCCGATGTCGCTGGAAATAAGCGCCGCACTGGCATTTGATTATCGTAGTTTCGGCAGGCCACAAGATGCTGAGCGCGTCATTAACCGGATGTTCTACCTACATCCGGATCATCCGCTTGCCTACGAGGCCGCGCTGGAAAATTTAGACGCACATGGCCATGAAGCGGAAGCGGTACTAATGGCGGAAAAAGCGCTGGCCGACCATCCCGGCGATGAAAACTTTTTAGAATGGAAAGCGTGGATGCTCTTGGAAATGGGGGCATTTGAAGAGGCCGAAGCAGTCGGCGTTGAGAGCATCACCGGAACCGCCTACTCACTGCAGGGACGCACCAAAGAAGCCCAGGAAATTCTTGAAAAGAAGATCGCCGAAGACGATACCAATATCAACGCCTTGCGAGACGGAATATTTTTCTATGGTGGCCGGGACGACTCGGAGTCTTTGCTCAGATTGAAAACACTCGTAGATAGAACAATGGCCATTGGCGACGAAAATAGTGTGCCCTGGAGGGAGAAGTGTGATGTGAACTTCGTTCCGCCACTGCAGAAGCTGGGGTACGACAAAGAAGTAAGCGGCATAATGTCCGCCTGTCGCAAGGACATTGAGCAACGCTTACAGGCCGGCTATCTCTGCCCATGCACCTGGTATAGCGTGGTCGCCTATACCATACTTGAAGACGATCTGGACCTGGCAGTCAAGCGTGCGCAGAAATGGTTCGATGACGGTGACTCTATGTCGTTCATTGAGAATGACCCGACCTTCAAACGCCTCAAAAACCGGCCCGAATATCCCGAGTTATTGCGACGCAATCAGGAAGAAATGGCCAGGGAACGAGCTATTTATGAGGCTGCGAAAGCTAAGCAATCTTCCTGAGATCAATTCGTTTCAACCCTACCCGTACAGCAAGCGCGGCAGATCCGGAGTAGCGCGTGATTCAACAATCCGGTGCCACCTACATCGTCACATCGACGCAGCGATAATTCGTATACGGATGATCCCTGCCTAGCAAAAACACGTCTTGCTGACATTGCCCTTCTGTCTTGTAGCTAAGGCCCTCAATACGCTCCCAGTTAGAATATCGACCCTCCTCGATGGCCCATTCGCAGCCCCACAGGCATGAGTTTTGGTCCTTCGTTCTCTCTGGAATCTCCTCTCCCCTGGCACTGGCGAGATCTTTCTCATGAATACATCGATAGCCCGTGTCTGGATTTTCCGCTGAACGCCCGGCCAATTCCACCTGGCACAGGTCTTCGGTCTCATACTCCTCGGAATTGTGTATTGACCAACCATCCTTACTGGAGTCTATCAGATGAGAATCCCACTGCTGAATTTTCCAGTTACAGTTAACACAGACCAGTGGGTCCATATCGTCCAGCACTGCACCGACTATTTCGGCACAACCGGTAGTCAGCATCACAACAAATGCGCCACACAGGCCAAGGAATGTTCCTTGAATCCGCTGACTAACGATGCCTGCATCTCGACGACCTTTTCTTTCCGACATCCTGCAACCCCCACCACTATTCAAGTTGCACTCTAAGCGAGGCTGCCAAAGATAACAACATACTTACGCTCCAACTGACATTCCGCTTCGCTCCTGTGAAATGTGTTGACGCATTTCATCTCGCAAACTGTTTACCCCAATTAAAAACTCTCGCATCATAAGGACCCAGAGATAATAACCGGCCTCTGTCAGTTGCAGCCGATCTCCCTCGCGTCTGACGGCGCCAATCAACTTAAGGCCTGCAATCTCCAACCACAATCTGCGAAGGAACTCGCCATCGAAGAGCGATTCCGCCTCCCGGAGATCGAGTACCCCTCCAAACAAGTGAGTCAGCAAGTAATATCGAATCTTCTCCGCCCCGCTCATTTCCCGTCTCCGTACAAAGCCAGTACGACCGGAATTCACAAGATTCAGATAGCGGGGAATTGAAAATGTCGTAGAAAAAAAAGCACCATCAAGGTAACTAAACGACCCACTACCAAGGCCAAGGTACTCGTCCCGGTCAGCGATGTACTCGTCGATCAATCCGTCGTTTTGCGAAAAACACCACGCCGACGACCGTTTGTACCCAGCTGATAGCATGTGAATGGCGATTTGTTCGTAGAAAGCTCGCTCACGGCCGTAGTCCACACCGCCCATTTCCTGGTCAAGAAACTTGCGGGTACTGCTACCTACCATCAATGGATAGAACGAAACCTGATCCACGGATAACTCTTCAGTGAGAATATCAAGATCGCGCTGCAACTGCTGCGCCGTCGCTCCGGGAAAATTGAAAATCATGTCAACGTTAAGAGTACTGAAAATGCCTTTAGTCTCCTTCAACCCCTTCTGGATCGAAGTACTGTCGCCATACTTGTCGTATCGTTTTATCTTTTTCAAGATCTGATTATCAAAACTCTGTACACCAACTGAAAGCCTATTAACACCGATGCTTTTGAGTGCCGCCAGACAATCGGCATCCAGATGAGCGGGATTTGTTTCCACCGAAAGCCGCTTGACTACATGTTGTCCACGCAGGAATTCAATTGTTTTACCTAGCTCGCTGGTTTGCACCGTAGGCGTACCACCACCTACATAGACTTCATCGAAGTGATACCCCAAATCTGTCGCGAACTGAATCTCCGTACGTAAAGCTTCAAAATAATTGGCTGCTTTAGCGTGCTCGAACTCAACCTTATGAAAGGAGCAAAAAGGACAAAGCACCTCACAAAATGGTACATGCAGGTATAGAAAATAACTCTGATTCGGTTTTGGGAGAGGGATGCCTGTGGCCTCGGACTCTCCGGAAAAATGAATTTCCCGGCGAATTTGGTGCCGCGCGCACAAGGTAACTATCGAATCTAGAATCACCGCCGCCGAACCTCCCTGGATAACAGCAATAAATGCTCGATTGCTATTAAAAGTGTAGTCCGCCATTGGGACATTGGATATCCCTTTTGATTAGCGAACGTACAATCGATTCATGGGGGATATCTGCGGTTAGACTATGCATAACAGGCCCAAGTCGGGACTAAAGCTGGGCTAGCATCGGCAGGAGAAAGT
>JAHEFE010000068.1 GCA_024640365.1 Woeseiaceae bacterium | reverse complement strand
CTTTCATATCCACGACCTGCCTCGACTAACTGTTCCGGTACGTCCTGGTTCATTGGCTTCACCGTTCTTGTTATTGAAAAGGGGAAAGACAAGCTATCCCCTATGCGTGTGGAAGTCCGCTTCGGGTCATTCGCGGGCATTTTGACCAAGTTTAGTCCAAAATTTGCTTACCTGGACGGCTGCATTCGGTTTACAGCAGAATCGCGTCACAGGAATGTCATGAAGGACCCGTCGACTACCCCTCTTGAATCTCGGTAATCGTCGCGGTCGTCCAGGTGTCAAAGGTGTCGAGATAGCCGGGAACGGGCCGAATTGCAGCGCACCCTTCCATGTCGCAAGAGCATGTTCAACACCAGCGAATACCCGGTACTCGACAGCGATTGTTCCGCATATATTCACTCGATCCGCCGTTCCCGGATTCGATTGCCGGATATTTGATAGCCTGGATTCGCCTCACAACAGTCTCCGAATAATTGCGGGCCGCTAGCGCTTGTTCTTTTCGTCCCAGCGTTTTGGCTCCCACAACTCCACCTTGTTGCCTTCGGGATCGAGTAGCCACGCAAAAACACCGTTTTCGTAATATTCCGGGCCTTGCAAAATCTTGATGTCTGCGGCGCTGAGTTGCTCGATGAGCTTCTCAAGATCGTCAACTCGATAATTAATCATGAATCTGGATCTACTGGGCGCAAACCACTCGCTGTTGGCCTCAGCGACGTTCCATACCGTTACACCTCCGTCTTCTGCATGATCGTTCTCCCACTCAAGCAAACCTCCGCCCCATTCCTGCAACGATATACCAAGATGCTCCTGGTACCACTCTGCCAACTTGTTGTTGTCATCGTTTGCGAGGAAGAATACCCCACCGATTCCAGTGACTTTTGCCATATCTGATTACTCCTCTGCAATCACAGGTTGTACAACCATTACAAAAAAGGTGATCTCCAAAGCCATGTGAATTGAACGCGACAATAGCTTCATCTATATCAGGTTCCGCTATCGTTTTCCTCTGATATGCCCCAGGTTGGGTGGGTGACCTGCACGGGATTTGCGCTTTAGTCAACCGGTTGCCAAGCCGAAAATGGGTCGAGTGCCGCCTGTCGCCATACTGTCAGGTGACCGGCGAACGAAATTCGTGACCGTCTGCTGTGGGCCAATACCGGCCGGACATTATGCATTCAGGCGAGAGGCTGCTTTCGGCCAGTAGCGGACATTGAGCTTGAGGGTACTGTCGACGAAATTTGACCAATACCTGTGTAATGACCACGCCCATTGCTTTGCGGCTAGGTCATTCGGATTCAGTCGTATTAGATTTGAGTTCCGTTACGTCATTGTAGGACGCAATGTACCTGTCTGGCTTCGATGCTTCCAGGAACTCGCCGAAGGAGTTGCTGAAAACGTCCCGACGAATCGACCACCAAGTCTGGAATCCGGGTCTGGCATAGTAAGTCAGCATTAGTCGCTTCCAACCGCGCCACACGTCTTCTTCTAAATAACCCTTTTGGTATTGATAGTACATATTTTCGAAATAATGAAATGTCGCAAAGAACAACTGGGAAATGCGTGCCTTTTCGGCCACATCCAACTCAGCGAAATTTTCCAGTGCTCTTACATACAGGTAGGAGAGTTCAGCGTTACTGGCCATCGTACGATTAAGACTTCCGAAGTCAGACACGACTGACTGATAGGTTGAGGTTCTCTCGGTCTCTGTACTTTTCCTAATCTGCGCAGCTAGATAAACAAGAGAAACAATGACTCCAATGGAGCTTATGAACTCCCCAATATTGCCAAGCTCATTTAATGTCATTGCTGATTTCTCAATTGGGGTCGGGCCGAACAATCATTGTATCTGCGATAGGAATAATCCCGGAAACAGGTAAGCGGGCATGCCTCAGCATGATTACGAATCGCTTCTTCGCTACTGGCTTGGTAAATGCAAACCGTCCCAAGCACACCGCTAGCCTCGCCGAGCACATATAACCGAATCCAGCGAATGTCATTGGGCATGTCAACACCAACTTAAGTCGATCTAGCAGAAGCCGCCGAACGCCCAGGAAGCTATTCGATCAAAACCAAGAAAGGGTCGTCGGGTTTGCCAACCTGAAATACCAGAATCTTTAGATATTCGGTATCACTATAGTTACGTGCATCCATATTAACTCCGGGACGCATGACAAATGTATCGCCTACAGTGTATACGATCTTCCCGTCAGTCTCGGTGAAAACTTCGAAATCGCCCTCAAGTACGTAAATAAACAAGTCACCAAGATGACGGTGCGTTGGTGCTTTCCAGCCACCGGGATACGCATGCTCGCGAACTTTGACTTCGATATCGCTGTGACTGCTCAAGGTGGACGTCTCAAGTATCCGCCACAGCTGCTCGAGCTCGGGATTGTCCGATGACAAAGTGTCGTCATCAGCAAAAGTTAAGGTAACCGTGGCAATCAGTACAAAAGCCCAAAATGCCTGTGCGCGTCGTGAAACTCTTAGTTGAAAGTCCATTCCGTAACTCCCTGATCTGTCGATCCACAATATGATCCGTTGCGAGCCAAACGTCCGCTTTGGGTCAATAGCAGCCTGCCAACAGTTTAGCAGCTCAGCGGCTGCTATCGGCCAATGGTAACGCTTATTCGGCGACTGATTGCGAGCCTATTTTTTGCTCCAGGTAAGTCACGAGATCGGGGCTGAGAAGCGCCTTGTCGGCACCATTCAGCCACTCATCACGCAATCTGCCACGGCGTTGAAAGTTGAGGACTATGGGGTGAAGCAACGACTCCATTTGCCGCCTGCTAATTGTTCCAATTTGGTACTGAAAGTAGACGTTATCTGCATGTCGGTACTGCGACGAAATGAATGCTCTGAGTCGGATTGCATCGTGCGGATCAAGCTCTCCTTCCCCGGATGCCGTTCTTGCAACGAATGCGGAAACCTCTGGGTTATCGAGGAATATGCCATTAACCTGACTTATCACGGCGTTCATTTCCTGATACGTATTGGCTCTTATCGCATCAGTATTTTGTCGAAGCTCGAATACTAGAAATACAAGGGTTGCCAAGACGGCAATGCTGCTTAGAATCTCTGCAACAGCGGACCATTCTTGTAGCTTCACTTTCATCACTACTATCCCTCGGAAATTCAGATTGTGCCGCACACGCCCAACAGAATAACTGACCCCATCTGCTGCAAACGCTCAGCGTCCGCTTTGGGTCACTAGCAGCCACTCAACAGTTTAGCAGTCCAGGCGCCGCTTTCGACCAATAGCAGACAGTCGGCAACGCCGCACCGGGTCGATTTGACTGATAACTGTTAACCAGAATCAACCCAGACAGGCAGACTGTGTGAAACCCACAGGCTTTCACCGCTATAAGTCGCTCTTCCCGGCCTGGCTTGATGTTGTCTTGAGGCCGAGCAATTGCCTGTGGACGGGTGCTCCGAAATCTGTGATCAAAAGTATACCGTTAAGACGCTGCTCGTCGGAGAGGTCGCGAAGTCTTTGATCGGCATCGCGGAGAATCAATGACAACTCTGGATCTTCATTGTCGATTGCGCCTGCAATCGCAAGCTGCAAATCACGATGGAAATTGAAGTAAGCTTGCAGATTGCAGACCCCGTCGAAGAACTGGGCAAAACGCACACGTTCATCAATGTTGTGGCAGGTCTCCATGAACTGCGATTGGACAGCACCCCAAACGGCGATCTCAAAATCCGTATAAATCAGTTCTGACGGTTTTCTCTTATCTATTCGATCACGCAGGCGGCGGGATTCGCTCGTGTTCTTTACGACGCTCCCAAGAACCGTGTGCCTCGCCCGGTCGAACATTCGGGCCTGTTCTTGTTCAACCTCCGCCTCCACTCGTGCTTCCCGGCGTCGCTCCGCCACCAGTGCAAGCCAAACGCCAACGAACACGCCAACAATGCCTGCTAGTGTTTGAACAGCCAGATCGACCAGCCATATGTTCATATTGGCTACAGCTTCTAGATTGAATCAGGTTATTCCGTCAGGAATGCGACGGTTGGATCGATAACCTTACCAACTTCGTGAATCGAAGAAAATGGTATCCCAGTCAGGCGACTATGCTCGCGAATCAGGTCTTCGTTGGAGGCGAGATAAATGCAGTAAAGCTTGTCTCCGGAGATATAGCTTTCAACCCACTGAATCGCCACTCCGAGGTCGGCCAGTACATTGACTGACTTTCTTGCGACGGCACGGAGTTCCGATTTGCTCATTTTCCCGACTCCGGGAATTTCGCGTTCGATTAAAAACTTCTTCATTGATGTCTCCAGGGTTCAAGCATTTCGAATTTATACTCTAAATCAACGGCAAAGCAACATCACGATCCGAACATTTTATTAATGGCCGCTTTGGGTCAATAGCGGCCTCTCAGTAGCCTAGCAGCCCAGCGGCTGCTTTCGGCCAGAAGCGGACGCCCAGAACTTCCGTTGTGCGACAAAGTAGACCGCTAATTGGCAGCGCCTGCCTGAATGGCTTCTAGTGTGATATCGGCACGATAATCAATCAGCTTTCGGCCAAGCTCTACAAGCTCTTCCACGGATTGAACCTCTACACCGTGAACGACATAGTCATCTTTTGCGAACCTGGTCCCTGATCGAACGGATGACGGGTCGATCACGGCCATAATTGACTCGTAGTGCAAATCTGTATGGACGTTATTTCTAGATGCCGTGGCCTTATCTGGGAGCTGGGTGTAGCCAAGCTCTTTCAAGTAGTTGAAACTCCACATGTCCGTGGAGTAATACTCAGATATGTGCGCAATGTGCACGCCATCATCTTTCCACTCTTGATGGAGGGCCTGAGCGACGTTCTCCATACCCATCCGATTTCCGCCAGAATCACCAATCAAATAAATTTTCTTGAATCCATGCTGTCGCAGACTTGAGCAGATATCCGTTAGCAGCGCCTCAAAAGTTTCCTGTCGAACGCTGATAGTTCCGGGGAAATTCATATGACCGGTAGGCGGGTCAATCTGTCCCTCCGGAACAAATTGCACTATTGAGGAGACGAGCATTCTTCCGTGTTTTCGAGCAATCGCCTCTGTAGTCGCACGAAGAACTACGTTGTGCTTACCCGTAACAACATTGGGTCCATTCTGCTCAAGCCCTCCTGTTGCAACAATTACTGACGTAAATCCGCTCCTCAGAGCTGCAGCAACCTCGCCAGCTGTCATTTCGTCAATGAATACCGTATCCACGCCGCCTACAGCTTCATCCCAAATGGATTCTGTTATCTGCGCGCTTGCCGATTCTGATAACAAAAGACCGCAAATCACGATCATCGTCGCAACGTTTATGCGTGTCACAGGACCTCCGTCAATTTGCTTTCTTGGCTTTTCACAACGTCCGCTTAGGGGCACAGGCGGCCGCCCATCAGTCTAACAGCCCAGCGGCTGGTTTCGGCCAACATCGGTCATTCATGTGTAAACTGAATCTACTGCGGCGACCTTGCAATTGCCGCAGCGCCAAGCCTCGCTGACAGGGCGGTCATAAGTTCTTCCAGGTGTTCTTGTCGCTGCTCGGTAAATAGAATCAGTGAGCCAATCCGGCTCAAGTTATCGACATACTCATTAAGAAAGGCTGTACTTGCTCGCATTTTCTCGACGTCGCAAACAGGGTCCCACCTGAATCCTTCGCCACTTAGTCGAGTCCAACGACCGATAAACCCGGCCTCGATCGGCACCCGGCCGACTGTTATGAGATTCGGGAACCGGCTGTGTAATCGGAATAACTCGTTGGTAGCTTCCTGATAGTAGGCGCGACCACGCCCGCGAAATAACACATAACTTCGCAATAGCTCTTTGATGGCTTTGTCCTGCAACACGTCAAACCGCCCTGCGGACAACATCTCATCCAAAACTGGCAGTTCGTCAGGTGGCCGCCTAAAAACATGTGACGACGAAATGTTCGCACACTCTTCGCCGGAAATGACGCGCGATGATTCTTGTGAGAAAAGAACTGGATTGACGCTCATCAAAACGTCGGCGCGCGCTCTCAGGCCCCTCAATTCGTCGCGCTGCGCCTCGATTAGTCCCAGTGTTTCCTCATAAAGGCGGCCAAGCAGATCGTGCTCCTCAATGCGTTCCTTGCGTCCTTCATTCCAATCCTGAACCTGCAAGCCCATGAAAACGCCGACGACGACGATGATAAATTCGACCGCCACAGCAAACCAATTCTGTGATCTTACGTTCTCTGAAATACGTTGGAGGATCATTCATTGGCCTTCAGGAAGTTAGGTAGTGCAGTCTTGCGCGAACGACCGCTATGGATCAAAAGCGACCTGTCAGGCTCATTCTAGCTCAATCCAGGTGAGTGGCTGCTTTCGGCCAGAAGCGGACGTAACTGTTCAATCCGCTACCAATTTGGAACCTCGGCTGCTTCTGCAAGTAATTGGTCGCAAAGTTGCTGGAATGATGGCCGATATTCCGATTGTTCATTTAGGTAAGTTGCGGCAAACAGCTCATTAGAAAATAGTTTTCGGAAACGATTGCGCTGAGACTGCCATGCTCCCTCAGACATAAATCCAGATTCATACTGAAAATAGTTATTGTCTTGCATGGTCATGGCCATTCTGAAGCGAAGATATGCGAGCGCAATCGCCACGGGTGTTTCGGAAGAAATAGACTCCCTTACAGCGGTTGGAAACGTGTCGTAAAAGCCATTTTCAATCATGCTTTTTCCGCGATCACTGATCGCAGGTTCGCTCATGAAACCCGAATAGTATTCGATGGCTGTGTTTGCCCTTTCCTGATATTGAGCCGCAATTGCAATGTCTTGAGATTGCTTCATTTGCAACCCAACAAACAACAATGAAGCGACAATCGCCGCTATGCCGATCAGCTCCGCAATGTTTTTCCAATTCGAATTTTTCATAATGATCGTTGCCGGCCGCTTTGGGTCAAAAGAAGCTGCTACAGTAAGGGGCGATACTAACATCTGAGCGGCTGCTT
Organism: Woeseiaceae bacterium; assembly: GCA_024640365.1. Lineage (GTDB taxonomy): Bacteria > Pseudomonadota > Gammaproteobacteria > Steroidobacterales > Woeseiaceae > JAHEFE01. The sequence continues at coordinate 346 of JAHEFE010000068.1, read as the reverse complement.
TCGGGGTATACCGGACACTCGCCACTCAGAATTACTCGTCGATTGATCTGTCCGTCACTAGATACATCCGATACTCGAAGATTTAGTAGGTCGCAGGCTCTCAGCTTGCTATCAATCGCGAGATTGAATAATGCCAGATCTCGATACCGCTCATCGATTTTCAACGAATGGCGGATTGTCCATATCTGTTTTAGCGACAGTGGCTGTTTCGGCCCAATGAGTTTTCCCTTGTTCCAGGGCATCTTCTTTGTGGCGAGAAATCTCGGTTTGTACATTTTTCGGCTCCTTTCGAGGGTTCTGGAGCCTGAACTATGAGTGGCGAGTGGCTGCTTTACTCCAATACCGG
>JAHEFE010000117.1 GCA_024640365.1 Woeseiaceae bacterium | reverse complement strand
GCCAGCAAGAGCCGCTATCGGTTGAAACTCAATGGTATTAACGTTGCGCGTATGTAGTACATCGGGCCTGAGTTTCCGAATCGCCCTATAAAACCTCCAATAAGACGCCAGATCCTTCCCAGGCTTTTTATTAAGCTCAATGATGGTGATGTCACTTGCTGTTATTCTCTGCCTGAATTCCGTAGCGCACGTAATACATATAATCGCGTGTCGGTAGGCGCCTGGAGGCATCTGATTTATCAAATTTACGAGCCCGTTCTCAAGGCCTCCGACATCAAGTCGAAAAATTACATGCGCAATCAGTGGCGCTTTCGTCTTTTTCTCTGTTGCTGGGTGCGAGCTCATCTTAACGCCTATTTTGGATCCACTTCTGATAACGCCGGTAGCAAACCGAGATCGCAATCTTTCTGCGGCTCGATCGCAATCATGCATTCGCCGATTGCATCGTATGCGTCCTGCAGAAATGTGAGTAGTACATCGCGATTACTGCCATCATCGACAACGGAAATAATGATTGCCGAGGATATCGAAGACTTACCCATCACCAGGCTACGTGCCTCATTGAGCTTGATCTCGAGACTGCTTACGATGGACTTTCCGTCTACTTCGTACCAATACCAGAATCGCCTTACCAGGCCGTGCCTTACAGCGAGGGTTTCAAGTATCTGAACCGACCTCCCATCACCAAGCTCAATGTCAAGTGTACGAGTATTGCGTCGCTGCCATTCTTTGCTTCCGAAGATTGAATTTGAACCATTCGCAAGTTCGCTTCCTTGTTGCCGCGTGGCATAACGAATGAGTGCTACGTCGACTTGCGCCTCGGATCCCAGGTAGCGCACGATCGATTCCTGTGTTGCCCCAATGAACGAGGGTTCCCAATCTGAGTCCGGTAATACCGTTCCCTGCCATCCCGCCACAGCACTCGGTAGTCCGTTCGAAAATACCGAATCCTGCGCCAATCTGCTTGCGAGTGCGTGGCTAGCGAGCGGCCCGATCATCATCGAAATTCCCGCCACCAAAGCAATGAGAGCCAGCCTGCCTAGATCGGCGCGTTCAGAATAACGAGCATCGACAGGTACAGGTCCAGGCCCCGGATCCGCAGGATCATCATCAACGTAGCGATTTCCGACCAGAAACATCAGCCCAATCACAACGCCGAAAAATATCCATCCGTAAATAATGTGGTCTACGCCAACTGCATACTTCATGTCGCTGTAATAGGCGATGGCGATAATTCCATATGCTCGAATGCCATTGGCAAGAATCGGCAAGATCAACGAAAACGCAATGAATATCAGTCGTTTATATGTTTGCCGATAATTTACATAGGCGTAAATCGTGCCCAGTGCCAACGTCGCCAAAATGTAGCGAATTCCGCTGCAAGCTTCGGCTACTTCAAAGTCTCCGGTCGGAATACTCAGAAAAAGACCATCCCTGAAAACAGGAATACCGGTCACTCGCAGTAATGCAACGGCAAAATCGGCCGTTATTTGCATTAACTGCGGAACCCAAAACTCTCCAAACGGCACTGCGAAAATCAGGTACGCAAGTGGAAATGCAATAGCACGGGAAAACGAAACACCCATTACCGTTAGAAAAACAGCAGGAATAGCGGCGGTCGCTACCAATTGCTTGCCGACTTGTACTCCAAGAGCATCCGCGAGGAACCAGACGGTGGAAACAACAAGTAACAGAAAAATGCCTGGAAAAAATAATTGCGGCCGAATCGATCTAATCTGGGGCCACTTTTGCCAAATTAGATAGGCGCTCAGTGGCAGGATTATGAAACCATGCAAGAACGTATCTGATCTTAGCCACGTCTCAACCATCGATCGGAACGTATCGAAATAGACGATCAATATTGTTAAGACCATGACCAAGAGCGCAGTCAAATGATATCGCAACGACTTTGCATCAGTTGCTTCATGCCTGCGCAGACTCATTCCAGGAACTTCTGTCATGATGATGCTCGCCGAACGTCGTCGATGATTCCGTCCAATCTGGTCATTGAAGACGGCCAGCTGTGAGTGGACAAAACTCGCTGTCGCGCTGCAAGTGATAACTCGCGTCGCTTGTCGGCGCTTTCAAGCAATCGAATAGTGTTGTCCGCGTACTGGTCGGGCGCCTCAGCGATCAGAAGATGTTTTCCGGGATCCGCGTCGACTCCGCCTGCGGCTTTCTTGCTACAGACTACTGGCACTCCCATCGCCATGGATTCCAGAATTT
>JAHEFE010000011.1 GCA_024640365.1 Woeseiaceae bacterium | reverse complement strand
GCCATCCTTGAATGCGTGCAACTGCTTTGCAATATACGTTGGGTGCTGTCCAGCGATACTGGGCCACACCGGATTCACGCTGTTACCGTCAGAGCCGTGGCAAGCTGCACAGATTGCAGACTTTGTCTGGCCAGCGTCAGCGGTTCCGTCGACAAGCCCTTCAGCAGAGGCAAGGGCAGGGATCAGCAAAGCGAAAAGTGCAGCAGTAGTTAGAACCATTTTGAAATTCATTTTATCGAACCGTCATCTCGTAAATTGCGGATCACTGTGAGGCGCCCCGCGAAAAGGTGAAACCAGATTAATGCCTGATTTGCCATGTGGCTACAGGCGTTATGCTAGACTGAGCAAACTCCAAATTATACACATATTCCCCCAAGGCGGCGCTCGTTGTCCGAATATCCAGACGCAAAATTCTTGCTGAGCGCGAACCAGCCTAGCCAGTTCATGCCCGATACCGGCACTGAGATCGCCGTTGCCGGCCGGTCTAATGCTGGCAAGTCCAGCGCTATCAACATAATCGTTAATCGGCGCCAGTTTGCCCGCACGAGCAAGACTCCCGGGAGGACTCAACTGGTCAATTTCTTTGCGTTGCTGGATGGGAAGCGCCTGGTCGATCTGCCCGGCTACGGTTTTGCCAAGGTATCCGACGCCATGCGGCGCCACTGGGGCGAGTTGCTACAGGCTTATTTTGAGAATCGCGAGAGCCTGAGGGGTCTTATTCTGGTGATGGATATTCGCCGTCAGGTGACAGATTTTGATCGCCAGATGCTGGCGCTCGCCAAGGCTGCGGAACTGCCAGTCCATATATTGCTGACCAAGGCAGACAAGCTGAAGCGCGGGCAGGCCGCCGCCGCGTTGTTGCAAGTCCGGCGTGAACTAGGTTCTGACATAAGCGTCCAGCTGTTTTCGGCACTAAGCCGACAAGGAATGGATGAGGCTCGTGCCATGCTCGCGAAATTCCTGGCCTTTGGTGACGAGCAGGCCAACGATCCGGAAGCTTAAACAGGCTAATCAATAAAAAGGGTGCGGCGCCAGAGGCGCCGCACCCGAAGTGTACGCGACCGGTAAGGGGTGACCGATCGCATGCCCGTCTATGGGAGGTCGACGAGCAAGTGTTTTCTGACACTCAAAAGATTAGAGGCGCTACCCTGAGAAGAGTTCCATGACCGCAAAAATATATTCGGAGCCTCTTTAACTAGTGGGCTTCGTCCCAGTTTTTGCCAATTTCGGCCTCCACCTTCAGGGCCACCGACAGCTTGGCTGCCTGACTCATGAGCTCCACCACCCGGGATTTGACCGAATCTACGCTGTCTTTCCGAACCTCAAGTACTAATTCATCGTGGACCTGCATGATCATGCGGGCATCTGCTTTGTCCCGATCCAGCCAGTCCTGCACAGAAATCATCGCCATTTTGATGATGTCAGCCGCTGTACCTTGCATGGGTGCGTTGATGGCGCTGCGCTCTGCATACTGGCGACGTTGGGGGTTACGGGCGTTAATCTCGGGAAGATAAAGTCGCCGTCCAGTCACAGTCTCAACATAGCCTTGGGCCCGCGCCGTATCCCGAATGCCATCCATAAAGGCTTTGACGCCGGGATAACGATCGAAATACAAATCAACATATTCTTGCGCTTCGCGGCGACTTACTCCCAGCTGTTTAGCCAGTCCGAATGCTGACATGCCGTACATCAAACCAAAGTTGATCGCTTTCGCGGAACGACGTTGGTCAGTGCTGACTTCCTCAAGTGTTACCCCAAACACTTCGGCTGCTGTCGCACGATGCACATCTTGTTCATTGGCGAACGCTTCTAGCAGCCCAGGGTCCTGAGAAAGATGCGCCATTATGCGTAATTCAATTTGCGAATAATCGGCAGCAAGCAGCAGATAACCTTCGGGAGCAATGAAAGCCTGACGGATACGGCGTCCTTCGGGTGTGCGAATAGGTATGTTTTGCAGGTTCGGATCCGACGATGACAGTCGACCTGTTGCCGCAATGGCTTGATGGTAAGACGTGTGCACGCGTCCAGTATTAGCTGAGATTTGCAACGGTAGTTTGTCGGTGTAAGTGCTCTTGAGTTTGGCAACGCTTCGGTACTCAAGGATAACTCTTGGCAGATCATAGTCATCCGCCAATTCCTGCAGCACATCCTCTGCCGTGGAAGGCTGTCCCTTTGGTGTTTTGCGAATAACCGGCAGTTCCTGTTTCTCGAACAATATCTCCTGCAATTGCTTCGGAGACCCGAGATTGAACGGACCGCCGGCTAAGTTATGGGCCTCCAGTTCTAACCGCTGCATGGTCTTTGCAAGCTCGGTGCTTTGTTTTTTCAACATATCTCGATCAAGCAGTACGCCGGTTTCTTCCATGCGCAACAAAATCGGGACCAGTGGTTGCTCGATGTTTTCGTATAACTCACGGAGCTTTTCGATCTTACTGATTTGCTCCCACAATTTTTCATGGAGTCGTAAGGTAATGTCTGCGTCTTCAGCAGCGTAGGGCGCAGCGGTTTCGAGTGGCACCTGATTAAATGTAAGTTGCTTGGCTCCTTTGCCGGCGACATCTTCGTAGTGAACGGTACTGATGCCGAGGTAAAAGCCTGCGACGGAATCCATATCATGCCGGGTTGCAACACTATTTAGGACGTAGGACTCGAGCATCGAATCGAACGCCATTCCTTGCAGCGCTATGTCGTAGCGAGCAAAAATATGCGCATCATATTTGAGATGGTGGCCAACTTTATGTTGCTGCGGGTTTTCGAGAAAAGGGCGGAGCTCTTTAAGAACGAAATCTCGCGATAACTGTTGCGGCGCGCCCGGGTAATCATGGGCAACCGGAATGTAGGCGGCTTGTCCCGGCTGGACCGATAGTGAGATGCCGACAAGTTCCGCCTGCATGTAATCGAGGCCGGTCGTTTCTGTGTCGAGAGCAACCAGGCCGGCAGAATTAATTATCTTGAGCCAACGTCGGAAAGCCGCTTCGTCGAGTACAGTCTCGTACTGACTTTCAGGCGCTGCTTGTTGCTCTTCATCAGGCGATGCATCTTCAGCGCTGGCAGCGACAGAAGACTCGTCCAGCTGCCGCAGCAATTGCCGCAGTTCGAGCCGATTATACAATTCTCGGAGTTCATCAAGCTGCGGGGGCGACTTTTGCAGATTATCAATCGACAGTGGTAGTTCAATATCCTGGTGAATAGTGGCGAGTTTTTGCGACAGTCGCAGTTGCTCAATATTTTCGCGAAGGCTTTCGCCGACCTTACCTGCAATTTTATCGGCGTTAGTAACTAGCGCGTCGACAGTGCCGTATTCATTGAGCCACTTCGCAGCCGTCTTGGGACCGACTTTCGGAATACCTGGAATGTTGTCAGAGCTGTCTCCGACAAGTGCAAGATAGTCGATGATTTGTTCCGGATAGACGTCGAATTTTTCTTTTACGCCGTCCCGATCAAAAGTCTTTCCTGTCATGGTGTTGATTAACGTCACGTTGCCGTCAACCAACTGAGCCATGTCCTTGTCGCCCGTGGACACGATCACTTTAATTTTTTCCGCGCTGGCCCTATTGCACAACGTGCCAATAACGTCATCAGCCTCTACGCCCGTAATGCGCAATAGTGGCAAGCCTAATGCAGTGACGGCATCCAGCAAGGGTTGCACCTGCAAACGCAGGTCGTCTGGCATCGGCGGTCGGTTCGCCTTGTACTCGGCGAAGAGGTCGTCTCTGAAAGTTTTCCCCGGGGCATCAAAAATGACCGCAATATGGGCGTCAGCATACTCACGCACCAGCTTGTTGATCATGTTGAGGACGCCATAGACGGCGCCAGTCGGCTCACCCCGTGAATTGTTTAGCGGCGGCAGTGCGTGGAAAGCGCGGTACAGATAGGAAGATCCGTCAATCAGTACCAGGGTGTTGTCACTCATTATTTCCCTTAATTAACCTGAGGCTGCTGCTTCTTCTCTTCGGTTTTCGGCGGAGGGGTTCCATCCTTGGGTACTGTGGAGCTGATTTCACTGGGCTTGCCTGGTAAGTACAATGGTCCTTCCTGGCCACACGCGCTTATCAGGAACATGGCCGTCAAGGATGTCAGCAAAGTTATAGATTTGATTTTCATAGTGTTGTCCTGTCGTTCAAAAATATCGAATTTCTATTGGTAGCCTAATCCAGCTTGTATGCAGTATAAGCCACCTTGGTGATATGCGCGCTCGTGTTATCGAGTATTTCTCGAGTCCGTTGGGTGGTCGGTTGCTGTGGGCTTAACGCCTGCCAAGCATTTCGTGCAGCACAGCCATTTGTGCGAGCATTCTATTGCGAGCTTGAGGAATGACAATGCTGCGAGGTCCGTCCAGCACGTTCTCGCAAACTTCCACATCTCGGCGCACGGGTAAGCAGTGCATAAATCGGCAGTCCGAGCTGGCACTGGTAAACCAATCTTCATTGATGCGCCAGTCATGAAGTTCTGCACGTAATTCCAGATCCTCCCTGGCATCACCATAGTTGTTGGTCGCCGCCCAGGACTTGACGTAGATAATTGACGCATCCTGCATCGCATCCTTGCGATCGTTGGTCTCTGTAACCGATCCACCGGACAAATTTGCTGCGGCCCTTGCTTTCGCCATCAATGGTTCGGGCAATGCGAAACCATCTGGCCTCAATACAGTGACGTTCATGCCGCGCATGGCGGCCATATGTATAGTTGCAGCAGGTACTGCGAGTGGTAGCGACTTTGGGTGGTAGGACCAGCTGAGTACGAGTTTCTTGTTTGTGGCACCCGCGTGCAGCTCGTCGAGTGTTTTCCAATCGGCAAGGCTTTGGCAAGGATGATTACAAGCGGACTCCATGTTGATATAGGGCGTGTCCGTCAATTCTGTCATGGCATGAAACTCTCTATCCGCGAGATCATCGGCAAGATTCTTGCGTTGGCCGAATGCGCGAATACCAATGGCATCGGCATAGGAGGCGATAACGGGCACCGCTTCGTGGATGTGCTCCGCCGCGACTCCATCCATGACTATCCCGGGTCTGGTCTCGATGCCATGAATGGACATTTCTGGAGAAATAACGAATGCACCGCCACCGAGTCGAGTCATTGCGGCTTGAAACGAGGCCAGTGTACGTAGTGATGGGCTCAGAAAAAGTAACGCCAGGACTTTGCCGCTTAAAGCAGTCGGTTGCGGGTTTTTTTCAAGGTAATTTGCAAGTTGCAATAATTCCCGAATTGTCTCGGGTGAAAAATCAGCCAGATCGTTAAATGCTTTCATTGTGGGTCCTGGTGCGCCTCAAATAAGTAATCGACAAAATTGTGCTGTATTGACGCTAAATGTATAGAAGAATTGACACTCGCGACAGGGCTCGTTGACACTTCGCTATCTGAGGTGACATTGAAGCTCCCTCGTCGTGCAATTTGCGGAGACTGCGTTATGAGTAAAACGGAATCGCTGGCAACAGTTGAGGTTGGGCCTGAGAAGGCTGACGGCAGCGTAATCTGGCTACATGGACTGGGTGCCGATGGCCATGATTTCGAGCCACTGGTGCCTGAGTTAGAGCTTGCCGGGCATATCTCACTGCGCTTTGTTTTTCCGCATGCGCCGATTCGACCGGTGACAATTAACGGCGGCATGTCGATGCGGGCCTGGTACGACATTATTAGCCTCGAGCGCGATGGTGCAGCAGATGAGGCGGGCATTCGTCAAAGTGGTGCGCAGCTGGGTCAACTCATTGAGCAGGAACATGAACGCGGCATTCCATATGAGCGCATTGTATTGGCTGGTTTTTCGCAGGGTGGTGCCATTGCGACCCATGCGGCGCTGCGTTTTGAGCATCGCCTCGCCGGCCTGATGGCGTTATCGACTTACCTGCCGCTTCCTGGCGCATTTGCCGCTGAGGTCGCTGCGAACCCTTCAGCACAGTCGAAAGATTTGCCGATATTCATGGCGCACGGAAGTATGGATCCGATGTTGCCCATGGCTCTGGGTGAGGGGTCCAGAGATTTGCTGCAGGAGTCAGGGTATACCGTGGAGTGGCATGATTACCCAATGGCGCATGCTGTCTGTCTGGAAGAAGTACAGGATATTCGCAGCTGGTTGCTCGCAGTTTATGACGCAGGGTGATTGCGACAGCGATACCGTGTTTTAGCTGCAACGAAACCGAAATGTCGACTCGCCGGATGTGGTGCCGCTGGGGTCGAATCGCCGTTCTGTAAATTCAACGTTGCCGTCTCTTGACCAAAGAATGACGCTGGAGCAGCGCGTACCGTATTGTGGGGTGACGATAAAAGGCGCCGATAATGCTTGCGCCAGCTCGCGAGATAAATTGTCCTCTTCTATTTCATCCGCTTTGGCTTGCTGCCTGTTGTTTAACAGCTTCATAAATGCGGCACTATTGATGTCGCCTTTTGTTAGTAGCATCTCAAACGCTCGCTTACTGCGAACCAATTTGGGCCAGGGCGTATCCAGCGAGGCATTACCCAGACCGTAAATTCCGGGCTGGAGAGCCGCCAGGTGATCACCGCGATTGGAGGCATACGTCATTTCCTTGTCATCAAAGACCAGCAAATTGAATCCAGCATAGTCCTCGCCATGCATGGTTTGCGCGAAATCATGTGGCTTGTTGCGTCCTTTTATGAATTCCGGAATCAGCCCGCCACGTGATAATTTCGCTGGATCGCGAATTTCATGTTCCCGGTAATTAGTAATTACTCCGGCGCGTCCTTGCTTGCTCATTCCGAGCCAAGTGCCGCTTGCCTGAGAGTCTCGACCAGCGAGCATGTCCGGGTTTTCTTGCCACCAGTGCGCGTCTTCGGTAGGGCGCAGGTGATACTCGTCCCGATTGGCCGCCAGAATTAAATGGTAGTCAGGGTGAGATTGCCAACCAAAAACGACAAGACACATTGTTCTTACTGGTCCTCCGTCGTGCCCGTCTCCAGATTCAGCCAGTCATCAACCAGCTGCCGGGCGATTGACAAACGATACGGGAGCTTGGGAAATCCGGACTGCAGTTGTTTGCGTGTAAACCATTGAGCATCTTCCAATTCATTGTCTACCAGGCGGATTTCGCTGGATGTAGCTTCGGCCTCGAAGCCCAGCATTAGTGCAGACGGAAATGGCCACGGTTGTGAGCTGTGATAGCGGATGTTGCGGACCTCTATGTTGGTCTCTTCACGCACTTCCCTGCGTACCGCGTCCTCAAGACTCTCACCCGGTTCTACAAAGCCGGCGATCGTCGAATAGCGGCCTTCAGGCCAACCTGTTTGTCGGCCAAGCAGACATCGATCACCGCTGCTGACTATGACGATAATTGCCGGATCAACTCGCGGAAAAGTTTGTTTCCCGCAGCTGTCTCTGTTGCATACCCTTGAGTTTCCGCCCAATTCTGCAGTGGTCTCGTGACCACACTGGCCACAATACTTTTGCATCTGATGCCAGATAACGAGGGCACGGGCATGTGCCACCAGGTTGGCTTCGTCTGCTGCGAGAACGCCGCCGAGATAGCGAAGGTCGTGGAACTCCCCGAATTTTGTTAACGGCGCCTCTGGGCTATCGATACCGACTGCGAAGGCCGGGCGCTCCCTGAAGAAGCCAAGAAATATAAGATCTTGCTGTGCAAAGTGAGGATCGATGTCGGAGTGTTGCAGTAACTTTGCAGCCCACGGCTCTCCGCGCGCCAGGCACTTGCCGTCCCATACCGGCACGAAAACACTTTCGCTACTCTCGAGTGACTCCTGTAGCCATGCTGCGTCTTGTCGACGTTCACCAAGTCGGTCGACAAACGCACCTGCAAATGTGTTGTGAAAGTTCTTCATGGCCGCGCCATGTTTGCTTACCGGTTGGCTACAAGAGACTGAGAGGCGACGACGATGCCATCATCATCGGCGTACAGATAATCACCCGGCGTAATCTGTACTCCCGAGAAATATAGACTCGCATCAACTTCGCCCTTGCCCTGCTTTTTGCTTTTTCGCGGACAGGTCGCCAGCGCCTTAACGCCAATATCAATGTTATTTATTTCATGACTGTCGCGAATGCTGCCGTTAATGATGATGCCTTGCCAGCCGTTGTCTGCTGCAAGTGCAGCAAGGTTGCCTCCGAGCAGCGCACAGCGAATTGAGGCACCTCCGTCTACGACCAGCACGCGGCCATTTCCAGGTTGGCTCACCGCCTCTTTGACCAACGAATTGTCTTCGAAGACATGCAGGCAATAAACGGGTCCGCCGAAACGGCGCTTCTTGCCGAAAGTTGTGAAACCGGGTTCAGCAATTCGCACAGTGTCTTCGAATTCATCGCAAAGATCTGCAGTGTAGGGCGCGGCCGACATATTTATCCTTGGGTCAGGCAAGCGTGCTCGCCCCAGCAGCTCTGTTACTACGGGGCGAGCATGGCTTATTTTTATTTTACTTTCAGGAGATCCCTGATTTCAGTCAGTAACTTTTCTTCTGTTGTGGGTTCTGGTGGCGCTGCTGGTGGCGCTTCGGCTTCTTGTTTCTTTAGCTTATTCATACCCTTTACCATCATGAAAATCGCGAATGCGACAATCGTGAAATCAATAACGGTGTTTATGAATATTCCGTATTTCAGCATCGGTGCCCCGGCGGCTTGCGCGGCGGCAATTGTTGTATAGCCGGACATACTTAGATCAATAAACAGGTTGCTAAAGTCGACGCCGCCCAGCAGAACGCCGATAGGCGGCATGATGATATCCGATACCAATGACGAAATAATTTTACCGAAGGCGGCGCCGATGATAATGCCAACGGCCATATCCACGACGTTGCCACGCATGGCAAATGCTTTGAATTCCTTAAACATTATTTTAATCCCCTTTTGACCACATGATCCAACAGTTAGAATCACGACTTTCAGTCTAGCGGAAATGTGGCCAAATTTGGCATTTTCAGCTCTTCGTAAACGAGCGAGTTCCGGGCCTTCGCTGCCTGTGGTCTGCGATTTCGCAGCCAGGACATTGTTTGTAGTCCAGCGCATACGAGTCCTGAATGTAGACACCGGAGCACTCGCGGCATTGCGCCAGGTAGAGCTCATCGTTGAAGCATATGTTTTGCAGCAGGTTCCACGCCCATTCAAAGCTTAGCCTGGCATGTGGATGCAGCAGCAGGTAAGTCTCATAAGCGCGGCAGACGCGGTGCCCATACTCAACATCGGGGCGCGGCCAGCATGCGCTGACTTTGCGCTCACTGTCTGTGCGGACCAGGAGGCTGGCGCAAAACAGCCCGACCAGGGTTGTGGCCTGAAGTTGATTGCCGGGGTTCTTCACAAAGCGCGTAACCTGCTGAGGTGATTTACCCCGCCGCCGTCGCACGGTCTTGCCGTTGCCTTTACGAAAATAAGTGCTGAAGACTTTTCGAATTCGGTCATCGCTCAGCCCGGTACACTGCTTAATGGTACGTGTGCGAGCTTCATGGCCAATCATGCGTAACGCCAGCTCAAATTGACGTCGCTCCATAGCGTATCGATTATCTGTTAAGCGCATTTCTCACCTTTTTTGTTAAATATAGCCCATATACCGAGTCGTAAAGCCTATAATATCCATAAATGGGAAAACAAGACTTTTCTTAGTAAATTGTCATTTATCCAAAATATGCGCCAAAAAGGGGGTTTTTATGGAGTTTTCAGCACCAGCGGACATCGATTTCGACGATACATTTGAGCTCAACGTGAGTTTTCTGCGATTGTTGCGACGTCATACTGTCGCGGCACGATTATTGGGCAGCCCTGCCGATCCCACTGTGCTCAAATTAGCCAGCCTGAGCGCGGCCCAGCTGCGCCGACTGGCGCGTTGTCCATTTCTGTTATGTTGTTGCCGCGAGCATGACATCGAGTTTTGGGGCGCGTTACTTGCAGTGGAAGCGGACAACGATCTCTTTCGAGGCGCTGCAAACGTCTCCGCCGAAGAGTCACGGATAATCTCGGCAACCCTTGGTTTTGCCTGGCAGTTGGCGCGGACAAATCCATTTGCTGCGCGCATGGTATGCGGGGCATCTACTGCCTGGTGCGAGGAAATCGCCGCACAACCCCTTATTCGCGTGGTTACGGCAGCTGCTCAGTTACCAGATGTCCTTTCTTTGCGCTGTGCGACCGATAAATCGTTTTGGAGCAGATTGCTGACTCACGGTCTGGACAAGGATCCGGCAACAAGACGGGCGGCCCGTCTCACAGCTTTGAACTCAATCTTGCTGCGGGAGCGGCCAGCGATGCGAATGGCCACTGCCGCCCGGTCAACCAATGTGCCATTACGGACACTGTGCAGTTAATTTAGCTCAGAAGTTCGCGACTCGATTTTCCATGCCGTATACAATTGCGCCCTATGCATGCACTAACTATCAGTAAACTGACCAAAACATACGGCAATGGAAAAGAGGCTCTGAAGGGTATTGACCTATCGGTCGATGCTGGAGATTTCTACGCACTGCTCGGACCTAATGGCGCTGGCAAGACGACCGCAATCGGAATTGTATGCTCGCTGGTCAACAAGACTTCCGGGACCGTAGAAATTTTCGGTCACAATATTGATGACGATCTCGAAGCAGCCAAGGCCTGCATTGGCCTCGTACCGCAAGAAATAAATCTCAACTTGTTCGATAGCGTATTGAATATTGTTGTCAATCAAGCCGGGTACTACGGTCTGGACAGAAAGACGGCGCTCATCAGGGCCGAGAGGTATCTGCGAGAGTTGAGACTCTGGGACAGGCGCCACGATATTGCCCGAAATCTCTCCGGTGGTATGAAGCGTCGGCTCATGATCGCGCGGGCGTTGATTCACGAGCCCAAACTACTCATTCTCGATGAGCCTACCGCTGGTGTTGATATCGAAATTCGCCGGTCTATGTGGGAGTACCTGCGAAAGATCAATGAAGCGGGTACAACCATTATTCTAACAACCCACTACCTTGAAGAAGCGGAAAGCTTGTGTCGCCACGTAGCGATTATTGACGATGGCACTATCATCGAAAATGCACGGATGAGCACAGTGCTGAGGCGCTTGCAGCGGGAAATATTTGTAATCAGTTTGCGGAATCCGCTTTTATCACTGCCGCAACTCGACGGATTTGACTACAAGCAAATTGATGAAGCAGAAATAGAGGTCGTGATTGATGCCGGGCACACATTGAATGAAATGTTCGCGGCGCTCACGACCCAGGGTCTCGAAGTGCAAAGCATGCGTAACAAAGCGAACAGGCTGGAAGAGCTATTTATGGGGCTCGTCGACGGCAAGGCTGCGGAAGCGGCAAAGACGAGTGGTAATTGATATGAATCTGGCCCTTAATTGGAATGCTCTGAAGACCATAGTTCGCAAGGAATTTTTGCGGGTCGTTCGCATCTGGGTGCAGACAATTGTGCCGCCGGCAATAATGATGACGCTGTATTTCATTATTTTTGGCAGCTTGATTGGCAAGCGCATCGGCGTAATGGGCGGCTTTGATTATATGCAGTTTATCGCTCCAGGGCTGATCATGATGTCGGTTATCACCAACTCCTACGGCAACGTCGTGTCATCTTTCTTCGGCGCGAAATTCGGCCGCCACGTGGAAGAAATGCTAGTCTCACCAATGTCGAATGCGACTATTATTATAGGTCACGTTATCGGTGGCGTAGTGCGCGCAGCGATGGTGGGCGCCCTAGTGACGGCGGTAGCGCTCGCATTCACGAACCTGACGGTTGCTCATCCACTGATTACGATTTCGATGGTTCTGATGTCCTCGGTCGTTTTCTCGTTAGCTGGTTTCATAAATGCTGTGTACGCGAGAAAATTTGATGACATTTCTATAGTTCCAACATTTGTTCTGACGCCACTAACCTATCTCGGTGGTGTGTTCTATTCGATTACACTGTTGCCGGAGTTTTGGCAAAAAGTATCAATGGGCAATCCCATTCTGTACATGGTGAATGCGTTTCGCTACGGCATCCTCGGAGTTTCCGATATCAGTATCAGCAGGGCATATTTGATTGTCAGTATTTTCATAGTGTTGCTGTTCTCTGCCTGCCTCGGATTACTTAATCGAGGCGTGGGAATTCGAGAGTAACCTGTGTGTGGTCGATTCGCCTTTTATTCTCCTGCGGAGGCCGTTACAGCACTATTTGGTGTTAACGTCGCCGCTGCGCTCCCGGTTCGCTACAACATTGCGCCGACCCAGCAAATTGCAACTATTCGTGCCCTGGGTGACGCGGCGCCGGAGTTGACGATGTTGCGCTGGGGCCTGGTTCCTTTCTGGGCCAAGGACATTGCTATCGGCAACCGTATGATTAATGCGCGTGCCGAGACGATTGCCGAGAAACCCTCCTTTCGTAATGCCCTGAAAAAACGCCGTTGCCTGGTGTTAGCTGACGGTTATTACGAGTGGCGTCGCGACGGTGAGCTCAAGATGCCATGGTATATCTCGCAGCAGGATGGCCAGGTAATGGCATTCGCAGGTCTGTGGGAAAGCTGGAATGATCCGCAAACCCAAAGCGTGGTTGAGACGACGACGATCATTACCGCTGAAGCTAGTGATTTTTTGCAGCAATTACATCATCGAATGCCAGTGATCTTAAATCCTGGCGAAGCGGAGCGGTGGCTGGACACGAGTACCGCGTTACCAAAGAGTTCGGTCCCACTACAAGCGTGGCCCGTGGATCGTCGCGTCAATAACGCGCGCAATGAGGGAGAGGAGCTTATAACTCCGACTGGAGCCGTGCTGCGAGCCTGATTCAGTCCTTGGCTTGTGAGAGTTGACCGAGCAGGGCTTGTGGCGCCACGTAGCGTTGGATGCCGACTACGAGTGTGCCCGGACCGCCATGTACACCGAGTGCGGTGCCAAGACTCGTAATTGAGCTGCTTTTAACTGCTGGAATATTTTTACGCAATAATAATTCCAATTCAGTCGCTTCCTGATCGCACAGTGCGTGCCCTAAGGCAATGCGTATATGGTCGGCTGCCGGCAATCGTTTGGCGATATAACGGGCAAACCTCGGCAGCAGATTTGATCGACCAAGAATGATGCCGTTGGCTGTTAATTTGCCATCCGGTTCGGTGCGCAAAATCGGTACTACTCGCAACAGGTCTGCGAGCAGTTTCTTGGATGCAGGCACCCGGCCACCGCGGACTGCATAGCGTAGGTCCTTTACTAGCCCAAAGGTAAAGGTGTTCGCGATTACATGGTCGAGCAATGCCAGGGTTTGCTTCACGTCGAGACCTGCTGCTGCACATTCCGCGGCATAGACCGCGACCAACCCCTCGCCAAGAGAGGCATTGCGCGAGTTGACTACATGAATCTCGCCAGCCGCGTTAATGCGCCCAGCCGAGTGCTTCGCTGTCTGCAATGTGCCACTGACGGTAGGCGTAAGATTAATAGAAATTACGTCCGGATAATGGCTGGCAAGAAATTGAAACTGGCGACGAAAGTCGCCCGGTGACGGCTGTGATGACTTGGGTGCGATCGGGTTGCTTTTCAGTTCTTCAAAAAACTGCTCGGGTGTAATGCTGACTTTGTCCAGGTAAGCGTGTTCGCCAAAATGAATACGAGCGGGGACCATATGGATATCAAGGTTGTCCATATACTCCTCAGCGATATCTGCCGCCGAGTCAGTTATGACTGCAAACTTTCGCTTCTGTCCATGTGTGCTGTGTTGCTGGCGTTGCATGTCATCAGCTTTCTCGCCTTTTAATTCTCCGAATTTTTTGGCAAGCTCAAAAACGGCCTCGGGGTCGTTCACATGAATATGAATTTTGGCTTTTTCCTTGGATCCGGCAAGCACCAGGGAGTTACCGAGACCAGACAGGCCTTCTCGAAGTTTGCGCCGATTGATATCAGCTCCGGTGACTATGCATTCGGTACAAAAGCGGTATTGCAGGTCAGACTCTTCGCCCGCGACATCTTCAATTTCACTACCTTCAACATGCAAGTTCAGCGCGGGTTCGTCGCAAAATTTGCCGTGTCGCAAATAGTCCGTGACTCCCTCGATCAATACGACGAACCCTTTGGCCCCGGCATCAACCACGCCCGCCTTGCGCAAGACTTCAAGCTGTCCCTGAGTATCGAGCAATGCCTGCTGAGCAACTGCAATAGAGTGCTCGAGTTGCTCTCCCAAGTTACGTATATCGCTGCCAAGCCGAGAGTCCGATAAACTTCCAGCGAAGGCCGCAATCACTGTCAGAATCGTTCCTTCGCGAGGCTCAGCGAGTGCGTCATGTGCATAGTCCGAACCACTGCGAACGGCTTTTGCAAAAGACGCAAGTGACAGCTCAACCTGGTCACCCACAGCATCACTCATGCCCTGGAAAAACTGCGCAACGATGGCGCCTGAGTTTCCGCGTGCGCCGTCCAGAAGCGCATCTGCCATTTGGGTTAGCAATGACCCCACGCCACTATGTGCTGGGCTCTTCAAAATTCCCAGTACAGCGCTCAGGGATAGCGTCAGATTGGTACCTGTGTCGCCATCCGGCACCGGAAAAACGTTGATGCGGTTGAGTAATTCCTGCTCTTCAATGACCCGATGAATACCCGAGCGGAGCCCTGTTGCGAGTTGGTCACCAGTAATAGAATCAATTGTGATGGCGGCGTCATTCATTGGTTGTCGCGTGTCCTGTTGGGGCGGCAGGGGTTTAATCGCGATTCAGCAAGAATCGCCTTCCAAGGTAGTCGAGGACGACGCCTTCGTTTGTTATTGCATGTAATTTTGGCCCTTCGGACAACTGGTCACCTTCACGGTATTTATTCATGTTAATGAATACGAAACGGTCTTTCGGTGCTGTGCTGTAAACATGAATATCAATGTGCAAATCAGCCAACTGCAGAGTACCGTTGGCTACCAGTGCAGCAAAGCTGGGATAATGAGAATACACCTCCGCGGCGGTTGCCTGTTGGGATTCAGCGGTGGACTCTACAGTTACCGAACCTCTTGATGGTCTTTGTTGTTGATCTGCCGCCTCTGATGACAACGGCCGAACCTCTGCTTTTTCAGCGACTGGGGTCGGTAACGGATCTTCGACCGGTGGTATAACTGCTCTGGCGACGGTTTCTATGTGCGCTGGAGTCGTCGCTGGAATTGCTGCAACTGGGGTGGCGGCGGGCCGAAAATAAAGACCAAGCAGTACCGCGACATTAATCAGTAGTAATGCCGCCACGATCCACAGCCAGGTGGGTGTACGACGGGATACGACTCGCGCCGGTACGTCAGCGAATCCTGGCGTGCTTTGCCGCTGTCGCTCCGACTCGGATTTTTTTAGTGCATCAAGGATGAAAGACATACACGAATCCTGTTATCGAAGCCTCAATAGCCCGATAGTAGCTATTGGCTTAGTCGCGGAGTATTTTCGAGGCCGAGGCCCGAGTTAAGAATGATTTGAGTCTGTTGTCCAGCAAGACCATCGACTTTTAGTCGATTGCGGCGCTGAAACTCCCGCAGATTTTCGGATAACTGTTGATCGAAAAATTGCGGGTCGTTGCTCGTAGTCGCCATGGCTGGATCAAATTTGGCCAGACCCTCTCGCAACCACAGCACTGACGCATCCCGCATACCGGCTCCGAGAGCCGTCGGTTTGCCATTAGGCGGACGCCACAAGATCAGATACTCGCCGTACCAGAGGTCGGAAATGCTGTTTTGTGAAACATCGAGATTCACGCTTCCAATTTCGAGAGACGCCATATCCCCATTGATTCTGGTTAGAACCGCCTGGTGTTCATATCCGGCTGTGTCGGTCAGATTCAAAATTGCTGGTCGATCAAGTTGGCGAACGACATTCCAGGTACCGCGTTGGAAAAGGCAGCTCAGGCCATGTTCTTCTGCTTGCTTGCAGGCGCTTTGTTGGTTGGCATCGTATTGCAGGCCCCATTGGGCAAACAAATTCGCCATAGCGGTATTGGTTCCTGTCGCCGCCTGATTTTCGAGCAATACTGTTTCCAGGTCGGGTTCGTCGACGATTTCAACAGGTTGTTGCTCGGGTAGTTTTGGCTCATCGGTGACCACTGACTCGGCTTCACGTTCGACGAGCGCGGATGTTGTTTCTACTGGTGCGGCAATGAGTTCATGGGCGGCCTGTTCACTAAAAACTGTGAACCCGCCAAGCGCGATCAGGATAGCGGCTGTTATGCCAATAGCAGGGTAGAGCCACATGTTTGTTCGGCCCTGCAGTTTCTTTCCGGATATTTCGGAGGCAGCTTCGCGCACCAGTTGTTGATTAATGAGGCGCACTCCGCGGCTATATGCGCCCAGTAGAGCTCTGTCACATATGACGTTTATGATGCGCGGTATCCCGGCTGATAATCGAAATACCTCGCGCCGCGCAGCTGGGGTGAATATTTCTACCAGCGCGCCTGCGACTTTGAGCCTGTGGCTAATGTATTGATCTGACTCATCCCGGGTGAGTGGCTGCAAGTGATAGCGACCGGTTATGCGCTGTGCTAGTTGTCGCAAATCATTACGAGCGAGTAGTTCGCGCAGTTCCGGTTGGCCAATCAGGATGATCTGTAAAAGTTTCTGCTTGGCTGTTTCGAGGTTGGTGAGTAAGCGCACCTCCTCTAAAACGTCGGCAGCAAGATTTTGTGCTTCGTCGACTAACAAAATGGTTCGTCTGCCTTTCGCATGTGCGGCTAGCAGGTGCTTGTTTAGCGTATCAACCAGCGCTTTAGTACTTCCGCTGCGCGGCGGCACAGGAATGCTCAATTCCTCGCAAATTGTCTCCAGGAATTCTATGGCGGTTAGCTGTGGGTTCAGTATCAGGGCGACATCGGCCTTTTCAGGAACCTTACCAAGCAGTGTTCTGACCAGAGTCGTTTTGCCGGTGCCAACTTCACCTGTTAATTGTATGAAGCCGCCGCTTTCCGTCACACCGTAAACCAGGTGCGCGAGCGCCTCGCCGTGCCGTTCACTCATGAAGAGGTAACGTGGGTCGGGAGTGATCGCGAACGGTTTTTCAGTAAGTCCAAAAAAGTCTGTATACATATTTAACCAGTGTTTGCGCCTGTCGGCGTGGCGTCCTGTGAACCAATTCTACCTGATTTAGACATCATCCAAGGTGCGCGCCCGATTTACCGCCAGGGCACCGAAGCGGTTTCTGATCAGGTCGACCGCCCGATCAACCTGGGAGGTCACAACGTTGGTATTGTCGGCAAACATATCGGCCTGCTCGACGGCATCAAGTTTACCGCCTCCTACGCCAAGCAAGCGAATTTGGGTTCCCGGGTGTTCGAGCAGCCAGTTATCCAGCAATTGTTGGCTGAGAGCGTAAATCACATCGGTACTGTTGCTCGCTGGCGTAATCGCTTTTTGCCTACTAAAAGTCTTGAAATCAGCATCACGTATCTTAAGTTGCAGCACGCCAGCAAACAGTTGTTTCTTGCGCAGCCTGTTGGCGGTACGTTCACTGAGTTTTAGCAATTCTCGATGCAGGCTTCGACCGTCCGCCAGGTCGACATCGAACGTAATCTCGGCGCTGATTGATTTTTCCTCACGGAATGGAGTCACAGGGCGATCATCTATGCCAGCAGCGCGTTCCCGAGTCCGGTGTGCAAAGCGACCAAATATTGGCTCCAGGACATGATCGCTTGCCTGTCTGAGGTCACGCACAGTTCTAATGGCGGCGCGCTGCAGTTGCTCGAGCGTTACACGACCTATTCCAGGGATCACTGATACCGGCAACGGGTCAAGGACCTGCCGCATATTTTCATGCGTGACTTCAAACAAGCCGTCCGGTTTGTCGAGATCCGACGCAATTTTTGCTACTAGTTTATTGGGCGCAATTCCGACTGAAACTGTTAGGTTCAATTCATTTTTGACGCGTAATTTTATCTGGCGGGCGATTTCAACTTCGCTACCAAAAAGAGAAAGGCTATTGGTGACGTCAAGAAAGGCTTCATCGAGGGATAAGCCCTCAACTATTGGCGTGAATTCGTTGAATATCTGGAATACTTGTTGTGAAACTTTCGCATAGTGATCAATGCGAGGATTCACGCGACAGACGGTTGGGCAGTGTCGCAGCGCATCGCGCATGGACATTGCTGAGCGAATACCAAATTTCCGCGCCTCGTAACTGGCCGCTGCAACTACAGCTCTATTACTGGCGCCAGCAACAACGACAGGTCTGCCGCGCAGCGCAGTATCGTCACGCTGCTCGATGGACGCATAAAACGCATCCATGTCGGCGTGCAAAATTTTGCGCTCACCACTCAAAATCAGTTGCCTCGATCGATGACGTAGCGCGCAATCCAGCGCAATGGTTCCGCATCGGCACCAAAATCAGTCAGGGAACTGAGCGCTTTGTCAAAAAGCTCATCGCAACGCGCGTGTGATTGCTGCAACCCGAATAATGATGGGTAAGTAGCCTTTTGTTTCTTGACATCGGAGCCAGCCGGTTTGCCTATGACTTCAGTTTCTCCCTCAACATCGAGGATGTCATCTTTGATCTGGAAAGCGACGCCAAGGCAGCGACCGAATTGATCAAGGGCGTCGTGCTGCTCATGTCCGAGGTGGCCGGCAATGATGCACGCGGAAATTACCGAAGCATGAATTAGTGCGCCAGTCTTTAGCGCATACATTTCTTCCAGCGCGGCAACGGTCAACTTTCTACCTTCTGATTCCAGGTCGATTGATTGGCCACCAGTCATTCCGAAGGAGCCGCACGCGTTGGCTATCAAGCCGACCAAGGCCTGCTTCGTGTCGGCACTAAAACCGGATGCGTTGACGATAGTCGCGAAAGCCAAAGGCTGCAGGGCGTCCGCTGCGAGTATTGCCGTCGCTTCGTCAAATTGCTTGTGCACCGTGGGCAGCCCCCGACGCAGGTCATCATCATCCATAGCTGGCAAGTCGTCGTGCACGAGGGAAAACGCGTGAATCAGCTCAATCGCAGCGGCAGGTGCATCGAGCAATGCCGGATCGAGCGACAGGCACTCGCCGGCCGCATAGACGATGAGCGGTCGGATACGTTTACCGCCCTTCAGTGTCGCGTAGCGCATGGCTTCGTGGAGCCGATTGGGCGTGGCGGCAGCTGCCGGCAGGGCGCTTTCCAGCGCCTGAGTAATGCGCGCGGAATAGAAAGGGATTTTTTGTTCGAAAGATGCGGACAATGGAAAAGTACTCCGAGTATTAATTTCTAGCCGTAGCCTACACCGAATTGGCGGGTTCTGCCCACGGCCTCCTGGGCTATAATGCGCAGCCAACTGAATGCTTTTGGCGAGATCGAATAAATACAATGCGAGCAACAGCCCAGGCACAACCAAACATTGCTTTGATCAAATATTGGGGCAAGCGTAATGTCGTCCTAAATTTGCCGGCTGTAGACTCACTGTCCGTTACTCTGGACGCGCTCTGGACCCGCACGAGCGTCATGTTCGATGAGCGGTTGCAGCGCGATGAATTTTTCCTGAATGAGCAAGTCAGGCCAGCCATGCTTAGCAGAGTAAGCCAGTGTCTGGATTCTCTTCCGGGTTGGACGGGGTCGCGCCCGTTCGCGCGCGTGGACAGCGTTTGTAACTTTCCAGTGGCCGCGGGTCTGGCTTCATCTGCCTCTGCTTTTGCAGCGCTTGTTGTGGCGGCCTGCAGCGCGGCGGGGGTCGAGCTTGAGCAATTATCGCAGGCGAGGTTGGCCGGCCGCGCTTCGGGTTCGGCGGCGCGCTCTCTTTATGGTGGTTTTGTTGAGCTAACCGCGGGCGACGAGTTTATTGATTTGCATCAGCTGGCAGAGCCATCAGACTGGCCCCTAAGTGTTGTTGTGGCGGTTACGGAGACCGGCCCTAAAGCGGTCGGTTCAGGAGAGGCTATGCAGCGTAGCGCAGAGACATCTCCGTTTTATCAAAACTGGCTAGACAAGCAAGGGGGAGATCTGGATATTGCGCGGAGGGCCGTTGCCGATCGAGATTTCGCCAGTCTTGCGGCTATCGCAGAACATAACTGCCTGAAAATGCACTCGGTCATGTGGGCATCACGGCCACCGCTGGTGTATTGGAACAGCGTTACCATGGCATGCATGGAGACGATTAGGCGATTGCAGGCAATCGGTCACTCGGTGTTTTTTACAATTGATGCAGGCCCTCAGTTGAAGGCGGTATGTTTGCCCGAGTCTGAGGGCGCCGTGATTGAAGCACTGGCAGCTACGCCCGGTGTCCGACAAATTATGACCGGCGGGCTGGGAGCAGGCGCGCACCTGATGGACTCCGCGTGACCCAAATTGAAGCCAGTGCTCCCGGCAAAGCTCTGATTAGCGGCGAATACGCTGTTCTCCGCGGTGCGCCCGCAATTTGTATGGCCGTTGACCGGCGGGCAATCGTGCAACTGCGCGTGACGGATGGGCGGCGTCATCGCATAACCGCTCCCGGCTACATGGCTGGTGAGTGGTATTTCACTGCTCGCGATAGGGTTGAGTGGCATGGCGCTCATCCTGGAAGTTCCTTCGATTTGTTCACGGCAGTGTGGTCTGAAGTATTTGCAGGCGAGCAGCCCACCGTAGCATTTGACTTGATCCTCGACAGTCAGACTTTTCATGATTCGGCGGGCAGTCATAAGCTGGGTCTTGGATCAAGTGCCGCTATAACAGTAGCCCTTGCGGCGGCATTGGCAGAGTTCGCCGGGCGTACATCGGATGTGCCGGAGATAGCATCACGGGCCCACCGATTGTTTCAGTCACAGCAGGGCAGTGGAGTAGACCTGGCTACATCGTACCGCGGAGGTCTTGTCGAATACCTGATGGACAGCGGTTCGTCGCAGGATCTGAGTTGGCCCGCAGACCTTGGTTATCGATTTGTATGGACCGGAGTGCCGATCAAGACGACCAGTCAGTTGGTAAAGTTTGGCGCGATTGCAGATGATGACAAGAGCTTGCAGGCGCTGTTGGTTGCTGCTCATGAGTTGACGACCGTATGGCGATCGGCAAGTACAGATGAAATAATTCTGGGCTTGCGGCGATATACAAGCCGATTAGAGGCACTTGATGAGAGCGCCGCACTGGGTATCTTTGATGGTGGGCACAGCACGGCAGCGCGGGTGGCCCGAGATCGACAGCTTGTTTATAAACCGTGCGGCGCGGGCGGCGGAGATATTGGCATTGTTGTCGGTGGGAATGCCGAGCAATTAGCTGATTTTGAGCGGGCGCTAATGCCACATGGCTTGAATTTTATTTCAGCAAAAATGGATTCCACAGGTTTGGCCGTAAGACGCCGAGATTAATAAATGACTGATTCACGATTAGCCGGATTTTATCGCAGCAGTGTTGCGGAACGAGTCGCAACGTTGCTGGAGCGGGGCCTTGTGACGCCCGAGGGCGCACAAAAGCTGTTGCGCGGTAGTGAGCTTCTCGATGTCGCGGCAGCGGACAAGATGATCGAGAATGTCATCGGTGTTTTTGGGTTGCCGCTCGCGATTGCGGCTAATTTCCGCATCAACCAGCGCGATTTCGTTATACCGATGGTCGTGGAAGAGCCATCGATAGTTGCTGGAGTGAGTGCAGCCGCGAAGGTCGCCCGCAGCGGCGGTGGCTTTTTTGCGGCCATCAGCGAGTCTCTTCTTATTGGGCAGATCCAGGTCGTCGAAATTGAAGATCCCGCCAAGGCGATTGCAGAATTGGTTAAAGCTCGCGAGGACCTAATCGCGCAGGCGAATGCGATGCAGCCAAATATGCAGACGCGCGGTGGCGGTGTGCAGGGTATCGAAATCCACGAGCATGCCTTGCCGAATGGTGAGTCTATGCTGGTATTGCATTTACTGGTCGATACCAGAGACGCTATGGGTGCGAACCTCGTCAATACGATGTGCGAAGGAATTGCGAGTAGCGTGGAGAGGGTATCTGGCGGCAAAGTGTTTTTACGAATTTTGTCTAACCTGGCGGATCGCTCCCTGGTGACAGCGAGTGTGCGGATGCCACTCGATGAGCTGGGTGCTGACGAATTCAGCGCCGAAGATGTCAGGGACGGAATAATTCTGGCGAATGATTTTGCACTGGTCGATCCGTACCGCGCAGCAACGCACAACAAAGGAATTATGAACGGCATCGACGCGGTCGCTATAGCCACTGGCAATGACTGGCGGGCTATCGAGGCATCGACGCATGCCTTTGCTGCCCGCACGGGGCGTTATCGGGCCTTGACTCGTTGGTACAAGATGCCGAACGGCGATCTTGGTGGTGAGCTGACGGTCCCAATGAAGGTCGGCATTGTGGGCGGGTCACTGCGATCGAATCCCGCGGTTCTTCTTAATTTGAATATTCTTGGCGTAACATCTGCCCGGCAATTATCCGAGATCATAGCGTCTGTTGGTCTGGCCCAGAACTTCGCCGCACTCAGGGCGCTGGTCACGCACGGTATCCAACGAGGTCACATGCGCCTGCATGCTCGCAGTGTGGCAGCGACAGCGGGAACGCCCGAGCACTTGTTCGATGAAGTAGTGAATGATCTCGTACGGGGAGGTGATATCAAAGTCGACAAGGCCGTAGAACTGGTGCAGAAAATCAACAAACCAAAGCTGCTCAACAGTGACAGTTTTCACGGCGTAGCATCATCCAAAGTGATTTTGCTCGGTGAACATGCCGCAGTTTATAACAAGCACGTGCTGGCGGTACCTATTGAAAGTGCGGTGACAGCGCAAATACGTGAATTGCAGCACGGTGTGCGGGTTATTGCGCCGGACTGGGGGATGGAACAGCATTTCTTGAGTGTGGAAGATGCGCAGCCGGGCGCCGCAGTGACGATCGCCTTAATCATGCGTCGCCTGCGGGTGGAGAATCGCGGTTTTGAAATCGAGTTGCGATCCAGGATTCCGAGAGCCATGGGTCTGGGGGCATCGGCCGCAACGGCAGTGGCAGTTATCAGGGCGTTTTCACTTTTGCTGAAACTCGAAATGACTGATCGTGATGTGAATTCGCTAGCATTTGCCTGCGAAAGGATCGCCCACGGAGCGCCGTCCGGCATTGATAATACGGTCGCGACGTACGGCAAGGCATTGTTGTACTGCAAAGGAGATCCACCACTGATTCACGAGGTGTCTATCCAGGAGCCAATTCCGCTGGTGATCGCGTCCAGTGGTGTGCCTGGTTATACGTTAGAGCAGGTGGCTGCAGTGCGTCGCCGCTTCGAATTAAATGAAACGTTGTATGCGACGATCTTCAATGAGATCGGCGAAATGAGCGCCGCCGGTGCAATGGCTCTCAGCAAGGGCGACTACGCCCAGTTAGGGGCGTTCATGAATGTTTGTCACGGCATGCTCAATGCGATTGAAGTTTCCACGCCATTATTGGAGACCATGGTGCAAATCGCCAGAGATGCTGGTGCGGTCGGCGCTAAGCTGACGGGTGCAGGCGGCGGAGGCTCGATCGTAGCGCTCTGTCCGGGTAAAACGACTGAAGTGGCAGCAGCCCTGCAACAGGCTGGTTTCGAAACAATTCCGCTGAGCAGTCAACATGACGGATAGATCAAAATCAGTCAATGAAGTGGTTTCTTTCGACAGTGAAGAACTAATCCTCGTCAATGAGAGTGACGAGCAGACAGGCACAATGAGTAAAGCCTTGTGTCATGACGGTGATGGTGTTTTGCACAGAGCGTTTTCATTGTTCATCTTTAACGATGATGGTCAGTTGCTCTTGCAGCGCAGAAGCGCGGATAAGCGGCTCTGGCCCATGTACTGGTCAAACAGTTGCTGCAGTCACCCGCGTGAGGGAGAGTTGCTGGAGGTTGCTATTGAGCGTCGCCTGCAGCAAGAACTCGGGATGTCAGCTGAGCTTCGATTTATTTACAAATTTAGCTATCAAGCGAACTTCGGCGAGCTGGGTTCAGAAAACGAACTGTGCTCTGTTTATCTGGGTCGAAGTAACCAGCTAGTAAGGGCAAACATTACCGAGATTGCGGAATGGCGTTTTATATCACCCGCAGGGCTGACAGAGGAATTGGCTATTGCGCCTGAAGGGTTTACGCCATGGTTCAAGATGGAGTGGCAACGGCTAAGTGAGGAATATGGGCCACTGCTGGCCGGTTATACTGATCCGAGCGAGTAGTGCCTAGCTGACGTAGCGGTAATACTCGATGCCCACATCCTGGAAGTGGCGCTCATCCTCGGAGCCGACTTTATCAATGACGAATTCGTTATGCGGCAAGTAACTCAGGTCCTGAATACGACCTCCATCATGCAGTGCCTTGTATTGTTCGAAATTAATATCAACCGCGAACTTCAATGAGTCTTCAAAGCCCATTGCGGCAGTTGCTTCACGCCACTGATCAGCCACATAAAATGGAATGACTTCCGCGGCATCGCCGCTACCGTAACCAAGAGTAAGAAACTCTTCGCCAGTAATGTCGCGATCTTCCTTAAGCGCTTGTTCGAAACCAGCCGCTAGCCAAGCCGGCAGGGCGGCCGTATAGAGGTTGCCGAGATCAAGCATCGTACCGCTGCCCAGAGATAGCTTGTCTCTAATTTCAGTCTGATAGCTGGGGGCTGCACGGAAAATTTTCGATACGGCAGTAATCAGCGGATACATCTCACGATTGAGTCGGTCCGGGCTCGCAATATTTGCAATGACGGGCTCCGCGATGACTTCTCGTATTGCAGCGTTGGTATCTACGCCTGCTTCAAGACAATATGACGCCAGTTCGGCTCGGTCAGCCTCGCCGCCTTCGGCGAGGGCAGCCAGGTAGGACACCGCCAGGCCAGTTTCCGGCATGCGCCGATAGGGGCGATGCATAAAAATATTCTTAAGCGAGCGCAGGTAGTCGCTAGCGACAACATCACGCTTTTCATACATGTCATTCAGAGCTTGCAATGTAGATTCGATATAGCAGGTCGTAGAGTACTTGCCATTGAATACCGGAAAATCCTGGACCTGATGACTTTGACTGCGATCCTGCCCGCAGAAGCGTGACATCGGTTTGCGAAAATCCATTACACGATAATCTGAGGATGAGCCGGAGTGTACGAGATCCACGACAGCCAGCTTCGGGTTTTCTTCGAGCAGCATGGCTACCGCTCCAGCTCCCTGAGTTGGTTCACCGGTGCTGCCGCGCGCGTATTCGGCTATGTCCGCACAGACAACAATCGCCTGGCCACCGCTGCCGTCAAACGCCAGGTGGCGGATTGCAGCTTTCATGCCGTAAACACCGCCGAGGCAGGCCTGCTTGAATTCTGGGACTTCACAACTGCGCGCGATGGCGGGTTTGCCTTGAGCCAGCAACGCTTGATCAACCATGCCCTTGACGATGATCGCGCCAGCTGAATTGTCGGTACTGGATTCAGTACCCAGCCCCAGAAACTTGATTCGTGTTGGATCGATATCGTACTGGGTGATTAACCGCAATACGGCAGTAGCCGCCATTGTATAGACACTTTGGTCGCGTCCGCGCATACGAAAACTGCGCCCGACGACTTCCTGGATTTTGGCCCACTGGCTATCGGTCCACGTACACCAATCCTCCAACCAGACACGGTAGGGGGGTACGTACGCGGCCAGACCGCTGATGCCTATAGATTTATTTTTCATTCGCCGGTTCTGTCAGAAAAGCCCCGCGAGGGCTAGTCATGCGATTTTAGTAGCGACCGCGGCTATGCTCAAGCAGCTTATTGAATCGTTATCGAAATTTTTTCGGAGATTACAGGCGGATCATGCGGAATATGAGCGTAATCGGCAAGTAGTAACTGCAAAGTATGCACTCCGGGTTGCAGATTTAGTTCAACAGATGCGCTGCCATCACCGAAGTGAATATGATTGGCATCTTTAGGGATGGGCTGGTCCAGAGCGGGAATATCGGTATCGACGAGCAAGTGATGGTGCCCTGCAGCAGGGTGCACCGTGCCCGCAGGTACAATGGCCATGCCCTCTACTCCGAACTCGACCAGAACCGGACTGGACATAACTGCGCCATCTGCAGGGGTGATAATGAATACCTTCGCACCGGCTGGTGACGGGGTGCGAGCAACCATTACCGCTGCAGCAGGTTGTTGTTCCGTCTCAGCGACCACCGCCGGAGGTGCCTCGTCCTTGCTACATGCGCCAAGCAAGCTGATCAGGGTGATGCCGGTGACGATCAGATTCGTAGTGGTTACTTTCATTATCAGGCCTCTTTTGTGGATTTACTGCGCCTCGCGAGCGCACTCTAACTACAATGAAATTGCCGTAAACAACAAGGCAATGGTCAGCATGACTACAAAGCCCGTTACATACGACGTGGACAAAATCATAAATTTTCCAATCGTTATCACACGGCTTTGACCATATACCTTGCGCATCCCTTTATACAGGTAGATGGGGATATAGATCGACACACCCGCCGTAGCCAGTCCCGAAACCAGATCAGGGAACGCAAGACTAGTGGCAACTCGCGAAAAAATAATTTGCAGCGTTAACAGCAGGAAAAAGAAGGCGTGCAAATGGACTACGAAGAGCAGATGTTCGACGTAATACCGTTTGGATAATGGATACAGTGCCTTCATGACAAGTGCGAGTATGGGCAGGAATACGATCAAGAAAGCCGGGACGTTGTCCAGCAAGCCAGCCAGTAGTGACTTGCCGTCATCCCCGGTGATGCGCTCACAAATTTGGATCAAGCGATTCCGCGGTAGCGCAGTTTTTACCCAATCCGGCGCTTCGTCATATTCGCTGACATCGCAATCGGATTTTAATTGCGTATCTGACTCAATTTTCCCGAGCTCATTCTGGATTCGCCGAACATTCGATTTCGCACTGCTCTTCGACTCAGTGTTTTGCAAGTCATCCGGCGAATCCGCAATTATGGCGGACATCTTGTCCGAATTTTTCAAGCCTTCTTCCCTGAGCTCGGCGATGGCTGCGTCGATTGCCGCCTTCTGCTTGGCCTGATCTGTCTGATCGGCAACTGGAGGATTTGCTGCCGGAGGATAAAAAGAGCCGAATTTCTCACTGGGGTCGAAAAATGCAACCAGAAAGAAAACAACACTCAAGACGATATACATGCGAAATGGCGGCATATATCGCGCGCGCTTTCCCTGCAAATAGCAACTGGTCAGTTCGCCCGGTTTAAGCAGCAGCGGAATCAGTGTTTGCCAGACGCGAGAGTCGATTTCGAATATGTCGCCAAATGCTTCTCGGCTTAATTGCCAGATGCTAATCAGACGGCTGCGTGCGCGTTGGCCACAATTACCGCAGTATTGCCCAGTCAGCGTAACGCCGCAGTTAAGACAATTCTGGCGCGGTGGAGATGCACCCGTGGGAAGTTCGGTGTCTTTGAGGATGCGTCGCTGTGCACTAAACTTGTGGTTGAACCGGTCTACACCTGCCTGGCGCATTGCCGAAGCGTCAGTCGCGAAATAATTCTGAAGAGCATCTTCGCTAATCGGAAAATAATGAACAACGCGTCTTAGCTTCCCAGGTTCGCCACTTTCACTCTCCAGCACCTGTGCATCTCGGAATGCATTGAGGTCGAGCATATCGCCAACATGACTGGCCAACCATAAATCAAACTCTGCGATGATTTCCGAATCAACGTCCAGAGTGACTTCATAAATTAGCCCCGCCCGCTCTTTCATGATTGCCTGATTATTCCGAGCTTGGTTCTTTCACGGCTTTACTCGAGGCTCGTTTCTTTGGAGGGCTTTTGGCGGTCGCTTTCTTCTTGGGGGACGCTCTTTTCGGTTCTTCGACGCGTTTACGAAATTCGTTCATATCGAAATCGTCAACGGCTGTAATGGCCAGTACTTTTTCGTGAAATTGCAACAATTGGTCGGCTTCATGTGCGGAAATGATTTCCGCGTTTTTGGCTTGCTCAACCTGGTACGGCAAATATTCTGCCTTAACGAGTCCTTCCTTGTGGGCCTGGCGCAGCTTTTGGCGCAGCGGTTCAATGACTTCGCCAAGAACCAGCGCTTCTTGAAGCAAGCCCAGAGGATTGCCTGGTTCGATAGTCGTATACGCCTGTGCGCTGAGCCTCTCACGGGCTTCGGAGGGTTGCGTAACCAGGTCAACAATCTTACCAACCAACCTGTCGGTTGGAGCTGAATAGGTCCTGCCGCGAGGGAATATCAAGAAGCGAAGAAAAATGGCTACAGGTCGGTTCGGGAAGTTGCGCAGAAAACTGTGCAGTTGTTCCTGAGCCTGATACATGAGTGTGCGAATAGCCCATTCAACCAACGGCAGGTCGGCCGCTTTGCGCCCTTGATTTTCGAAATGCTTGAGAACTGACGAGGCGAGATACATTGAACTGAGCACATCCCCAAGGCGCGCCGACAACAGTTCTTTTTGCTTCAGTTTGCCGCCAAGCGTCAGCATGGCGAAATCCGTTGCGAGTGCAAAAGCTGCGCTATAGCGATTGATGTTCTGGTAGTAGCGACGAGTTGGTGTGTTTAAAGGTACTTCGCTGAACTTGGCGTGGGTGAGCGCCAGCCAGAATGCGCGAGCCATGTTGCTAACGGCGTATCCGACATGCCCGAATAATGCACTGTCAAATTCCGCCAGGCCCCGTTCGGTGTTCTCGTCTTGCGCCGCCTCAAGTTCGCGCAGTACAAATGGGTGGCAACGAATTGCGCCCTGCCCAAATATGATCAGGCTGCGAGTCAGGATGTTAGCCCCTTCGACTGTAATCGCAATCGGCGCTGCCATGTAGCCGCGGCCCAGGTAATTTTTTGGCCCAAGCATGACTCCCTTGCCACCATGTATGTCCATGGCGTCGATTGCGACTTTGCGTGCCATTTCAGTGCAGTGGTATTTGAGAATGGCCGCTGGTACGGCGGGCTTTTCACCTTGGTCTATCGCATTGGACGTAACCGACACGGCTGCGTTCATAATGTAAGTATGTCCGGCGATACGTGTCAGGGCGTCACCAACGCCATCAAAGTTGGCGATAGGAGTATTGAATTGCCGACGTAACTGGGCATATGCCCCCGTTGCGTAAGTAGCGGCCTGACCGCCGCCACAGCCCGATGACGGCAGTGTAATGGCTCGACCAACAGAGAGCAGTTCGACTAACATTTTCCAACCCTTGCCGGCATTTTCCTGTCCTCCGATAATGAAGTCGAGGGGCACGAATACATCTTTGCCGGTAGTTGGACCATTGAGGAAGGCTATAGATAGCGGGTTATGGCGCCGGCCGATAGTGACGCCTCTCGTCTTGGTTGGTATCAGCGCGGCAGTAATTCCGTATTCCTCCTGATCGCCAATCAAGCGTTCCGGATCATAGAGTTTGAATGCCAGGCCGAGTACCGTGGCGACAGGGGCCAGCGTTATATAGCGCTTATCCCAGTTTAGCCGAATGCCGATAATCTCTTTGCCTTCCCAGTTGCCTTTGCAAACTACGCCGTTGTCGATAAGAGCAGCGGCGTCAGATCCGGCTTGCGGCGACGTTAATGCAAAACATGGAATTTCTGCGCCACTGGCGAGTCCGGGCAAATAATGATCTTTTTGATCTTCAGTTCCGTAATGTAAAAGTAACTCTGCCGGCCCCAGGGAGTTGGGTACGCCAACGGTGCTGGATGCTATCGCACTGCGGCTGGCGAGTTTCGTAATGATCATTGCATTGGCGTAAGCCGAAAATTCGAGACCGCCGTATTTTTTCGGAATGATCAGGGCGAAGAATCTTTTCTCTTTGATGAACGCCCAGACAGATTCGGGCAAGTCATGAAGTTCGTGTGATACTTCCCAGTCGTGCAGCATGCTGCAGAGCTCTTCGCAGGGGCCGTCGATGAAGGCTTGTTCTTCGTCTGATAACAATGGAGCTGGTTGCTTTACCAGTAGATTCCAGTCCGGTTTGCCAGAAAATAACTCACCGTCCCACCAAACGCTGCCTGCTTCCAGGGCTTCGCGTTCGGTATCCGACATTTTAGGCAGCATGCCGCGGTACACGTCCAATAACTTTTTCGTTATTTTTACACGGCGGAAATCACGGAAATTCGGAAGCAGAAGTGCGGCGAAAAGAACCCAGAGAAATAACTTCCATAGCCATGGGCCGTGGCCATAATATGTGTATACGGCTATTGCCGCGCCGGCTGCGATTGTCGATGTGAGGAGGTCAATTCGCCGGTACGCGAGGTAAATTGCGCCGCCGAAAAACAACAGGAACCAAAACAGACTGATCATAAAGGTGGCAAGCACGGTATCTTCCTCAATAGCGATTGGCGAAGTTATTGATCTGCCATGCTCCCCCTAAAAGCACGGATCTACGTAAGCGCCTAAAGACTAGCACTCGCGTATAGCTGATACCACAGGACGGCGTACCGCCCTGTGGTGATATCCCTAGCTCTTACAGCAACTCTTCGATTGCTGCGCGTTCTTCACGCAATTCAGCGGCCGTCGCATCCATGCGTTTGCGGCTGAAGTCACTGATATCAAGGCCCTGGATAATTTCATACTTACCGCCCTTGCAGCGAACCGGGAACGAGTAAATGACGCCTTCCGAAATGCCGTAACTGCCATCTGCGGGAACGGCCATGCTAACCCAGTCATTGGCCGGCGAACCGAGTGCCCAGTCGCGCATGTGGTCGATCGCTGCCGATGCAGCAGATGCGGCGGATGACGCTCCACGTGCCTTAATGATCGCAGCGCCTCGTTGTTGCACCGTTGGGATAAAGGTATCTGTCAGCCACGGCTTGTCCACCAGTGTTGTGGCGGCCTTGCCACGCACTTCGGCATGACTTATGTCCGGATACTGCGTCGCGGAGTGATTTCCCCAGATTGCCATTTGCCGAATGTCGGTGACATGACATGACAGTTTGCTGGCTAGCTGAGCTAATGCTCGATTGTGATCCAGCCTGGTCATCGCTGTGAAGTTTGCGGGATCAAGATCAGGCGCATTGGATTGTGCAATTAAAGCATTCGTGTTGGCCGGGTTGCCCACCACCAGTACGCGAACGTCGCGACGGGCATGCTTATTCATCGCTTTGCCCTGGACCGAGAAAATTTTGGCGTTCGCCTGCAAGAGGTCGCTGCGCTCCATGCCTGGTCCGCGTGGTTGTGCACCTACGAGCAGGGCGAAATCGGTATCTTTAAAAGCTACGTTGGGATCGTCAGTTGCAACAATGCCGGCTAATGTCGGAAACGCGCAATCGTTGAGCTCCATTTGCACACCATTTAATGCTGGCAGTGCAGGAGCTATTTCCAAGAGCTGAAGAATGACCGGTTGATCGGCTCCGAGCATCTGTCCTGAGGCAATACGGAATGCGAGCTGATAGCCGATTTGGCCGGCAGCACCGGTAATAGTGACGCGCACGGGTGTTTTCATTATTGAAGTCCTGGCAGCAGTGACTGCATGAAATATTGGAAAGGATTCTGATGTTGCAGCGCAAGATTTTACCACTGGTAACATTTTCAGGCACCATTTAAGGGCCGTTTTGGCCGGAAAATTTACTGCGGAATACACCTATTTAAGCCAATTTGAGCCGTTTTCTCGGCCAATATTGTTGATTTATACAGAAGGACTTGTAAATATTGTTTTAGGTGTTATAGTCAACTATAACACTACGTCACTATTAAAACGGTCGCATGGGCGCTAAAGCCTGCAAGGAGACCACTGATGAACAGGCAGTTATTGGAAAACTTGGACAGTTGGCTGGGTGTGTCCGTATTGGCTTTGTTAGTTATTGCTTTTGTCGCCGCTCATGCCGGTACCACGGACTCTGTCGGTTCGCAGTGGAGTATGTCGACCCTGGAACACGGTATGCCTGCGACAGAAGTAACTTCCGAGAGTCCTCAACAGTCAGACGCTGGCTATGGCGATAACGGGCTGGCTATTGGCATTCAATTACAAGGATGGGATGACGCGAAGGTTCAAAAGCGGATTGCAGAGAACGTGATTAGCGCTCTTGTTAATGAGGCGCGCCCCTGATCAAACTATGGTAAACCACGGAGCCAGATGGTCAGAGCTTAAGACGTAGCATCATCGCAGCTGGTGAAATCTGTACGAACAACATTTATTTTGAATTTTTCAGACCACGAACGCATTATGAGCCAGCCTTATGTCGAGTATTGGACAGTCAATGGATGAACAATGGAGCGATAACCTGCCGATTTACCGGCAGCTGCGTGATCGAGTTGTCGCGATGATTCTGGAGCGCATTCTTAAGGATGGCGATGCTTTGCCGTCCGTAAGGAATGTCGCCGCCGATTATCGTCTTAATCCCTTGACCGTTTTAAAGGGCTACCAGGAGTTGGTTGACGAGGGGCTGGTCGAGAAGAGGCGGGGCCTCGGTATGTTTGTTACGGACGGTGCATTTAGGCAGTTACTTAAAGATGAGCGCAGTCGATTTATTGACCAGGAGTGGCCCGAAATTCAGGCGACCATAAAACGACTTGGTTTGGAGCCGGCGGATTTGCTTGGAGCTGAGGACTCAGCGGACAGCGAAGGAGGCTCTGAATGAGCGTTATCGTTAGTGCCAAAAATATCTGTAAGTCCTTTGGCAGTGTTAATGCCGTTGATAATGTCAGTTTTCAAATTGACTCTGGCAAAATCAGTGGCCTCATTGGACCAAACGGTGCAGGTAAAACAACCCTTCTCAAAGCGATCCTGGGCCTGACCGATTGCGAGGGCGAACTATCCGTGCTCGGTTTGGATCCATTCAAACAACGTAAAGAGTTAATGCAGAACATTTGTTTTATCGCTGATGTTGCGGTGTTACCTCGTTGGATCAAGGTTTCTCAGCTACTCGACTTTATAGAAACCATCCATCCAAACTTTTCACGTTCCAAGGCGGAGCGCTTGTTACTTGACACTAAAGTAACTCCCGGAGCGAAGGTTCGTGAGTTGTCCAAGGGAATGGTCACCCAGCTACACCTCTCAATTATCATTGCTATTGACGCGAAATTCCTGGTGCTTGATGAGCCAACCATTGGGCTTGATATTATTTTTCGAAAAGAATTTTACAGCAATATTCTGAGCGACTATTTCGATGGCGAGAAAACTATTCTAATTACCACGCATCAGGTTGAAGAAATCGAAAACCTATTGACAGATGTAATGTTCATTAACAATGGTCGTCTGGTTCTGGACGCGAAAATGGAAGATTTGCCTGCTCAATTCGTCGAGCTTATGGCGAGTGGTGAGAAGGCTGAAGCAGCGCGTCGCTTCCGACCTATTTTCGAACACGATGTTTTCGGCAAAAAGATAATGACGTTTGAAGGCGTTGAACGATCAATGTTGACGGAGTTTGGCGAATTGCGGACACCCGCGATTGCGGATCTGTTCGTGGCGAAAGTTAAAGGAGCGGCGGCATGATCAGAAACCAAATTGCTCTGTTGCAGCGCGAAGTCTGGGAGCATCGTTCGATTTACGTTACGCCGCTAGTCATTGCGTTGCTGGTAAGCCTTGGCGCACTAACGGGCTCCCTGACCCTGGTTGTTAACGACGACATTGCCGACTTGGCTTTGCTCGGTGTGACCAATCTGGGGGAGGTTCATAGAGCTGCTGCCGTAACCGGATTGCTGGCGGGCACCCTGCCGTTTTTCCTGATACCTATGGCTATCCTGATTACGTTCTATTCACTGGATGCGTTATATGCAGAGCGCAAGGATCGAAGCATTCTTTTCTGGCGTTCTTTGCCTGTAACGGACGCTGACGCCGTTATTTCGAAGTTGCTTACGGCAATTGTTCTGATTCCGCTGGTAACAGTATTGATCATCGCAATGACTCAGATAATCGTAATGCTGATTTCCAGCGGCTGGCTGATGGCGCGCAACGCCAGTCCTTGGCTCCTTATCTGGCAGCCCGCACCATTGTTCCAGGTGTGGGTGGCAACTGCTTACCTGGCCATAGCCTCAGCAATATGGTCTGCGCCATTTGTAGGTTGGTATCTGTTCGTGTCCGGTTTTGTAAAGCGCAATCCGTTATTGATGGCATTTGTGCCGTTGGTAATGCTGCCGATGCTTGAGAGGCTGTTTTTTGGATCTCATTTGTTCTTTACGGCTATCCAGGGGCGCATGCGGGATATGCCGCTGGTAAAGGCAGAAGATTGGGCCAGCATCAAGAATATGGTGGAAGATCCGCAATCTCTTGGTCAGCAAATTGATTCTGTCAATCTGCTTAGCCACTTGGATATCATGGGTTTTATGACTGACTCGGGGTTATATCTTGGGTTAATGGTGTGTGGCTTGTTCGTCGCAGCGGCAATTTATGTGCGCCGTTACCGCGATGACAGCTAATTAGCGGGCCGCAAAAAAAATTTGCTATCATTGACTGCTATTGAGGTCTTGCCGCCGCGTTTGTGGCCAGCTGATATTTCTTAATGCGGCTACGTAACTGATTATAGCTAAGCCCCAACAAGTTGGCCGCTAGACGCTGGTTGTAGCGAGATTTTTCAAGTGCTGCCCCAATTAATTCTTTTTCATTCTGGGAAACTAGCCGTTCAAGGTTGATCGGGAATTGCGGGCCAGCTACTTTTTTCGGCAATTGGGTTACGTCTTTGCTTGCTGCGGGCGCGCTCGTCAGCCGATACGGCGATGCAAACGGATCAAAGGAAATCTCGTTTATCTGTTTATCGGCACGCTTGGCTTTGTACACGGACCTTTCCACTGTGTTCTTAAGCTCCCGTACATTGCCGGGCCAGCTATAGCGGAGCAGCGCAGACGCAGCTCTCGCGCTAAAACCCGCAAAGAACTCCTGCTTCAACTCACTTGCCATATTCACCGCAAATGCGTAGGCCAGGGGCAGGATATCCTCCAGACGTTCGCGCAACGGCGGCACGGTTATAACGTCGAACGCCAAACGATCCAGTAAGTCAGCTCGAAAGCGCTTCTCGTTAACCAGGCCTTCCAGATCCTCGTTCGTAGATCCAACTATGCGCACGTCCACGTTGATTGTGTCACTGCCGCCCACTCGTTGTAGCTCACCGTATTCGATGACCCGCAGAATCTTCTCTTGCATACGTAAAGGAATAGTTGCGAGTTCGTCTAGCACTAGCGTGCCTCCGTCGGCGCGCTCGAAGTGACCAACATGTTGCTTGAGGGCGCCGGTGAAGGCACCAGCTTCATGGCCAAATAATTCGGATTCAAGGATCGATTCTGTGAGTGCGGCGCAGTTGACTTTGACCAGCGGTTGTTCCCAACGACCCGACAGAAAGTGCAGGCGGCTTGCCAGGAGTTCCTTTCCGGTTCCTCGCTCACCGACCAGCAGAAGCGGCTTGTTTAGTGGCGCGGCACGTGACACATGCTCCAGCATCTCGAGGAAGGAGGGTGCTTCACCAATGATCGGTTGGGTTGGGCGATTCATCGGTCAATAATAATAAAAAATGGTGAAAAGTAATAATAATTATTAAAAACCACCATATCTCAGTATTGGACTAGCCAAAAAGTTCCTACAAAATATTCTATTAAAACAGACAGTTATCGAGTGGTTAAGCAGTTGGCACGGAATGTGCTTTGTAGTAGCTGTACTTACTAATTCCAGAGGACAAACACATGGGCATATTCACGAGATTCAGTGACATCGTGAACTCCAATATCAACGCGATCCTGGACAAGGCGGAAGATCCGGAAAAAATCGTTCGCCTGATGATTCAGGAAATGGAGGATACGCTGGTTGAGGTTCGCTCGGCAGCGGCGCGGTCGATCGCTGATAAAAAGGATCTGAATAGAAAGCTTGCCGCTATCGAGGGCGAAGTCGATGACTGGGACGCGAAGGCGGAGCTAGCTTTGCGTAAAGGTCGTGAGGACCTGGCAAAAGCGGCGTTAGTTGAAAAGTCACGCACGGCTGCTGCAGTGGACGCGTTGAAAAGTGACTACGCTGCTGTTGATGACGGTCTGGCAAAACTTAACGAAGATATTGCCAAGCTCGAGAGCAAGTTGAAGGATGCCAAAGTCAGGCAGAAAGCTTTGTTATCTCGACATAAAACTGCGACCAGCAGGCTCGCGGCGCGACGCAAGATTCACGACTACAAAATCGACGATGCGCTTGTTCGCTTTGAGCAATATACCCGTCGCATAGACGATGTTGAGGGTCGAATCGAGGCTTATGACCTGGGCCTACCCAAGGATTTGCATCATGAATTCGCAGGGCTGGAGGCCGAGGAGTCAATTGGCAAAGAGTTTGACGAATTGAAGCAACGGGTCGCAGCTCATAAATCCGCGACGAGCGGTGGTGAGTAAGTGATGGACTCTGTATCGCATTTGGCATTAGTCGCGTTAATTGTTTTTCTGGCAATTCCGGCACCGTTTCTGATTATTTTGCACTTCATAACCAAGTGGAAACAGATGCGCGAAATATCAGGTGGTGATGAGCAGTTAATGCAGGATCTGTGGAGTCTGTCCCAGAGAATTGAAACTCGACTCGAATCACTGGAAGTCATTTTGGATAACGAGTCACCGGAATGGAGGAAGAGGCAATGAGTCGTTACGACGGTCGCTCGTCATTCGAGTATGCACGCCGCCTCTATAAAGACAGAGAGAACGGCTGGATCTTCGGAGTCTGCGCGGGGATTGCGGACTATTGTGGTTTTGGTGTTATTGCGGTTCGCATAGTAGCTGTCATTAGCCTATGGTTGTTTACGGGCTTCAGCGTGATTGCCTATTTGATTGCAGCCGTTTTGTTTCGATCGAAGCCTCTTGTTTACTCCGGGCGTTTCGCAGAGCAAGAGTTCTGGCGGAAAAATGGAAGTTCTAACAATTGGAGGCACTCATGAGAAATCATCAGTCTATTCCTACCCGGCGTTTCTATCGGAGTCGAAGCAATGCAATGATTGGCGGCGTGTGTGCAGGACTCGCTGATTACTTCGGATTCAACCTTCGGGTAACCAGGCTGCTTGTGTTTATTGCCTTTCTGGTTGCGATGCCCATGACATTGCTAATTTATGTTGGTGTCGTACTACTCGTGCCGGCGCGCTCTGCGGATCCGCGGTACGATGAATACGACCCCGAATTCAGACGTGCGCTGCGGGCCGAACCGCGTCGCACCATGGGAGAGGTGCGCAGGCGCTTTCAGGCCATGGAGAGCAGGCTCGCGAAAATCGAGCGGTATGTAACCTCATCAAGATATACACTGGATCAGGAGTTCAGGAAACTTTGATAAGCATCCTGGTGCACTTAACAGGAAATTAATATGAACGGCACATTTGTATTCGTTATCTGCATAATCGCTTTGGCAGGTTTCTTCAGGATTTTGCACGCGTACATTGATAAGCGCGACGTTGGCGGATCTCGAGACGCCGAGGTTGATGAAGCGATGGAGAAAATTGAACGCCTGGAAGAGCGTATTCGGGTATTGGAACGAATTGTTACCGAAAAGAGCGTCGATCTGAAAAAGCAGATCGATTCCCTATAAGAGAGCGGGCCTGAATGATGCGCATTGATGGATTGCAACAAAAAACAGCGGCGAGTGCGAAAACTTAGCAATAAACCAGCTTCTCACGACGACCGCTGCTTTTCGCCAAGCTAACTACTGTCTTTGCTTATAGAGTCCGAGTTGCTCGTTAAACTCTGCGGCCAGCGTCTGTTCGTCCTCTACACTAGCATCATGTTTTTCAATCAGCTTTTTCTTGAGAGCCTCGGCGCCCGCTGCTTGCTCCTCAGCTGAGGCTCCGGTCTCGGCGAGAGCGGCGATCTGCGAATTTGTCTCATCATCTATACACACGCGATATTCGACCAATGCTTGTTGCCACGCTTTGATCGATTTGACGCCATCAATCATTTCCTGTTTCGTCGCAGTCGAGCCATTTGGTAGCTGGGCGCGATCCGGATAGTCACAAGCCACAGCGGCGGTAGAGCCCACAAGTAGGGTGAAAAGTATGGCTGTTCTGATCAATTTATTCATAGTTAACGTATTCTCAATCGGCATCGACGGTCATTCGTTCGATTTGTGCCATTGGTTGGGTGTCGGGGTTGAATATTTAAGCAGTTTTCCAAGCGCGTGAAAAGTGCCGAAAAATAATGCGCAAAGTCAGTAAGTTATAGCTGCTGTGATGGCGCTAGGGCCGCTTGGAATGAGTCTATGTGAACAGAGCCCGGTGAGAGTCAGTCCCCTCTGCCTGCGACAGTAGTAGTTCAAGGTAGTTGT
Organism: Woeseiaceae bacterium; assembly: GCA_024640365.1. GTDB lineage: Bacteria > Pseudomonadota > Gammaproteobacteria > Steroidobacterales > Woeseiaceae > JAHEFE01. The sequence continues at coordinate 43,378 of JAHEFE010000011.1, read as the reverse complement.
CGGCGCTCATCGCGTCGCCAAATAAATGTCCTTGCACATAGGTGCAGTCCTGGGTCTGCAGAAAATTCAATTGCTGTTCGGTCTCGACACCTTCTGCGACTACGGCCATCTTCAAGCTGCGTCCCATGTGAATTATTGTGCCAACAATCGTTGCGTCATCGGGGTTGCTGACGACATCTCTCACGAAAGACTGGTCAATTTTCAATGTGTCGATAGGGAATTGCTGCAAAGCGCTGAGCGACGAGTAGCCAGTACCGAAATCATCGATCGCAAGGTGCAATCCAAGCGCGTAAAGCTCATTGAGAATTTTAATAGTGCGCTCAGGATTTTCCATCAATGTCGTTTCGGTTATTTCCAGCTCCAATGATGTCGGCGAAACGCCGTGGCGCTTCAATATTTCGCTAATACGTGCGATGAAATTGGGCTGTTTGAGTTGTTTTAACGAAAGATTGACCGACACTCTTCCAGGCGAGCCTACGGAGTGTTGCCAGTAGCGGAAATCTGCGCACACCCTGTTTAGAACCCATTCGCCAATTTCAATAATTAGATTGGTTTCTTCAGCAAGCGGTATAAAGTCTGACGGTAAGATTAAGCCGCGTTCCGGCAATTCCCAACGGACCAGCGCTTCCGCGCCAAAAATCGCTCCGGTTTCAATATTGTACTTGGGTTGATAATGTACCAGTAATTCATTGCGCTCGAACGCGCGCTTCAATTTGCTCTTGGTCATTAGCCGCTCTACTGCCGCTTCATTCATTTCAGGCGCATAGCTAGAGAAAACATTGCCGCCGGCTTTCTTGGAATGATAGAGGGCTGCGTCTGCATTTCGAATCAGGTCTATTACATTCGCGGCATCTTCGGGGTAGTGTGCGATGCCCATGCTGGCGGTCATGAAGACCTCCTGGCCCTGCACGTAAAAGGGCTCTGCTAATCTATCTAGCAGGCCGCGCGCGAGTAGGTCGAGCGATTCAGAATTCGCAGCTAAAGTGCTTTCGCCGTCATTAACGATAATCGCGAATTCGTCACCAGCAAGTCGGCCAATAATAGATTGTTCCGGAAGGGCGGCCGTCAGTCGTTCAGTCAGCGTTTCAAGCGTTGCGTCGCCCGCTAAGTGGCCAAATGTGTCATTGATTTCTTTGAAATGATCAATGTCTATGTACAGCAACGAAATTCTGCGCTGCGCGCGACGGGAGCGCGCTATGGCTCGTTGCAACAAATGCTGAAACTGCATTCGGTTGGGCACTTTGGTGAGCGCGTCTATTCTGGCAAGATAACGAATGCGTTGTTCGGCGCGGCGTCTCTCGGTTGTATTCTGCGCTGCGTAGATATGCCGACCCACCATGCCTTCGCCCGGGGTAATTGTTGAGCCTGTGTAGGACACGGGCAGCGACGTGCCTTCTTTCGTTAGAAAAAATGCTTCGTGCGGTATTTCCATATGTTCTTCGACGGTTAATGCTCCTCCCTGCTTAACGTCGATAATGTCTGCGAGCGGCGTGCCCATCAATTCGTCTTCACTAAAATGGAGCATACGTAACAAGGCATCATTGACTCGCACAATAACGCCGTCTCCAGACGTAATTACAATGGCTTCATTCATGTTCCTTAGTACATTATCCAGATAGTCTCTGGAAATGGTTGTGTCACGAAGCCTGTCCCGCATGTCATTAAAGACACGTGCGAGCTCCCCCAGCTCGTCACCTTGCTGGCGTGGGAGAGGTTCACCGTAATCGGCACTGCTCAACTTTCGCACCTCTTCCTTGATCGCTGTGACGCGTCGAGAAAAATTATTGGCGATTACCCAAATCAATACTCCGATTCCAGTGAGGCTTAGCAGGGAGGCGGCCGCAATCCAAAAGAGCGTATTTTGCTTTCGCTCCAGATCCTTGTTGCGCATTCTTTCGGTGAAATCATAGAGATCGGTTTTTAGACTGTCATCGGCAAAGCTACCTTCCAGCAACCCAAGCGACACATCGCTGACATCAACCTGGTAAGTCAGGAGCATTTTATCGGGTAACCATTTTGCATTATCGGAGACTTCCATTTCCGGAATGTCTCCAGAAGAAATGTCGCGGCCGTCGTTTGTTATCAGGCGCAGTCCCGAAAAGTTCGCGTTGTGTTCCAGGGAGTCGTTGAGAATTCGTTGAATGACGTTGCTGTCTTCCGCATTCTCAACGTCACCAAACTTATGCGCGACTTGATGTAGTTGGGCGCGTGCACGGCGCTCAAAACTTGCTTCAAGTATTTGTCTTTGCTCATCAATGCTGATTTGCAATAGCTCGCCAGCCGTTCTGTTGTATTGGATGTAGAATACCGTCAGCAAAACGCCCATCACGGTCATCGCCAGCGCTAACGCTAATAATCGATATCTGGGTAGAAGTGTATTAGGCATCTTATGAGACTTTCCTGGGTCAGTCGCAGCAACATGGCTTATTTCCGCACGCCGCTAAGACCTTTGTTTTATTTTTAGTGATCGTTCTTGACCCGGTTCGAGATTCTGTCTGTCAGTATTGAAGATCATCGTGCTCGAACACGGTAGTCAGTTTAGCACCCCACAACTCATTCTCACTCATCACTAAATTTGCATTAGTGGGATAAATAATGCATATGAAGAAATAGCATCGCTACTCCATGATTGGGCCGGTATTGTTAGTTGGCAGGCGGCGTGGCGCGCTAGCCAGTCCGGCGACCTCATTTTTGCTTGTCGGATCCCCGTTTTTCCTGAAATTGCTGCGGCTCATGTTTGCCGCTGGTCTGCATGGTGCCTTGAACGATTGCGCCCTCGGCAACTGCAATGGACACACCGGTTACGGATCCGTTTATGCGTGCGCTCTGATTGATTTCAACTTTGCCCGCGGCGCAAACGTCTCCTTCAACTGTTCCGGCAATAACAATATTCCTGGCACGGATACCGCCAGTCCAAAGACCATTTTGAGAAATGGTTAATGAGCCTTCGATATCACAGTCACCGTCGACATGTCCGCTGATGAAATAACTTCCGCTCCCGGCGATATTGCCAGTGATTTTACAGCCATCACTTATGAGCGTTGATTTCTCACTGCCGCGATCGAGCAGTCGACGCATTTTTGAATCAGCCATGATCTCTTGATCCCCCTCTTGTAGCGAATGTCGGCTCGCGGTCATGTTACTACCAATTTCGCCATAATGTTTATCTTGGCATATGGCTCTCCACCAGCGCTGGCGATTACGTGCGCGCCCATGCTCCAAGAACGACATGGTAACGACCAATAACGGCTATGGTGGCTCCGCTGAGGTCTTTGAAATCGTTGGCACTGTTGGTGGGTGGAGGTATAGTCGGGGCTGCTCCTGATGCCCTAGAAAACGCTTCAGGCCAAAGGCAGCCAGAGGTAGGTGTTAATTGAGCTCGATTTTCGATAAGCGCATAGCGCAATTGGTTTCCAGGGGTCAGCCAGAAACCCTTTGGGGCGGGCGTAAAGGCATCGAGAAGGAAGCACTACGGGTCAGCCCGAACGGCGAATTGTCCAGGCGCTTGCATCCTGCGGGGCTGGGCTCTCCACTGACCAACAAATTTATCACCACCGATTTCTCTGAATCACTACTCGAGTTTGTTACGCCAGCATTTACTCATAGCTGGGAAACGCTTCGTTTTCTCTGCGATATACATCAGTTTACTTTTGAAAACCTGGATGACGAATTGTTGTGGGTGGCGAGTATGCCTTGCTGCATCGCGAGCGATGCGGAAGTTCCATTGGCCCACTACGGTAGTTCAAACCTGGGGCGAATGAAGACCTTGTATCGCAATGGCCTTGGACTACGCTATGGCAGATTGATGCAGACCATTGCCGGCGTGCACTTTAATTATTCGGTGCCAGACCAGTTTTGGCTGTTCCACCAGGAAATCTGCGAGACCGGCGGCGACTCCGCTGCGTGCCGCTCAGAGGCCTATCTTGGCCTGATCAGAAATTTTCGCCGCATGGGCTGGCTGGTTCTCTACCTATTTGGGTCTTCGCCGGCGGTTGCACGATGTTTTGCCGGGGCCGAGAACGCGGGAATAGCGATCTTGGATAAAGATACGTTGTATGAGCCCTTTGGAACATCATTACGAATGAGTGATTTGGGGTACAGCAATAAAACTCAGTCACGCGTCAGTATTTCACTAAATTTTTTGGACGAATATATTACTGATCTTCGCAAAGCCATACACACGCCACTGCGTCATTACGAGGAGCTTGGCGTAAAAGTAGACGGCGAGTATCGACAATTGAATGCCAATTTACTCCAGATAGAGAATGAATATTATTCACCAGTGCGCCCCAAGCGCGTTGCTATGTCAGGGGAAAAACCAACCGACGCGCTAGAGCGCGCGGGTATCGAGTACGTTGAAATTCGTTCGCTCGATGTGAACATCTTTGACCCGGCCGGTATTAGTCAAAATGAGCTTCGTTTCATGGAGGCGTTTTTGTTGTACTGCTTGCTGGAAGATAGCCCCTATTTTTCGGATGACGAATTGAATCATGCAGTTGCCAACCACTCATTGGTTGCTCGGAAGGGAAGAACGCCTGGCCTGACATTGCAAAGAGCGGGCCGGGAGGTTTCTCTAAAAAGCTGGGCGAGTGAAATCTTCAGTAAAGTTGCGTCAGTGGCGGAGTTGATTGATCAGGGTGATGGCGACACAAATTTTGCTCAGGCAGTTGAGGGTTTCAAGACGCTCGTCGAGCACCAGGACGCGACACCTTCTGCACGACTTCTTCAAGAGTTATCAGATACGGGTATGTCGTTCACCGAGTACGCACTGCAGAGTGCGCACGGTCATCGGGAATATTTTCGCTCACTCGCCCCCATTGACGCTCAAAGGCATGCAGAGTTCGAACAAGAAACCGTCAAATCAATTCGTGAGCAACAACAAATCGAACTCGCCGATACGATGGGTTTTGATCAATTCCTTGCAAATTACGCAAAATAATCTCAGGCGTAATATTTTAGCACCAATAAAAATAAACTATTCGCGAACCCGAGAACGGTAAGTTTGCATGGGGAATGTGATCGATATTGTGAAAATTTTCGTACCGTCAGCCGTGGATTGTGCGCCAAGTCACATATTTGCTGAGCCGTATTGGGAAGCTGGGTCCAATTTAACTAAACTTAAGCCTCGGTTTCCATGCAATTGGCAAAACAACAAATGCAACAGACGCGAGCCAGCATACAGTGATTAAGAGATTCCTTTTGGGCGCCCTTCTTGGCGCAGCAACTGTTTGGGGTGGTTTTTCTCTATACCATCCAGTTGCGCTTACGCGTGAAAACTCACAAATCAAAGTTATTCCTAACGGTTACAGTCAGGAAGTGTTTCGCATAAACGTCCCGCGGGATATCGTCCTGGATGATAGCGAGCAAAATCCCACACCTGACAACCTCGATTGGAGTGCCGCCTCATTTCTACCTGGAATGCAGGTCAATATCTTCAAGATTCGGGATATCAACGGCCGTGTCATCGGAGTCGCCAGTCGCATGGTTAGCTCGGACTTAGCCAAAGAACGAATATCTGAATGGCTGCTACATTTGCCTGCCCGCGGCAACATCTATGTCGCGATGTCTGGCGAAAGAACTGCGGACGGGGCATATCTCGGTTCTATCAAACAAGGGACAGGTAATTTTGAAGGAGTTACCGGAGAACTTACGGAGCGCTTCGTAAAAGATGCCGGTTTGTCACTGGAACCGGAGAGCGCCATTGAATTGTCGTTTTTGACCCAGAGTGCGGGGCAAGCGCAATGAAGAATTGGATGTCATTATTGCTTGGGTTCGTTTCGGGTTGTGTGCTATTCCTGACCGCGCTTTATTTCAACCCGATGGGTAAGGCGCATACAGTTTCGCCGCTCGCAGTGGTCGATGCGCAACGCTTCGAATTTAATTATTCGCTGAACCCGACTCATTCATTGCTGTTTACGAATAACGGTAATTCACGAGTGCGGCCCTTTCCTGTAAAGGTGCAGGAACTGTGGGAGCCTACAATTGGGGACACGGAGGCATTGGTGACGGTACTGCACGACAGTGAAAACAAGGCTGTCGGTGTTGGTGTCAAGTTTTCATCATTATCTGACGAGAGCCGTGTTCTTGGCGGGAAAATGCTGGTTAACAGTGTTTGGCATCTTTATGCAAAAAACGCGGGCAGTGCATTTATAGAGCAAACTGAAAATCAGTGGCCCTACCTGATGGGCGTCATCATTCCCGCAAAGCTGAATAGCCTGATAAAGTTTGGTGATGCTGGTGAGTGGGAAGGAGTGTGGTTCGGTAATATGACTGTTGGGCCAAACGCTCTCGGCACCGCAAAAGTTACCGGTGGAACAGGCATATTAAGTGGCGTTTCTGCGGAGGCAGTAGAGTTCGTCTACGCCGCGAAGTTTTCTGACGCTAGTGGACCGATCGCGGAGACGGCAAAATTGACAGTTGCCGTAATACCAACACAAGAATCTGACTAGCCTGCGGCAGCAACCGGAGGTCGTCAGGCAAATTCTTTCAAAGCAATCGTCGCGTCGCCAAGTTTCTTTTTGTCAGGTCGGCTGCCGGCCGCGATCAATGCTTTCGCTTGCATGAAGTCTCTTGGGCTGTTAACTGCATCTACAGCGATTAGTTGACCCTGGCGCAAATAACAACATGCGAAAGATCGAGTCGCGGGATCGCCACGGGTGATGGCTTCGTCGTAGCCTTGTGATAAGCCGGCAATCTGAAGTTTCAAATCGTATTGGTCAGACCAGAACCAGGGGACCTGTGCGTAACTGACATCTTCCCCGAGTAAGTTGGCGGCAGCTGTCTTTGCCTGCTCCAGTGCATTGTGGACGGACTCAAGGCGCAATGATCTTCCCAGCAATCTGTTTGGATGCATCGTACAGTCGCCGATTGAGAAAATATTCGGATCACTGGTGCGGCAATGGTCATCAACCACAATGCCGTTGTTGACTTCCAGCCCTGATTTCTCAGCGAGTTCGGTATTCGGCAAAACGCCAATTCCGATCACGACAAAGTCGGCAGGTATCTGGTCTCCGTTCTTTAGTCTTACAGCTTGCACCCGATCATCGCCCACAATTGCGCTGACGCCTGTCGCCAGCTTCAGCGTTACACCGTGTGCCTCGTGCTCGAGTTGATAAAAGTGTGATAGCTGTGGAGAAACTACGCGGCTAAGGACACGTTCTTCGGCTTCGATGACAGTAACGTGTAAGCCGAGTTCGGCCGCCACTGCCGCAACCTCCAGGCCGATGTATCCGGCACCGATGATGACAAGTCGGGATCGCGGTTGCATGGCCTCTTGCATTCCCTTGACGTCGTCTATGCTGCGCAAGTAATGAACTCCAGCCATGTTTGCACCAGGTAGTGGCAGACGCCGCACACGTGCGCCGAGCGCCAGAACCAGTTTGTCGTAATCAATAGGCGCCCCGCTCAGGCATGTGATGGTTTTGTTATTGCGATCTATCGTCTGGACGCTCGTTGACAATCGCAGATCCACGTCATGGGATTCGTAATAAGAAGCTGGCTTGACGTAGAGTCTTTCCTGGGGCATTTCGCCCGCCAGGAATTTTTTTGACAGTGGTGGTCTCTGGTAGGGGATGTAGGCTTCTTCACCGACAACGATGATTTTGCCAGCGAATTGCTTTTGTCGCAGTGATGTAACCAATTGGCCGGCCGCATGTCCCGCCCCTGCCACGACGATCGTTTCTGTCATTATTTTTTTCCAATTCTGTTTTTCATTTTTGATACAGGCAATCTACATTGCACTGATACCGCCGTCGATCCTGATTTCGGTTCCAGTTATGAATTGCGACTCGTTTGACGCCAGGAATAACACGGCATATGCGACATCATCAGGTTTACCGACGCGTCCCAGGGGAATTTGCCGTGCAAGTTTCTCAAGCGCAGCTTCGCGCCCCAATTTGCCGGCGAGGCCGTCGAGAATTGGAGTGTCGATGAATACCGGGTGCACTGAGTTACAGCGGATATTATTGCCGGCACGTGCGCAGTGCAAAGCGATAGATTTCGAGAGGTGACGAACAGCTGCCTTAGCTGAGTTATAGGCTGCCATGTTATGGCCTGCAATAATTCCTGATATCGACGAGATGTTGATAATGGAGCCACCGCCGCTGGTTTCCATTATTGGGATTGCATGCTTGCAACCAAAAAAGACACTGTCGAGATCTATGGCATGGACGTTACGCCAGTTTTCATAGGACTCTTGTACGACGTTGCCGACGGAGCCGATACCGGCATTGTTGACCAGAATATTCAATCCACCAAACTCGCTGTGACAAGCGCTCACTACTTCTTGCCAGCGTTCCGCATCAGTAACGTCATGGCTCATAGCGCGGGCAGCTCCCGGGTATTGCTCATTGATCGCCGCCGCCTGTTTTTCAATACCAGCAACATTGATGTCGGTTAGCATAACTTTTGCGCCTTCGCGCGCCAGCATGATTGCTATTGCCGCGCCAAGGCCTTGTGCCGCACCGGTTACCAAAGCTACCTTATCTATTACACGACTCACGTTAATCCCCTTGTTGGTGGGCGACAGGTCGCCCAAATGGGTGAATACGCCATTCTACGTTCGGTGCGGCTTCAGGGACAGTTGGATTTCGGCGAATTGCGGTGAGCTTAGCTATGATTAGTTCATATTTTATGGGAGTACGGCCTGATGCAAGCGCGCGCTTTTCAACTTAGCAGAACCGGTGGTCCAGATGTGCTCGAGTGGCGAACGTTGGAGCTTTCGCCGCCACACGGCAGCGACGCACTTGTTCGCCATACGGCAATCGGCCTGAATTTGATTGACACCTATCACCGGTCCGGCCTTTACCCGATTGCATTGCCTTCTGGTCTTGGCAGTGAGGCGGCGGGCGTGATTGCTGCAGTTGGCCCAGGCGTTAGTACCGTGAAAGTCGGTGATCGAGTTGTCTATGCAGGTGGGGGGCTTGGTTCTTACGCTGACGTGCGCCTGATTCCGTCTGAGCGACTCGTGGTCATTCCGGATGAGATCAGCGATGAGCATGCTGCGGCCGTCTTTTTGAAGGGTATGACCGCCTGGTATTTGCTGTACCACAGTTATCCAGTCAAAGCCGGTGATGTGGTCCTGGTTTACGCTGCCGCTGGTGGGGTTGGCTCATTACTCTGTCAGTGGGCTCAACACTTGGGGGTGACCGTAATAGGCGTTGTCAGCACTGAACGCAAAGCCGATCTGGCGCGCGAAAGTGGTTGCGAGCACGTGGTCCTTACCGATGAGCCTGATATTGCGGCGAGGGTGCGAGAGCTGACTAACGGCAAGGGCGTTGCGGCCGTCTATGACTCGATCGGACGCGACACTTTTACCGCGTCGTTGGATTCACTGCAGCCTCATGGTGTCATGGTCAGTTATGGCAACGCCTCCGGTATACCGGATCCAATTTCGCCAATGGAACTTGGTCGACGTCATTCCCTCTATCTGACCCGGCCGGTGCTTTTCGATTTCATTTCGACCAGAGGCGAGTTGTTGTCCGCTGCGAAGGCCGTTTTTGACCTCATGGCTGCCGACGTATTGCGCGTACATATTGGTCAGCGTTATGAGTTGGAAAATGCAGTGCAGGCGCACAGAGATATTGAGGCGCGCAGGACGGTCGGTTCGACTGTATTGATTCCGTAGTCGGTCACGCAGGAGTTAGTGGCCAGAGTATTGGCAACAGCAGCATGACGGTGATGAACACAATTATGGTTAACGGCACACCAACCTTTAGATAATCCACGAAGCGATAGCCGCCCGGCCCCATAACGAGAATATTGGCCGGGTGCGAAATGGGGCTGGTGAAGCTCGCGGATGCGGCCATCGCTATAGCCATCATCGCAGTCGCCGGATTAAGACCCATATCACCCATTGCGGACATTACGATTGGAGACATCAAAACGACTAAAGCGGCAGTAGGTATGATCATAGTGCCAACGGCTGTTAGCAGGTACAGGCCACCGATAACCGCCCAGGGACCGGCGCTACCCGCTGTATTCATGACTTGCATTGCAAGGTATGAGGCGGCGCCGGTGTCCTGCATCGCTGTCCCGAGGGGAAGCATTCCTGCAATGAGAAAAATCGATCGCCAGTCGATTGCGCGGTATGCTTGCTCCATGCTCAGGCATCTGGCCAGTATCATCAGGCTGGCACCTACTACCGCTGCAATCGCAATCGGAAATAGACCCGCCATCGTGCTGGCGACAACTCCCATCATGATCAGGGCAGCCAGCGGTGCTTTACTTGTATCAGGAGGTTCCTGGCCGAGCGGAGTAAGCACCAGAAAGTCCGTGTCGCTGCTTAGTAGTTTCAACCGCTCACGCGGCCCTAGCAGTAGCAATGCGTCTCCGACTTCGAGACGCTCGTCGGCGAGCTCGACGCCTACCGATGCGCCGTTACGCCACAGCCCTGCCAATTCGATACCGTAGCGCTCGCGAAAATTTAGTTCGCCAACGGTTTTGCCTGCCAGGGTGCTGCGCGGGTGCAAGGTGGCATCCATTAGGGTCAATCGATCCGATTCGAATGCGCGCAGGTTGGGACTGACCTTTGTGTCGACTTCAAGCTCCTGAAGTCCTCTCAGAACATCGATGTCTTCGGGCTGGCCTTCAATCAGGATGAGATCGCCGACATCCAGAATGTCTTCGTCTCCGGGCATGATATGTAGCTTGCCGTCGCGAAACGTGGCCAGTACCCGGAAGTCAAATACTTCCGTGAGTCGGCTCTTGCCAAGCGATGAACCTGCCAGGTCACTGCCTTTCGGGATGCGCAGAACAAACATATGTTCGTCCGCCTGGTATTTTTTGATGGTTTCTTCGTCCGTTATGCGCCTGACTTCACTGAAGTCATTGCTCTTTTCCAGCAGTTCGATGGCTGTTGTAGGTCCTTGTACGAGAATTGTGTCTCCTGCTCGTAGTGGCAGGGAGCCAAGATTTTGCAGACGAATGTTGTCACGATGGTGAACGGCAACGACATTTACCGAGAATCGGCCCCTGAAATCGACGTGCCGCAGTAGCTCAGAAACGAGCGGCGAGTTGTTTGCGAGACAGGCTTCCGCATAAACGAGTTTGGCCGCCACCATGGATTTGAGTATTGGCGCTTCGCGTTCGATTACCAGTCCGCACCATCGTTGCAGTTCGGTGAAACGGTCTAGGCGACCCTCGACAAGTATTCCATCCCCGGCCCGAATAACGGTTTGCCTGTTGGGTAAGGCTGCAGTTCTGCCGAAACGTTCAATTGCCAGTATGATCATTCCAGCCGCCGCGCCTATGCGGCTTTCGGCAAGCGTCTTGCCGACCAGTACTGAGTTAACAGGGACGCGCATCATAAATGTGCGCTCCTGCAGTTTGTAGCGTGCGCGCAGCCCGCGTTGACTGCGGGTGCGGCCACGAATAATTTTGCTTTTTGGTAATAATAGTCGCCCGAACAAGGCGACGAACAAGACGCCAACGAGCATGACAGCGCCACCAATAGGTGTGAAGTCAAAGAGTGCGAATGGCCGTTCGCCCGCGTGTTTGAGTGATTCGCTGACCAACAGGTTGGGGGGTGTGCCAATCAATGTCATCAGACCGCCGAGTAATGTTGCATATGCCAGCGGCATCAGGAGGCGCGATACGGGTATGCGGGTCCGCTTTGCGACGTCGACAACAACTGGCAGCATCAGTGCTGCGACGCCAATATTATTCATGAACGCTGACAATACGGCGGCTGTAATCATTATCACTATGATCATGGCGAGTTCATTGCGGCCAGCCAGTCGCATTACTTGTTTGCCGATGATATTGGCTATGCCGGTGCGGGTCAGGCCATCGCTCAGGATAAACATTGCCCAGACAGTAATAACAGCGCTGTTACTAAAACCCGCAAAGGTGTCGGCTGGGGAAATAAGGCCCGAGACTGCCAAGGCAGATAGCACTAGCAGGGCAACGAGATCCATGCGGATGATCTCGCTAATGAAGAGCAACAGCGACACGACGAGTATGCCAAGTACCAGTGCTATCTCAAAGGTCATGGTTATCTCTCTGACTGGCTGACTGGCTCTCCGTTGATTTCATGGCGCCCCGTGAGGAAATTAGTGGTTATCTATACTGTAGTTCGTCCCGCTTATCATGAATTAGGTAAGAGTACGACAAATTGTACCTGTTACGAAAGCGGGGCTTGAGCGACCAAGTTAGTTTTGTAGAAAACGATACAGGGGGTTGCTGTTGGCGTCGCAGTCTTTACACTGACGACCCAATCAACCATCCACGCAGCAAGCGCTGCCAAATAAATTGAAGCTTTGAATATGTCAGGAACCACCTACCGGCCCAACAAAGCAAGAACCGCCCGGCCAACGGAGATCCGAGGGGTGCAGTACAACATCAACGAGTGGGGTAATCCCGATGCGCCGCTGCTTGTGTTGCTGCATGGCTTCGCAGATGCGGGCGCTTGTTTTCAATTTGTTGTCGATGAGCTGCAAAAAGACTGGTTCGTCATTGCCCCGGACTGGCGGGGCTTCGGCGATTCGACCCATCGAGCTACAAGTTACTGGTTTCCTGATTACCTCGCCGACCTCGACGCAATACTTGAAGTCTATAGTCCGAGTGAAAAAGTGCGCTTGGTGGGCCATAGTATGGGGGCGAATATTTCAGCCATGTATTCTGGTGTTTTTCCGGAACGAGTGGAGGCCTTCGTCAATATTGAAGGATTTGGATTGCGCGACGGTGATCCGAGCGATTCACCCGGGCGCTTGCGGCAATGGATAGAAAGCAGCCGTCGTGATCCTGTCTATTCCAACTATCGTTATTTTGATGAGTTGGCGTCGCGGATCAGACGGCGCAGTCCGCGCCTGAGTGAGGAGCGTGCGTTGTATGTTGCAGAGCAGTGGGCGACTCGTGGCAGAGATGGAGTGATTCGCCTCAAAGTGGACCCGGCACACAAACTGCGCAACCCGGTTTTGTATCGACGCATGGAGGCCGAGGCTTGCTGGAGCCGAGTTGAGGCACCGGTATTGTTTGTTATCGGTGGGGAGACTGATTTCAACAGCCCGGATATGCGCTGGGTTGACCCCGAAGCGCCTTGCGGCAACTTTCCAAATCTCACCCGAGTGACAATTCCCGATGCCAGGCACATGGTGCACCTGGAACAACCGGAGCTACTGGCGCAAGCGATTGAGGATTTTTTAACTTATTGATAATCAGCGACATACTGAAGAACTTGTAAAAGTATCCAGTACTGTATAAAAATACAGCCTTAATGCTGGAGTTCCCATGAGTCTTGCCGCCGAAGTTCAATCAGATTATCTGGCGTCGCTGAATGCGGCGCAGCGCCAGGCGGCATCGCATGGGCGGTCGCAATCCGATGGTTTGTTTACCGCGGGCCCGCTCCTGGTAATAGCTGGTGCCGGCACCGGCAAAACGATGACGCTGGCGCATCGAGTGGCCCATCTGGTCATGCAAGGTGTCAGTCCGGAAAGAATTCTATTGCTGACCTTCACCCGCCGCGCGGCGCAGGAAATGACGCGCCGGGTCGAAGCTATTGTTCGTAAATCAATGAATGCCAGTCAGACGTCGATCAGTTTGCAGGGCGTACTGCCCTGGTCTGGAACTTTCCATTCCATTGCTAATCGATTGTTACGTCGCTATGCCCACAATGTCGGTCTCGACGTATCTTTTTCTGTGCTCGATCGAGGCGATTCCGCAGATCTGATGGATGTAGTACGTCATCAACTTCAGTTGTCACGCAAGTCGCGACGATTTCCAAAAAAAGACACCTGTCTCGCCATTTATTCGCGTTGCGTGAATACACAAAAACCACTACGTGCGTCGCTCGATGAAACGTTCCCCTGGTGTGCTGACTGGGAAGATGAGCTGCGCCAACTATTTCGTGCTTACGCGGAGCACAAGTTGCACCACCAAGTGCTCGATTACGATGATTTGTTGTTGTACTGGTATCACCTGGTTTCCGATCCCGAGATAGCTGCGGAAATTGGCGCATTTTTTGATCATGTGCTGGTCGACGAGTATCAGGACACTAATATCTTGCAAGCGGATATCCTGCGAGCGATCAAGGAAGATGGCCAGGGACTTACTGTTGTTGGTGATGACGCGCAGTCAATCTATTCATTTCGAGCGGCGGAGGTGGAAAATATTTTGAGTTTTCCGGATCAGTTTATCCCGGCTGCACGAATCGTAAGCCTTGAGCAAAACTATCGGTCGACACAGCCTATATTGAATTGTGCGAACAAGCTCATCGCGGAAGGTGATCGGCAATATAAGAAAGATCTTTTCACGCTAAAAAAGGGCGGGGGCTTGCCCCGGTATATTACAGTCGAGGACAGTGACGGTGAATGTGATTACGTCATCGATACAATTCTCGAAAATCGTGAAGCGGGTATGCAGCTTAAACAACAGGCCGTGTTATTTCGTAGCGCCCATCACAGCGATCGGCTGGAACTGGAGTTGCTGCGACGCAATGTTCCGTACGTAAAATATGGAGGTCTGAAATTTCTTGAAGCCGGTCATGTAAAGGATATGTTGTCTGTGCTGCGCTGGGCCGACAACCCTAAAAATCAGGTTGCGGCATTTCGAGTATTGAAATTTCTTCCTGGCATGGGACCCACTTATGCGGCGAAGTGTTTTGACTTTTTGGAACTTGTCGACCATCAGTTTGGTCGCCTGGATGAGTTCCAGCCGCCATCAGCCACTCGCGAAGAGTGGCTGCCATTTTGCGACTTGATGCGCTTGCTGGTCGTTGCCGAGCAGAGTAGCGATGGTTGGCAACAACAATTAGGCGCTGTACGACGCTGGTATCAGCCGCATCTTGAGCGCATGTACGACAGCATTGAGACTCGCGAGGCTGATCTGGAACAACTGGAACAAGTATCTGGTCGTTATCCGACGCGTGAGCGGTTTCTGACGGAGCTTACCCTGGACCCGCCGAGCGCGAGCGGTGACCTATCGAATGATCCGCTGCTCGATGAAGACTACTTGATACTTTCCACGGTGCACTCTGCAAAAGGTCAGGAATGGGATGCTGTTTTCGTATTGAACTTCTCGGACGGAAATTTTCCAAATGAATTTGCTACACGCAACCCAGAGATGATTGAAGAAGAGCGGCGCCTGGTTTACGTGGCGATGACTCGCGCAAAGCAGTCACTGCACCTGGTGTCGCCGTTGCGTTACCACGTTACGCAGCAGCGTCGAGATGGTGATAAGCATGTGTATGGCGCTCGCAGTCGCTTTATGACTGATTCTATGATGAGCACCGTTGATCAGGTATTTTACGGTCGCTCTGAAAGTTCATCAGAGCGCCTGCAACCGCGCAGCGACAAGCAAATCGACGTAGCAGGGCGAATCAGGGATATGTGGTAAGACGCGTTATTGCCATGCGCCGATGATTGCGCCCATGACGGAAAAAAAGATGACGTTGTAGCCCCCGTTGATGAGAAACAGGCGTAGCGAGCGGCGCTCAAAAAGATACGTTACTCCATAAGCGGTTGCCACCCAGCCGCAGCCAATCATGAAGCCGGTGTGCACGCCGATCAGGTAGTTGCTTTCCGAGCCAAGTACAAATGACAGCATCGTTGCAGCGATAAAGATCAGGACGAACGAGCCACCAAAAATCAGGCTTGTATTGCCCTCCGCGGCAGACTCTTCCGTCAGCCCAACTTCCTGCATCCAAATCTGACCAAATAATTTGGGGCTGTACCACAGGCCACCGATCATAAAGGCAACGACCGACGCAGATGCCACAGCTAACCAGTTCACAGCGCCAATCAAGTGTCCTGTTTCCATCCTGCTTCCCCTCGTTATTATTAATGGCCGGACGGAAATCATACTCGAAAACGATGCCTGAAGACTGACAAAGAGCAATAAGCATGTTTTTGAGGTAAATCGTCAGCACAAAAAAAACGGTGGCAAAGCCACCGTTAAATCAGGGGGAGATGTTACTAATGAAAGCTAAGGAGTTTGTTCAATTGTCTTGCGTATAATCTTTACGTGATGTTTGCCCTCATGGAGCCCGCCCATGTGGTGTTCGTGTTCGCTGCGATCTACAAAAGTTATCTGTCCGGTATTACCCGCCGCGGTCAGGACAGCGGTGATGTCATCTTTGACTGACTGGTCGAGTGCTTTGCCGCTGACAATCACAATGTCGTCAGGTCCTTTATGGCCCATCGGTCCGCCGCGCTTGATGATGCGTACATCAACGTCAGTGGCGTCACTATCGGTAATTATGAGTTGCTCGACATCATCTCCGCCGATGGCTGGTATTTCGAACTTCTGATCATCAACGTCTATCTGAAAATCGTCGCCGTGACGCGTAATCAAAACGGTTTGCCCACTTTCATCAACTACCGAGCGACTCTCGCCATCAGCCAGATCGGACAGGGAGAAGCCAAGTTTGTCACTGTCCAGTTCAATCGTAACTGGCTCATCACCGGCCCCTGTGTCGACTACTATCTTGATCTGCTGCGTCTCCGCCGCCGAATTAGCCGCAAATGCTGCAATTGCCAGTAATGACATCGCGAAAGTGAGCAGTAACTTCATTTTCTGGTGTTCCCGTCAGTATTTTTCAAACTATGTAGCTAAAGATGCGGCTACCTTGAAAATCGTCGCAAAAACAAAAAAATATTTTCAACGAACTTAAATATAGTCCAAATAGGCCCAACAATAATCAGGATGCCTGATTTGCAGGGGCTCTTGAGTATAATCACCGCGACCAATGTCCCCAATGGAGTTAATCGATGAGCTCAGCCGAACAGACAGGACCCGTAAAATCTCAAGTTTCCGCCGATGAATGGCGAACGCGGGTCGACCTGGCGGCCTGCTACCGCCTGATTGCGATGCATGGTTGGGATGATCTTGTTTTTACGCATATTTCGGCGCGGGTACCGGGTACGCAGGATCATTTTTTAATTAACCCTTATGGGCTAATGTTTGAAGAAATTACGGCCAGCAGCCTGGTAAAGGTTGATTTGCAGGGCAACAAGGTCATGGACTCGCCTTATCCCGTCAATCCGGCCGGTTTTACGATTCACAGTGCCGTGCATGAGGCACGCCATGATATCGCCTGTGTACTGCATACCCATACTCGTGCAGGTATCGCGATATCCACGCAAAAGAACGGCCTGCGCCCTTTATCGCAGGTGTCACTCTTTCCGCTCGCATCCCTCGGTTATCACGACTATGAAGGTGTTGCCCTGAATGCCGAGGAAAAGCCGCGTCTGGTGGCAGATCTCGGCGACAAGATGGCATTGATTCTACGCAATCATGGGTTGCTGACGGGTGGCCCTACCATTGCTGATGCGTTCCTCGCGATGTACGTCCTGGAGACTGCTTGCCAGATTCAGGTGATGGCGCAATCAACAGGGCAGGAACTGACAGAAATTAGTCCACAAATCCTGGCGGGGATCGCCGCGCAAAGCAAAGAAGTAACCAAGGGCATGGGCGGATCATTGGCCTGGCCTGGCTTGCTACGCAAACTTGATCGCAAAAACCCGGGTTACTCCGACTAGGATCGGTTCCACCTCCCGGCGAGTTGTCCTTTATTCGCCTTAATTGCACGGAAACGGTTATCGCTGCCCGCGTGCCGGTCATGTTTCGATATTGAATCAGCGACGCGTATCCGCGTTGCTCAATCGAAGCGAGGGCGCGTTCAATGTCGGAAGTCAGGCGAGCCAGCCAACAACCTCTGTTTAGACCAGCGGCTGCGGCCGCGATGCGTACCCGCCTGTTAGGTCGCATCCATGTCATTGCGCCACCGTCAATGCGGGTCGCGATTGTTATAGCGGTACTTTGCCTGGGTTTGTTGGCGGCGGCGGCCTACGCTGTGGAAATTCCGCAACGGGTCCGTGCCAAAGGTGTACTGATGCCAAGCGGCGGCTTGCATACAGTGGCGGCGATGCAATCCGGCAGGGTTCGCACCGCATACGTCAGGGAGGGCGATCGGGTCCAACCGGGCGATGTGCTTGTGACGATAACGGCAGATCGCAGCATGCCCGGAACCAAAGCGCTACATGCCGAACGATTGTCTTCGTTGCGACGTGAAAACGAGCTCCTCAGTCGCAAGATGCGCCAACGAGAGCAGTTGGCAACCCTCGCCAATACCGCTTTGCCTGAAGAGTTACGACTTGCCGGAGAGAGGCTGGCTGCAGCACAAGAAGAGTTGCACGCCCAGCAGCAGCGGCAGGATTTGCAGCGACACAAATTGTCTCGTTTCCAAAGTCTGGCGTTGGCTGGCAATTTGTCTGTCGGTGATGAAGAGAGAGTTCGCGCCGAGTTGTTGTTGATCGTGGCGGGCGTTGCTGCATTGGAACAGCGGGTCGCGCAATTCGAACTGGAGCTTAATCGCTTACTTGAACAACAGAAGCGCCTTGCGATCCAAGAAGACCTTGAGGTACTAAGCAGTGCAGCACAGCTTGAACGCTTAACCAGGGAAATGCGTGATACTGAGTCGCGAATTAGTGAGGATGTAATCGCTCCAGCAAGCGGCGTTATTACGCGCGCCAATTTCGCCGTTGGCGCACAGGTAGCGGCCGGCGAGGCATTGATGAGTTGGCATAGTCCCGATGACACTATCGAAGCATGGATTTATGTACCCGCGGCGGATGCCGGGCAATTAGCGATTGGTCAGCAGATCAACTTGCGCTTCGATGCTTTTCCGGTGCAAATATTCGGGACGCAGGCGGCGCGCATAAACTTTATTTCCTCAACCGCTCTGATGCCGTCTGAATTGGATGTGCCGCTTGTTTTTCGCGAACCTGTTTTTGAGGTTAGGGCCTCAATCGATGCATCGGCCAATCGGCTGGTTGGAAAAGCATGGCCGTCATGGCCCGGCACATCGTTTTCAGCTGACATCGTGCAGTATCGCCTGCGTCTCTATGAATGGCTGAGCAAAGACATGCAGCAAGGCTCGTGACCGCATGCCGGTTGTGAAGAAAGAGGGTCTGCTGGCGCGGATGTCGCGACGACGGAAGGTACCGCTAATCCGTCAACAGGAGGCGGCGGAGTGCGGCTTGGCCGCTTTGGCAATGGTCGCTGGTTTCTATGGTTATCAGACGGATCTTGCTCAATTGCGGCGGCGTGTCCCGTCATCAGCAAGGGGTATGGACCTTAAACAAATACTGACTGCAGCTGGCGTTCTTCGACTGGCTGCAAGAGCTCTGCGCCTTGAACGGACCGAACTAGCGCAGCTTGCTCGGCCAGCAATACTGCACTGGCAAATGGGACACTTTGTGGTTCTCATTCGGGTGCTAAAAACCGACGCCATTATTCACGATCCTGCTCGCGGGCGCCGCAGAGTCACTGGAGCTGAGCTGGACAGATGCTTTACCGGCGTGGCTCTTGAGCTGGAACCCATGGTCGATTTCAAGCAAAAAATTGACGGGAAGCGCTTGAGCCTATTGGATTTTGCTCGCTCCTTTTACGGGTTAAAAAGTTATTTGATACTGACGCTGGTTGTTCTGATGGCCTCTCAGGCGCTGGCCCTCGTTCCTCCTGTCGCCACGCAGATGCTTGTCGATGATGTTCTGTCCAGTGCTAGTCCTGGCTCGTTGCGCACCGCTTTTTTTGGTTTGGCTCTTGTGATGTTGGCAATGGTTTTGCTCGATACTCTTAATAAATGGGTCAGTTTGTACGTAGGCACAAACCTGGCTATGCGCAGCTCAACCGGCACCATTCAATATTTATTAATGCGGCCACTTAGCTACTTTCAAAATCGGCATGTAGGTGATTTGTTATCTCGGGTGGATTCTCTGGCGCCGATTCGTAACGCATTGCTGGAATCATGCGTGAATGGCTTGGTGAACATCGTCGTAACCGGTGCGACGCTGGTGTTGATGTTTTTCTACAGTCCGCTACTGGCGGGTCTGACTTTGCTTGGGGTGTTGCTTACCAGTCTGATTGGCTGGTCGGTGTTGCCAGTCAGTCGGCGCTTGACTCAGCAGGCGCTGCTGCACGGGGCGGCGCATCGGAATTCTTTGCTGGAGACCCTGCGGGCAACATCTACAGTTAAAGCCCTTGGCCTTGAGCTGACGCGCCTGTCGGTTTGGCATAAGGATTTTGTCGCCGCAACGGAAATGCGTTTTCGTGAAATGCGCGTGGCCACGTGGAGTTCGTTTTTGGTTGGTATAGTGAATGCGGCTGACCAGTTACTGTTCCTGGCTGTTGGCATGCAAGGCGTTAGTGAACAGCGGCTCACCATCGGAATGTTATTTGCTTTCCTCACGCTGCGTGCGCGCTTTCGAGCGGCGGCGACGGGTTTGGCAGTAATTGCAAAAAGTCTTTTTATGTTACCAGTGCATATTGAGCGGGTCGGCGACATATTGATCGGGCCGACCGAAGGAGAGTCAACGCCCGGCGCAGTAGCGGAGGAATTGACCGGTGCGCTGGCTGTGGAGCAGCTGTCATTCAATTATCCCGGCGAAGGGAGTCTTTTTGCGAATGTGTCTTTTGCTATCAAAGCTGGTGAATCGGTGGCCCTGGTCGGGCCTACTGGATGCGGCAAATCCACGTTACTGATGCTGCTTGCCACGCAGTTGAAACCCAGTCGCGGCCGGATATTTTTTGATGGTATGGATGTTCGTCTCAGGGACTTACACAATGTTCGCAGCTACATCGGTGTTGTTCTTCAGGATGACTGCCTGTTCAGGGGTTCAGTCGCTGAAAATATCGCGGCGTTTGATCCGGCGATCAGCCTGAAACGAGTTCATAAGGCGGCGCAAGCTGCGGCCATTCTCGCTGAAATAGAAAAATTGCCGATGTCTTTCAATACACTGCTTGGTGGTATGGGCGACTGCTTGTCGGGCGGGCAGCGACAACGTGTACTGCTGGCGCGGGCACTCTATAGGCGACCCAAAATATTGTTGCTTGATGAGGCTACCAGTCACCTGGACGCTGCAACTGAAATGGCCGTCCTCGATAATCTTGACGAGCTCGGAATCACCATCGTTAGCGTGGCGCATCGTCGCCAGGCATTAAAGCGCGCGCAGCGAATCATTCGGGTGCAAGGCATCACTGAATAGCATTTGGGGATCATGGCTTTTAAGGTCAGCGTCTGGCGCAGCGTGTTGTATTATTCATCGGTCGATTCAATGATCTCGATTCAGGAGCTGGCAAATGATTCTCGTTCATGGAAGCGTCACAGCAAAAGAGAGTAGCTTCGATGAGATTCTGGCACTAAGCCAGGAGCATGTCGTGCGCTCACGGTTGGAGCCCGGATGTATAGCCCATGCGGTGCACCGGGATACCGAAAACAGTCTGCGTCTGGTGTTTGTTGAACAATGGGAAAGTCAGTCTGCCCTGTGGGACCATTTCAAGGTTCCGGCATCCAGGGTATTCGGCAAGGCTTTGCAAGCGCTCGCTCAGGAGGCGCCTGCTATTGTTATGTATGAAGCGACCCCACTGCAGATTCCCGGGAAAGGCTAAAGGCGAAGAGTCTTGCAAAAACAATAGCCGACCCTTAGGCTCATTGGCAGTTTATTGGCCAGTAGATAAGAATAAATATGAAGGATATTGAGAGGTTATTCGATAACAATCGTAACTGGGCTGACCGCATGACCCAGGCGAACAGCCAC
Organism: Woeseiaceae bacterium; assembly: GCA_024640365.1. Classification (GTDB taxonomy): domain Bacteria; phylum Pseudomonadota; class Gammaproteobacteria; order Steroidobacterales; family Woeseiaceae; genus JAHEFE01. The sequence continues at coordinate 21,845 of JAHEFE010000011.1, read as the reverse complement.
TTTTTCAAAGACCTGGCCGAGCAACAGAGACCGAAATACCTCTGGATAGGCTGTGCCGATAGCCGTGTATCCGCGAACGAGATCACCGGACTCGCTCCGGGCGAGGTCTTTGTACACCGCAACGTAGCCAACCTGGTTATCCATACTGATATCAATTGCTTGTCTGTCTTACAGTTCGCTGTCGAAATTCTGAAAGTTGAACATGTCATTATTTGTGGGCACTACGGCTGCGGCGGAGTACAGGCCGCGGTCGAAGATCAGCGCCACGGACTAATCGACAATTGGTTACGGCATGTTCGTGATGTTTACCATCGCAATGAGGAAGTACTGAAAAAAGCGGGTAGCAACGATGCGTTGTTACGCGAGCTGTGTGAACTTAACGTTCGTGAGCAGGTAGTAAACGTCGCGAATACAACCACCGTTCAGGATGCCTGGCTGAGTGGACAGGCGTTGTACGTGCACGGTTGGATTTACGATATTCATGACGGTCTGCTCAAGGACCTGGGTGTGACGCTCGACAAGATTCAATGATGTCAAAACCATAAATCCGTTGGCGGTGACTCGCAGCGGCTATCTAGACAAAGGACCTGTTAGTGACAGCTAATCCGATTATTCAGTGGCACGAACTGGTTAAGACCAAGGACGTGAAGGGACTGCAGGCGCTAATTGCTGACGATGCGGTTTTTTACTCACCGGTTGTGCATACACCACAAGTGGGTAAAAGCATCACGACAAAGTACCTGACTGCAGCGTTTTACGTATTCAATAACGATTCATTCAAGTACGTGCGTGAAGTGATTGGTGAGCGTGATGCTGTACTGGAGTTTGAGGTTGAAATTGACGGTATCAGCATCAACGGGGTCGATATGATCAAGTGGAATGACGCCGGTAAGATCGTCGAATTCAAGGTGATGCTGCGGCCGTTAAAGGCGGTCAACCTGATTCACCAGATGATGGGCGCCATGCTACAGAAATTCTCCAGCTAGCAGCAGCTCCGCTGCTGCTATCAATAACGAGACACGCCTTATCCTGTCTTGGCTAATGCTAGTTGAATTTTATGTATAACCACCTGCCGACCCATAGAGTGATATGAACGAAGAACCTCTAGTTTACCTGCGCAAACCGGAACTGGCCGACAGGCAGGCGTTGCTGGACGCGTTCGCCAGAAGTCAGGATTTGCATCGTCCCTGGACTTTTCCTCCGGACGATATCGATGTCTATATTTCGCAGGCCTATCGCTATCTGGTTATCCATAGAGAGTCGCAGGCTATCGTCGGCTCCTTCAATATTTCCCAAATAGTGCGGCGCTGGTTTCACTCGGCTTATCTCGGCTACGAAGCATTCACGCCGCATCAAGGCAAGGGTTATATGTCTAAGGGCATGGCTCTCTTGCTCGAAGAGGCCTTCGTCAAACTGAATTTACATCGTCTGGAAGCGAATATTCAGCCTGGCAATACGGCATCCATAACACTGGTCTCGAAAGCGGGCTTCAATAAAGAGGGATATTCCCCGAAGTATCTGCGGATTGGCGGCAAAGAGTGGATGGACCATGAGCGGTGGGCGATTATTAACGACAAGTGGTCGGATAGTTTTGATGATTAACGTTTCAATAGCCCGATTATTATGACCAGAGAGTCTTGAAAAAAAAGGGCCGCTTACGCGGCCCTATTCTTGTCACTAATAGAAGTAGCGATTACTCGACAGGTTTGCCCTCTGCATTCAGGAAACCAATTTTGCCCAATTCAAGATTGCGAATACTCTCTTCGATTTTGGCGCGGTCACCCACTACAACCCAGGTTAATTTGTCAGGCTTGATGACGTCATCTGCAGCTTCGTCAATTTGTTGTAGATTAAGATTACGCACGCTGTCGGCGTAATTGTCCCAATAGTTATCAGGCAGGTCGTAAGTGACCAGCTGGCTAAGATCGCGCAATACCGCTCCTGCTGTTTCCCATCGACCCGGCAGGCTGAGCGTGTTGCTTGCTTGCACTTTGCTGAGCTCTTCATCCGTTGCTTTGTTGGTAGTCAGGTACTCGACCAGCTCTCGCTTGATTTCAATCATTGATTCGCTGGTCTTATCCGTTTGCACAGGCGCGTAAGCGATGAAAGGTCGTTGTCCTTTGGTGTCCCAGATGAAAGTAAACGCGCCGTAAGCCCAGTGCTTGTCTTCACGGAGGTTCATGTTAACGCGCGCTGTAAATACACCACCCAGGATATCGTTCATCGCGTTTACTGCGATTTCGTTTTCATTATTTACAGGTGGCGCGAGATTGCCGGCAAAAATGATTGACTGCGGTGCGCCAGGCCGATCCAGAATGAAAACGCGGTCTTCATCGGCGGATTTGACGGTGCCAATATTCTTGGTCGGTAGGTTGCCGGGCTTCCATTTACCGAACAGTTTTTCAAGCTTCGGTTTTATTTCGGCCATCGTCGTATCGCCTACAACAATCATCGTCGCGTTGTTGGGCTTAAACCACGTATTGTGATATTGCACCAGCGCATCGCGATCAATTCGTGCGACCGACTCCTCGGTGCCCGATCCCGTCAGTGGCGCGCTGTATGCATGATTGTTGCCATATAGCAGTGCCGGAAGGGTTCGCAGGGCCATGGTTATCGGCCGATTCTTCTCTTGCTGAATCTGGGCCAGACGGCTTTTCCGCAGGCGCTCGAGCTCACTGGTCGGGAACGACGGGTTAAGCACCACGTCTGCATAAATTTCCAGCGATGCGTCCAGGTATTCTTTCAGTGCGCTCAAACCGACTGTCGAAGAATCCAGGCCGGATCCTGCACCAATCGATGCGCCTAGGCTCGCCAGTTCATCACTGATTTCGAGCGCGTTCCGTTTTTTCGTACCTTCATCCAGCATCGCCATAGCCAGGCTTGAAGTCCCAGGTTCACCGAACTGATCAGCCGCGAAACCCGCGTCCAATTGCAGCGAGAAGTTGACCGCAGGGATGGTGCTACGAGTAGCAACAATCAGCGCCATGCCGTTGCTGAGATTGCTGCGCTCAAACTTGTCGAAAGTTACTTTCGGGAAATCGGTCGTGTCCGGTATTTTGGAACGGTCGGCGCCCGTAGCGGCGGCGGCGAGTTCCGGGAACGGTACTACCTCGAGCGTGTAAGAGCCCACCGTAAGCCACCGATTGGCGGCGGCCGTAATTTCCTCAGGTGTTGCTGCCAACGTCCGACTCAACGACTTCTTATAGAAGGAAGGATCACCCGCAAAAACGGCATTTTCGGCCAGGATGTCAGACTTACCGCCAAATCCACCGACACGTTCCGCACCTCGAATCACTGAAGCCTTTATAGATGTCTTGATGCGTTCGAGCTCCTCTTTGGTCGGACCCTCTTTGAGAAAGCGCGCCATTTCTTCATCCATGGCTTTTTCGACTACGGCAACGTCACCACCCGGTTGCACGGATGCATACATCATGAACAAACCGCCTATTTCGCTGGAGGAGCCGCCTGAGCCAGTGTCGGTTGCTATTTGATCGGTGTAAACGAGTCGCTTGTAGAGGCGCGAGGTCTTGCCAGACGATAATACTTCGCCCGCTAATTGCAGAAGATCCGCGTCTTTCGCGCTGAATTCAGGTCCACCCCATACTTTATAAACACGCGCTTGTGGTACTCGGTCTTGCATGATTTCGCGTTTGTTCTGGTCCATTTTGATGGCCCAGTTTTCGTACTTGGCGATGGGAGGTCCGGGCGGAATGTCGCCGAAGTATTTTTCGACCTTGGCCTTTGCTTCAGCAGTGTCAATGTCGCCCGCCATAACGATAACGGCATTGCTCGGTCCGTAATAGGTGTTGAACCAGTCTTTAACGTCCTCAAGGCTGGCAGCATTCAGGTCATCCATTGAGCCGATTATCGACCATGAATAGGGGTGGCCCACCGGGAAAACGTTTTCCAGAATGTGAGTATAGACCGCACCGTAAGGCCTGTTTTCTCCCTCGCGTTTTTCGTTTTGGACAACACCGCGCTGCTCATCAAGACGCTCTTGAGAAATAGCCCCACGCAGATGGCCCATACGGTCGGATTCCATCCATAGCGCCATGTCGACGGCCGTTTTTGGCACGGTCTCGAAGTAGTTGGTGCGGTCCTGGTTGGTTGTACCGTTCATATCTGTCGCGCCGACTTTCTCAAACGGACCAAAGTACTCATCGTCATAATTCTCGGTTCCCTGAAACATCAGGTGCTCGAATAAATGAGCGAACCCTGTTTTTCCGGGCTTCTCATTTTTCGAACCAACGTGGTACCAGATATTGATGGCCACGATGGGGGCCTTGTGATCTTCATGAACAATCAACCGCAGGCCGTTATCGAGCGTAAATTCGGTGTAAGGAATGTCCAGTTCTGTACTCGCCTGAGCGGTAACAGAAAAGCTCAGGACCGTGGTGCAGAGAATGGCGAACAACAAACGGAATGAGGTAGTCATTGGGGGTGCCTTTGCGGGTCAATTATTGTTTGGTTATTGCTGAAGTCTAGCAGAGCCCGGATACGGTTCGGACTGCGTTACCCAAAGAAGGTTTCATGGCATCGCGTCCAGATACGGTCGTGCGGACGAGTTGTTCCGCATTTGGGGTTCCCATATATATTTGCTGGAGAAATGAGCAATATCTTCGCGTACTCGTTTCAAATTGCTGACAAGGGTAGTATTACGGCTCTTGTTAACAAAAAAAGAATGTTATGACCCCCCAGACTGAAATAGCTCGGCGGACGCTCTATCCCGCCACAGAAACTAACCATACTGGATATCTCAAGGTCGGCGATGGCCATGAGCTTTATTATGAGGAATCCGGGAATCCGCACGGCAAACCCGTTGTGTTCCTGCATGGCGGGCCAGGTGGTGGTTGCAGCGCCAGTATGCGGCGTTTCTTTAATCCCGACATTTACCGGATTGTGTTGTTTGATCAGCGTGGCAGCGGCAAGAGTCGTCCACACGCTGGTTTGGAGCACAATACGACCTGGGATCTGGTCAATGACATTGAGATTCTGCGTGCCGCTTTACAAGTCGATCGCTGGATGGTGTTTGGCGGGTCCTGGGGCAGCACGCTGGCGCTTGCCTATGCACAGACGCACCCGGAGCGGGTGACCGAGCTCGTGTTACGGGGCATTTTTATGCTGCGTAAAAAAGAGATCGACTGGTTTTATCAGCACGGAGCCAGCGAGTTATTTCCGGATTTGTGGCAGGGATTCCTGGCACCGATCCCGAAAAGCGAACGACATGACATGTTGCATGCCTACCACAAGCGACTGACGAGCGAGGACGCTGAGGTGCGCCTTAAAGCAGCGCGGGCATGGTCCGTGTGGGAAGGATCCACCAGCCTGCTACTGCCCAATGCCGAAATGGCGGCGGAGTTCGGCGAGGCGGAAATGGCATTGGCAATGGCTCGCATTGAGTGTCATTACTTCGTCAACAACGGATTTATGGAGGAAAACCAGCTCCTGAAGAACATCGATCGCATTCGCAAAATTCCAGCTATTATTGTGCAAGGGCGGTACGATGTTGTTTGCCCCATGATTTCAGCCTGGGAATTGGCGCAGGCGTGGCCCGAAGCTGAATTTCGTATTTCTCCGGATTCCGGGCACTCTGCTTTCGATGCGGGGAATACTCACAATCTCATCATGGCGACAGATCATTTCGCCAGGAAATAGCGGTGTCACAAATACTCATCAAGAATGCGCGGCTCGTTAACGAGGGCCTCATTAGAGAGGTCGATGTCCTGATTAAGGGCGATCGCATTACCAGAATTGCGAACTCAATTGCGGCTGGCGACGGGGCGCGTGTTATTGATGCCGCTGGCAAGACGCTGATCCCAGGCATGATTGATGATCAGGTTCATTTTCGTGAGCCTGGATTGACGGCCAAGGGAGATATGGCGACGGAGTCAGCGGCAGCGGCGGCGGGGGGCATCACCAGTTTCATGGATATGCCCAATGTGAATCCTTTAACGGTCACTCGCGACGCCCTGGCTGCCAAGTACGAACTGGCGGCTGGCCGAGCTACGGCCAACTATGCTTTCTATTTGGGTGCCACCAACAAGAATATTGATGAAATCAGAGCGCTGCGCCCGGGCGAAGCGTGTGGCGTGAAGATATTCATGGGAGCGTCTACGGGCGATATGCTGGTTGACGATCGAGATGCGCTCGAGAGTATTTTTGCCGATGCGCAGATCCTTGTTGCCACTCACTGCGAGGATTCGCCAATCATTTGGGCAAACGAAGCCAAGGCGCGGCTCGCTTTTGGCGAAGACGTGCCGATGTCTGAGCATCCCAATATCCGATCAGCTGATTCTTGTTTTGTTTCATCAAGTCTGGCCGTTGACCTTGCCCGGCGGCACGGAACCAAGTTACACGTGTTGCACCTTACAACCGCCAAAGAGATGGCTCACTTCAGTACGGCTAATCGCCTTGATAAACGTATTACTGCGGAGGTTTGCGTCCATCACCTTTATTTCGACGAAAGGGATTACGAGCAGTACGGGAGTAAAATAAAATGCAATCCTGCGATCAAGCGCGCCGCTGATCGCGCGGCCCTGGTCAAAGCAGTTAATGAGGGCCGCATCGATATTATTGCGACCGATCACGCCCCGCACACCTGGGCCGAGAAACAAAATAGCTACTTCAAGGCGCCAGCCGGGTTGCCGCTGGTTCAACACGCGCTATTGAGCGTGCTGGAGCAGGTACACAAGGGTGAGTTCTCTATTGAGATCGTCGTTGATAAGACCAGCCATGCGGTGGCGGACATTTTTGGTGTCGTTGATCGTGGTTATGTGCGCGAAGGTTATTTCGCTGACCTGGTACTGATTGACGAAAACAAGCCACAGACAGTGACTCGCGAGAGCGTCCTGTATAAATGCGGCTGGTCGCCCTATGAGGGCACTGTATTTTCCTCAACGATCGATACCACGATCATTAACGGCAGGGTCGTTTACGAGGCAGGTGCTCTTACTGGTGATATCGCGGGCAGTCGCCTGGCTTTCCGCCAGGACTAGAGAGATTTCGCGCCAATAAATACGGCAATTCAAGCGAGCAACCGTAATTTGAGCAAATATGGCCCAAAATTGTTTACTTTCCGGTCGATACCATTATCCTAGCGGCAATTATCAAAAGCCCTTGCAGAACAAGCAAGTTAGTTCAGGTTTGCTGAACATTGAATCGAGTTAATGAAACCAACAGATACCTCAAAGCCGGACTATTTCCATAAAGTAGTCGACTGCCAGTGGGCTTGTCCCGCACATACAGACGTTCCCACGTACATCCGCATGATTGCCCAGGGCAATTTTAGTGATGCTTACATGGAAAATCGTAAATCCAACGTGTTTCCAGGGATACTCGGGAGGGTCTGCGATCGGCCTTGCGAACCGGCATGTCGACGCGGTCGCGTTGAGGAAAAACCGGTCGCAATTTGCCGCCTGAAGAGGGTGGCCGCGGATCATCGGGACGATATTCGTGATCGATTGCCGAAAAAGCCGGAACAGACGAACGGTAAAAAGGTGGCCTTGCTTGGAGCGGGTTGCGCCTCGTTGGGTGTTGCTAACGATCTGCTGCCACTGGGCTATGAGGTCACTATTTTCGAGGCCCTCGCTAAAACCGGCGGACTGATGCGGACCAATATTCCGCAGTTTCGTCTGCCGCCGAAGGTACTGGATGAAGAAATCGGATACATCCTGGACATGGGCGCGGAGCTTAAACTCAACCACCGCATTGATAGCCTTAAATCGTTGCTCGACAACGGCGGTTTCGATGCTGTATTTGTTGGTACCGGTGCCCCGAAGGGTAAAGAGCTGAAGTTGCCCGGCCGTTATGACACTCAAAATGTGCATATTGGCATTGAATGGCTGGAGTCGGTTGCCTTCGAGCACATCAAAGCGATAGGCAAAAAGGTACTGATTATTGGTGTCGGCAATACTGCGATGGACTGTTGTCGAAGCGCGTTGCGTATCGGTGCGGACAGCGTCAAGGTCATGGCCCGCAAGCCGCGTGCGTTCTTCAAGGCATCCGAATGGGAGCTTGAGGACGCGGAAGAAGAAAACGTCGAAATCATGATCAATCACTCGCCAAAAGAGTTTGTCATTGAAAATGGCAAGCTGGTCGGAATGAAGTTTGACGAGATGGAATATAAGGTTGATGAGAAAGGCGCTATCGATCGTGGTAGGGCTATTCGCGAAGTGGTGATCCCTTGTGACGACGTAATTTTGGCCATCGGCCAGGATAATGCTTTCCCGTGGATCGAACGCGACATCGGTATCGAATTTAATGAGTGGGATTGCCCAGTCGTTGATGAGACGACCATGATGAGCGGGCGCCCTGGAGTCTTTTTCGGCGGCGACTCAGCGTTTGGCCCGAAGAATATTATCTGGGCGGTAGCGCATTCGCATGAAGCGGCGATTTCAATTCATAGATATTGCCAGGGCGAAGATATTAATGACCGATTGCCGCGCGGATTGAATCTCATCAGTCAGAAGATGGGTATGCACGAATGGAGCTTCTCTAATGATTACGATCCGTCTGTGCGCGGCTTGATGCCTCACGTGGATCTTAAGGAGCGTTTCAAGAAGCTGGATATTGAGGTAGAGCTCGGCTTTACCGTTGATCAGATCGTGCACGAAGTAGAGCGCTGCCTGAACTGCGATATTCAGACGGTCTTCAAGGACGAACTCTGTATTGAGTGCGATGCTTGTATCGATATCTGCCCTATCAATTGTTTGACGATCACGGAAAACGCTGATGAGGATGAATTGCGGACTCGCTTGTCGGCACCTGCAGAGAATATCGAGCAGGCACTGTTCGTATCCGGCGGTTTGCCGCATACGGGGCGGGTCATGGTGAAGGACGAGGATCTCTGCGTGCACTGCAGTCTTTGTGCTGAGCGCTGCCCGACCGGAGCCTGGGATATGCAGAAGTCGGCTATCAAATTACCTTACGCTGCCGATGAACAACGGCGTAGCGAAGAACAGAAAACAGAGGCTGCAAAGGCCTGACAGGCGGCTGCTTGTGTGCTGCATGGATAAACGGCGTAAATGCCGCTTGGTTTGAGGTAGAACTTGCGTGTCCAGTGTTAATGATGTCGTCATAAAAATAGCTACGGTTAATGGAACCGGTTCAGCGAGCGCCAATGGTTTGCTGATGAAGTCTATTTTTCGTATGGGTGTTCCAGTTGTCGGTAAGAACTATTTTCCGTCCAACATTCAGGGTTTGCCAACCTGGTATGAAATCAGAGTCACCAAAGATGGTCGTGCGGCGCGCGCCGATCGCGTAGACATCATGGTTGCAATGAACGCGCAGACGTATTCACAGGATCTCGCCGCAGTTACCCCTGGTGGCTGGTTGATCTATGACTCGACCTGGCCTCGCAGCAAACTATTAACGCGCACCGATATTAATGTCCTGGGTGTGCCGCTATCGAAAATGTGTAACGAATATTTTCAGGGAGCGCGGGCCAGGGTATTGATGAAAAATGTTGCCTATGTTGGCGTCATTGCAGCTCTGCTCGATATCGATTTGAACGTTATTACAACTTTGCTGCAGGAAACTTTCGCCGCCAAGCCCAAGCTGGTCGATTCCAACCTCGAGGCCATTCGTCTCGGTTACGACTATGCCGTCAAAAATTTCGCCTGTCCGCTGTCTACGACAATTAAACCGCTGGATAAAACATCTGGGCACATCATCATTGACGGTAATACCGCGGCTGGACTGGGCTGTGTTTACGCTGGCGCAACGGTCGGCGCCTGGTATCCGATTACACCGTCAACATCTTTGATGGATGCTTTTACTAAATTTTGCCAAAAATATCGGGTGGATGAGGCAACGGGCAAAAACAAGTTTGCGATTATCCAGGCCGAAGACGAACTGGCTGCAATTGGTATGGTGCTTGGGGCATCGTGGAATGGTGCAAGAGCATTTACACCGACCAGCGGGCCGGGCATCTCCCTGATGAGTGAGTTCATCGGTTTCGCTTATTACGCTGAAGTACCTACTGTGATTTTCGACGTGCAGCGCACAGGACCATCGACGGGTATGCCAACTCGTACGCAACAGTGCGATTTGATGATTTGTGCGTATGCTTCGCACGGCGATACCAAGCACGTGTTGCTGTTTCCCGCGGATCCAGAAGAGTGCTTCTACATGGCGGCAACCGCTTTTGATCTGGCTGAAAGATTGCAGACGCCGGTCATGGTCCTGTCTGATCTCGACATAGGTATGAATGACTGGATGTGCCCTGAGCTTAAATGGGATGACAGTTATCAGCCTGATCGCGGCAAAGTTCTGACTGCCGAACAGCTTGAAGGAATGGATAAGTTTCATCGCTACATGGATGTTGATGGCGATGCGATCACGTATAGGACGTTACCGGGTGTTCATCCCAAAGGGTCGTTCTTCACGCGTGGCTCAGGTCACAATAAGTTTGGCGGCTACACAGAAGATTCTGCTGAATATCAAGAAGTTATGGAGCGGTTGTTGCGCAAGTGGGAAACCGCGCGAACGATGGTTCCGGAACCCGTTATCAATTATTCAGCAGACAATAAAACGGCCATTTTGTCCCTGGGGAGTTGTGATGGAGCGGTTTGTGAAGCCATTGATATGTTGGCCGACGATGGAATCGGCGTTAACTATTGCCGCGTCAAGGCGTTTCCTTTTAACAAGTCTGTGACCGATTTTATTGACCAGCACGATCGCGTATATGTGGTTGAGCAAAATCGCGATGCACAATTGAGGTCATTATTGCTTCTGGACGGCAATGCGGATCCGCGAAAATTGATCTCTGTACTGCATTATGACGGGTTGCCGATGACGGCTTGTTTCGTGGTTGACAGAATTAAAGAGCAAATTTCCAAGGGGCGTGCCGCTTAAGCGGTCGTTTCAAATAGAGAAAAAATATGAGTTATATAGGCAAACCGAAAATCGCCCATCCCAAGGCACCACGCAACAAGCTGGGCTTGAGTGCTCGTGATTACGAGGGTGCGGTTTCGACGCTCTGTGCCGGCTGTGGACATGATTCAATTACAGCGGCGATCATCCAGGCGGTTTTCGAGCTCAATATCGAGCCGCATATGCTCGGCAAGATGAGTGGTATTGGTTGCTCTTCGAAAACGCCTGCATATTTTGTCAGCCAGTCTCACGGTTTTAATTCGGTTCACGGCCGCATGCCATCGGTTACTACTGGTGCTAATGCTGCAAATCGCCACCTCACCTATATTGGTGTTTCAGGCGATGGCGATTCGCTGTCCATTGGCATGGGTCAGTTTGCGCACGCTATTCGGCGCAACGTCAGCATGTGTTACATGATCGAAAACAACGGCGTGTATGGGCTGACCAAGGGGCAGTTCTCTGCTTCAGCTGACGTGGGTAGTAAAGCGAAAAAAGGCGCCGCCAATAAACAGACACCCATAGACCCCGTGAGCACTGCAATCGCGCTAGGTGCGACCTATATTGCACGTAGTTTTTCGGGCGACAAGAAGCAGTTGGTTCCCCTCATTAAGGGTGCTATTCGTCACAATGGGTTCGCGTTACTCGACATTATTAGTCCCTGCGTAACCTTTAATGATCATCTTGGTTCCACCAAGAGCTATGCTCATACCCGACAGTTTTTCCACGAGGTTATTGACGCGGACTTCATTCCGCCTGCTCGCGAAATCAAGGCCGCCTATGATGAAGGCGCGGCGATGCCAGTTGAAATGCACGATGGCAGTAAGGTAATTCTACGCAAGGTTGATAAGGATTATGACCCGACCAGTCGGGCAGCTGCTTTTTCTTATCTGCGCGACAGGGTAAATGCAGGGGAAATTATTACCGGTCTCTTGTATATCGATGAAACCCAAGGTGACATGCACGAGTTATCAGGCACCGTGGATGCGCCGTTATCGACGTTGAAATATGAAGATCTGAATCCGGGTCAGGACGCGCTCAAGAAATTGCAGGCTCGCTACCGCTAGTCAATTACCGGTTCGCCATTTTTACGACTAAAGCCGTTCTGGCTTTTAGTGCCGGGATGGTAGAACAGATCGATGTCCGGATAATGCACTGCATCGTTATCGTTGCGCGTGCCTACCACCAGAAACTCTGCCTCGCTATCAGTGTGGTTAACCAGGTGATGACCGTTGCCTGTTCCTGCCTTGAAACCAGCCGTCATACCAGGGCTCAGGCGTTGTTCGCCCTCATCCGTTATGAGCGTTAACTCACCGCGCAGGACGTAGACGAACTCATCCTCCAGGGTGTGCCAGTGGCGCTGAGCTGACCAGGCACCCGGGGCCAATCGCACCAGATTGACGCCGAAATCCCGCAATCCAAAGGCATCGCCAAGAGCACGCTTGCTACGGCCGGACACTGCTTTGGCAAACTTTGGTGGGTATAGCGAACCGCTTTTTTCTTCCAGGGTTCGCGGGTCCAGGGCTGGTTTCACGAGAAGCGTGGTCATAGTGTAATCCGTGGTTGAAGTATCAAAAACTGTCAAAGTGACTATTCTTACGTAATATAGGCTGATCAACCAAAACAGCAACAGGGTGCTATAAACGCCAATTTGTGAGTAACCCAATTAAAAACAAAAGGACGGGTCATGGATAAGAATCGACGCAGGCTTATACAAGCGGGTCTGGTAGGTGGAACTGCTTTGGCAGCTGGGTGTGTCCAGTCGGAGAAGGCGGCTACTGAATGTCCCGAGGTGGCTAAAGTAAAACCGGAACCGATGAAGATTCTCGTTCTCGGGGGAACGGGTTACATTGGGCCGCATATGGTTCGAGAGCTTCTGCGTCGTGGTCATGAGGTTACGTTGTTTAATCGTGGCAAGCGCAATGCGGACCTTTTTCCAGATGTTGAAACCCTGGTTGGGGATCGCGATAGTCAACTTGAGGCGCTCCGTGGCCGCCAATGGGATGCGGTTGTCGATAACTCAGGTTACGTACCGCGTATGGTTCGAGAGTCCGCTGATCTACTGAAGAGTGCCGTCCCTCATTACTTATTTATATCGAGCATTTCTGCTTATGCAAAATTTGATCAGGAGCTCGACGAAAACTCACCGCTGGGCACGATGCCTGACGAAACGGTCGAAGATGTGACGGGTGAAACGTATGGCCCGATGAAAGTGCTGTGCGAAAAGGCGGTCACAGAAGTCTACGGTGCAGCGAATACAACGATACTCCGGCCTACGTATATATGCGGCCCTGGGGATCACACGGATCGGTTCAGCTATTGGGTGGTGCGTGCGTCCAAAGGTGGCGAAATGCTCTGGCCGGGATCTTCGACAGATGCGCTGCAGATTATTGATCCAAGAGACCTTGCGCTGTTCGTTGCCGATTGTCTCGAACAGCGAATTAATGGCATCTACAACACGGTGACACCGAAGGGCGGATATACGATGGGTCGTTTGCTGCAGGATACGCAGGCCGTAGCACCCAGTGCGGTAACACCGATATGGATGGATCTTGAATTTATCGAGCAAAACAAACTGCTGGAGTCCAACAGTCTGCCGACCTGGGCACCTGCGGGCAGCGAAGAAGGTAAATGGGCTTACGTAAGCGGAGAACGCGCCGTTGCGGCGGGGATGGTCAATAGACCGATACGGGAAACGATTCGCGACTTGCTGGATTGGTGGAAGACCCTTCCCGAAGAACGCACCTCCACAATGCGCGCGGGCATGACCGCAGAGCGCGAGGCAGAGCTTATTGCGGCCTGGAAGACGCGCTAGCGGATGTCTTATCCAGTCATTTAAACTACTGTTTTTAAAGGAATAAATAATGACTATGGAAGTTTTTCTGCTGAGTTGCATCCAATTTGATGGCGACAGCCATCTATTGGTTAAGGGCAGCACAAGCTGCGTTTAATCAAATCAGGAGTTCCAAAAATGGATGAGATACTAGTTCCGCTTACATTCTTCATATCGATAGCGGTAGTTATTAGCTTGATGCTTTCTTACAAATATCGTGCTCGCCAGGATATGCAAAGAACGATTCAGGTCGCGATTGATAAAGGACAGGAACTGAGTCCGGAGTTGATCGACCGCCTCGGTGAGCCGGCCAAGAAACCCGGTTCTGATTTTCGGCGCGGCATTATCTGGCTTGCTATTGGTGCCGCATTTGCATTGTTTGGCGTCATTCTCGGGGAAGAGGATGCTGTTCAGCCGATGTTGGCCGTCGCAACTTTTCCGGCTGTCATTGGTGTCGCTTTCCTGCTTTTGGCTAAGTTCGCCAAGCAGAGTTAAAAGCCGAGAAATTGGAGAGCCTGGGTGAGAAAGGTCACGAAGACGCAACTTTGGTGGCAAAAGTTGTCGGCCTTCAGGATGCTGATGCGTTCGGTGAATTGGTGCGACGACATCAGTCCCAGGTTCGAAACTTTCTTCGCAAGTTGTGCAGGGATGTAACGTTAGCGGATGACTTGGCACAGGATAGTTTTCTGCATGCCTGGAACAAACTGCATACGTACGCAGGACAGGGAAGTTTCATAGGCTGGTTGCTGAAAGTCGCCTACACGACGTTTCTGCAATCAAAACGAAAGTCCTCTCGCTACGGCGAGATACTTGATGAGTATCAGTATGGCACTTTGATTGAGGATGCGAGCAACCACGATAATGAGGAAGTCAGTGATCTGGATAAATATCTGGCGGTGCTGGGGGAGCAGGAAAGGGCTATCATGATTTTGGCCTATGGGTGTGGTCTTTCGCATCACGAAATTGGTCAGGCAGCGGATCTCCCAGTGGGTACCGTGAAATCGTATATTCATCGCAGCAAAGAGAAAATTCGGCAATCGTTTGATATTCAGGAAAATAGTCATGGTTAAGCACACGGAAAATGATGACTGGCTTAAGGACGCGTTCAAGAGCGAGCCGATTGCCGATGACGGTTTTTCTAACCTCGTCATGCGGAGAGTTCAGAGGCAGGTGCTGATTCGTCGCTGGACTATGCCTATAGCCATGCTGATTGGTGGGGTAATCGCTGCCAAGCCCGCTGCGGAGCTGATCATATTTGCCAGCCGGTTTATTGAAATACTGCCGACGCAAGTCAGTGCGCTGCCAATGACCTGGTTGCCGCATGGCACGACCTTTGCGATTGCCGCTGTACTTATTCTTATTGGCAGTGGTTTCGCACAGGCGCTGCAGGATTAATTCTTAAAGACGCTGCCGCTAGTCGATTACTTGGGGCGCTCCTTGCTGATCTATCTGATTCGCATGCTTTCCTCGATGTTAACTCTGTCCTGAAATGTCAAGAGACGCAGGTCATTGTTTCCGCCTGCATGGTCGCGTAAATTACCGTTATGAACTTACGCGAACAAGTCGAGGCTCTGCTGCCTAACTGGGAACGCTGGTATCCCAGTCTGTTTGACGCCGCAAGTGATCTCGGCGTCATAAAGGCGCGGGTTTGTTCGCCGGACTCACTGCTCTTGTCCAATCGTCATTCCGGAATTGTCGAGGCGGCGAAGCGCGCGCACCGTGAAAAATGGGGCGGCGAAGAATAGTTCTGGCAGAAAAACCTCCCACGATTAAGAATCCGCTGACGCTGCAATCATTATGTGTCGGCATTAATTGAATCCAACTATGCAGGATGTAACAGTGACCTACGATCTCGCCTCAATCCGCGCCCGCTTTCCCGCACTTGCTACGACAGATGACGGTGTTCCGCGCATACATTTCGATAACCCTGCCGGTACGCAGGTGCCAGCGTCTGTCGCTGCAGCTATGAATCGCTGCATGTTCGAGGCCAGCGCCAATCTGGGCGGTGTTTTTAGAACCAGTGTGGCGGCCGATCAGGCGGTGCAGGATGCGCGCTGTGCGATGGCGGATTTCCTGAATGCACCTTCGGAGGAAGAAATTGTTTTCGGTCAGAACATGACGTCACTGACCTTTCATATTTCGCGATCCATAGGCAGGCATTTTACCAAGGGCGATGAAATTATATTGTCTCGCATGTGTCATGACGGCAACGTGTACCCATGGGTGTTGATGGCGCGAGATCATGGTCTGGTGGTCAAGTGGTTGCCGTTCAACACTGAGACCTTTGAGTTTGATCTTGACGTATTGGACACCTTGATCACAGATAAGACTCGTCTCATATGCGTTGGTGGCGCAAGTAATCTCACTGGCACATTGAACGACATTAAATCGATCTGCAGCAGAGCGCGAGACGCCGGCGTCTGGACCTACATAGATGCGGTGCAGTCTGCTCCTCACGTGTCAACGGATGTGCAAGATATCGGTTGTGACTTCCTGGTCTGTTCGGCTTACAAATTTTTCGGGCCGCACCAGGGCGTATTGTGGGGTCGTCGTGAGATTCTTGAATTGCTCGAGCCTTATAAATTGCGTCCGGCCGATGATGAAATTCCCTGGCGTTTCGAGACGGGTACGCAAAGCCACGAGGGCATGGCAGGGACGCAGGCGGCGGTTGAGTATATCGCGTGGATAGGCGAGACCATGGCGCAGGACTATCACGATCGTTATCCAGCCTTTCACGGGCGGCGCAAGTATGTTCATGCGGCACTGGATTTCTTATTCGATTATGAGAAAGAGTTGGCGGCCCATTTAATTAGCGGGCTACAACAGTTGCCCGGCGTGAAAATACAGGGTGTCAGCGATCTCAGCGCCCTGGATCGTCGTGTCCCAACGGTGTCATTTACGGCGGCAGGCAGCCAGCCAGCAGACATTGCAAGAGCCCTGGCGGATAGAAATATCTTCGTCTGGAGCGGTCACAACTTTGCAGTGGAAGTCGTGGAGGCACTCGGGATTCGCGAGAGCGGCGGAGCGGTTCGTATTGGTCCGGTTCATTACAATTCAATTGCCGAAATTGACACCTTGCTGGCCGCCCTGCGCGAGATTCTTTAGGTATCGAAAAAGCACTCATTGCACCTGTGTGAGAGTAACGCATTGGGCTACCGCTTGTATGCAGCCGCCTGATTGGGCGGTAATGATGGCTATTTGTGTATACGCGGTTTAGTTCCTATACTGACCGCTACCGGTTTTGCGGCCGGACATCTAATCATCAGGGGGAAATCAATATGAATAAGAATATTCTATGCTTTTTATTTGGCGCGTGTCTGGCATTGCTTGGCGTATCGGCAAATGCCCAGGAGGAGAGCAGCGTGCCTCATTTTGTGCCGGCGGAAGGCTATACCTGCAAGTTTAATGAAGGTAAGACGACGGCAGATCTCGACAAGGCCATCAAGAAATGGAATGCCTGGATGGACGCAAACGGTGACGAGACCTATGGCGCCTGGACCATGGTGCCACACCATTTCAGTGAGTTGACTTTTGATGTTGCATGGGTTGGAAGCTGGACCGATGGTGTGACGATGGGCAAGAGCAAACAGGCATACTCAAGCAAAGGCGGCGAGGTGCAGGCAGAATTTAACAAGGTTGTAACTTGTGGCGCCCATTCTGAATACGTTGAGGTTCAAGTGCGTGACGGCGACACGAGTGCGGACTATAAAAAGTTCATTGCGACTTTTGCAAACTGCTCGATAAAGGATGGCAAGACCATGGATGATGTCCGAGCGGCTACCAAAGCCTGGAATGCAGTCCTGGATGAGGCTGGGTCGCAAGCGAGCAGCTACTGGTGGTTTCCAGGTGCCGGCAATGATGATGCTAAATACAATTTTAAGTGGATCAATGTTGATCCAGACTGGCAGTCGGTCGGCAATGACTGGGAGAAGATCATGAATGGTGGCTTATGGCGCAAAGGTCGTGAGCTTTTTGGTGACACTCTGGATTGCGATAACGGCCGCAGCTATGAGGTAACAGAACGAAGAGCATACATGCCAAAATAGTTTCGTAATAATTTGAAGAACGGTGGGGAGACCCGCCGTTTTTTTTGCTAAATTTTCACATGAGCGTTTCACATCATCTCTATTCGTAATGACGGGAACGGTAATAGGCGTATATTGAACGTCGAATTCTTCACTAAAGGTTCGTTGCGCTATGAAAACGATTTCCGTATACGTCAGAGTATCCCTGCTGCTTTCGTTGTTATTTCTAGCATCCTGCGCGCAGGATGCCGTCGATCCGGAATATTCTCGTCTGCAAGCGCGGGCACAAAATGTCACTATTATTCGAGATAATTTTGGCGTTCCACACATTTATGCAAAGACCGACGCAGATGCGGTGTTCGGGTTGTTGTATGCGCAAAGTGAAGACGACTTTAATCGTATAGAGCAAAATTACATCTGGGCGACCGGGCGCCTCGCCGAGGTGGATGGAGAGCAAGCACTCTTTAGTGATCTTCGTGCCCGTCTTTACATGACGACTGATGAGGCGAGAGCAGCGTATGAGGCGGCGCCGGAGTGGCTACAAAAACTTTGCGACGCGTTCGCTGATGGCGTCAATTTTTACCTTGCCAGCAATCCTCAGGTTAAACCCAGGCTATTGACTCATTTTGAACCATGGATGCCGATGTTCTTTAGTGAGGGCTCTATTGGTGGTGACATTGAGCAGATTGATGTTGCTGGTATCAGGGAGTTTTACGGCGAAGGTCGGGCACTGGATGCGCGACAGGAGGCGAGTGCGACGCCCGTTGAGTTCAAGGAGCCGAGTGGCTCGAACGGTTTTGCCATTTCCGGCAAGTTAACTGAGTCCGGTAATGCGATGTTGCTCATCAATCCTCACACTTCCTTTTTCTTTCGTGGCGAAGTGCACGTCGTTAGCGAAGAAGGTCTCAATGCCTATGGAGCAGTAACCTGGGGTCAGTTCTTTGTATACCAGGGTTTTAATGAAAACACCGGCTGGATGCACACCTCGACCTATGTAGATTTCATGGATGACTTTGTTGAAGACGTATTTGAGAAAGACGGCAAGCTTGTATATCGCTACGGTGACGAAATAAGGCCGGTGGAAGTCTCCGAAGTAACCCTGAAGTATAAAGACGGCGACAGAATGGCTGAGCGCACATTTCCGATGTATCACACGTCCCATGGGCCCGTTACCCACATGATTGGCGACAAGTGGGTAGTAACCAAAATTAACTGGGATCCAGTGAACGCGTTGCGGCAGTCGTTCATTCGTACCAAGCTCGCGAACTATGCAGAGTTCCGGGACATGATGAATATTCGCACGAACTCTTCCAACAATACGGTGTTCGCGGATTCCTCCGGAAATATTGCTTATTTCCATGGAAACTTTATCCCTAAGCGCAACCCGCAATTTGATTATTCGAAGCCAGTGGATGGCAGTAATCCAGCCACCGATTGGCAAGGTCTCCACGATGTCGATGAGATTGTCACTCTGCTAAATCCGGCAACCGGCTGGTTGCAAAACACGAATTCCACACCATTTACAGCGGCCGCCGAGTTCAGCCCAAAGCGCGAAGACTATCCGACCTACATGGCGCCCGATGCCGAAAACTTTCGAGGCTTGCACGCGGTTCGTGTGTTGGCCGGGGCTCATGACCTGACGCTCGATAAGTTGCTGGATATTGCCTACGACCCGTATTTGCCAGGGTTTGAAAAGTTGATACCAGGATTGGTTGCGGCATACGATCGTGCAGGCTCCAGCAGGCCGGAGCTTGCCGCTGCGATTGACGTATTGCGAAAATGGGACTTAACGGTTTCTGCCGACTCGGTTGCGATGACACTTGCGCACTTTTATGGCGTTGCCTATAGCGACAAGGTCGCGGGACAGCCAGAGGCGTATGACATGGAGAAAATGGATCTCATTAATTTCCTGGGCACCGGCACTCCGGACGAGGAGCGCCTACAGGTTTTTGCAGATACAATCGCGATGCTTGAGGCGGATTTTGGCAGTTGGAATACGCAGTGGAGTGACGTTAACCGTTACCAGAGAATTAATGGAGCCATTAAACAACCGTTCAACGATGCTGAGCCCAGCCTGGGGGTCGGCATGGCGTCTGGTAACTGGGGCGCGTTGGCGTCGTTTGGTGCCAAGCGTTATCCCGGTACCAAGCGTATCTACGGCACCTCTGGTAACAGCTTTATCGCATTGGTCGAATTTGGTCCCAAGGTAAAAGCGATTAGCATGTTGGCCGGTGGCCAGAGTGGCGATCCGGCGTCGCCGCACTTTGCTGATCAGGCGCAGCGCTACGTTGACCGGGAATTCAAAACTATTGCCTATTATCGTGACGACGTGGCAAGCCGAGCGGAGCGGACTTACCACCCCGGTTCGGCTGATCTATAAACCGCGGATGATCAATAAAATATTTGATAACCAAGATTTACGTAATAGGAATCGCGAGTTAGATCGAACTCCGGTAATGCACGGCTGGCAAATTGCTTACCGGCTTCCAGCTCAATGCGGGCATGCCTTCCCCAGCGATATTGCAAGCGGAGCCCTGGTGAATAGATCCATTCGGTAGACAAATCGGAGTTAATCTGCCGGTGGTCGACCCGGATTCTGGGGTTAATGTAGAAGGAACGGCCGATCGGGAATCGAGTATTCAAATTGACAGTCCAGACCGCTGAACTGTCTGAATCTGAATAGCGTAGACCAAGGATAGAAACATCTCTTTCGCTCAATAATTTACTCCCGACCAGATCGAGGGAGTAATAACTGTAAGTCGTTGCCGGCATGCCGCTGTAGTAATTTGAAGCAGGCGCTTCATCGATTTTTGACTGGCTGGCATTGAGACTCAATTGAAACTTGTCTGACAAAGACCTGGTCAGCCCAACCGTGGTCGTCGTTGTATTAGGCGCACGTTCTAATGCGATCTGGCGCAGCTCTTCCTCGCTCATTATTGCCGCTAGATCCTCCAGAGTTACGTCAACGTACTCTCCGAATAACGCATTACCAATGCTAAGGAATGAGCCTCGGCGCTGATCGACCATTGCCGTCACAGTAAATGCGGAGGGTATCTGGTAACGAGCTTGCAGGAACATGTTACCCAGCACGTTGAATGAGGTGTCGTAGTTGGCAAGGCCCCAAATACTTGCCCGGTCACTTATGTAGCGGACTTCGGTGCCTACAATCTGGCGATCCGTCAGGCCGTCCATGTCCTGCTTCAGATAGTAGGTGCCGATGTCGAGCCCCTCAAAAAATGGGCCAAAATTCGAGCTAACACCGTAAAATGTTCGCGAGGGATCAGCGCCACTTGCCGTGGAGTACACTGGTTTGCCAGCGACTGCTTCAAGTCGTATTTTTTCGGTGGCTTGGTAGGTCATGTTCAAGCCGTCAAATCGACCCAATACACCGCCAGTGTTGCGCGACTGTCGACCAAATCGGCCGCCCAGTCCGGTGCGGCTGTCAACCAATTCCGCAAATGCATACGACATGCGAAAATCCCGGTTGTTGCTGCTCCTGGGATCACTCAAGAGCTCGTTGCGGTAACCGGCTGTTACTCGGGTGGTGAAATCAAACCGTTCGCCGCGACGCCTGGCGTCCAGGTTTATGTCTGAATAAATTGATGACTGCGCAACGATTGCTTCGTTGTCATTTACTTGATTTACGTATCTCCGATAGTACTGAGAGAAGAACGTCCGCAGGTTCCAGGGGCTATTCACTTTTCTCTGCGTGTCAGAGCCATCGGCGGCAGCCACAGATGTATCGGCATTGGCGGGTTGGGCCATTAACACTGCAAGACGTTGCTGCACCCGATTGGCACCGTCACCATTCGGATATAACTCCAGATAGGTCGTGTACTCGGCACGTGCGTGGGCCAGTTGACCGTTACGTTCTCGTGCAAGGCCGAGGAATTCCTGCGCCTGTTGTTGATACGGATTGGCAGGTTGCTGTAAGACTTTGGTGTACAGCTGTACTGCCTGAGAAAGCTCACCAGCCATCATGGCGCGACGCGCATCGGTCATTAATTGCGCGACCTTGTCATCAGGTCCAGCGGTTGTGGCAGATGCTGCGCGCCTCTCGCTGGTCCTGGTTTCGCTCTTTGTCACCGCAGTTGAGGTTGCAACAATGCCGCCCACTG
>JAHEFE010000067.1 GCA_024640365.1 Woeseiaceae bacterium | reverse complement strand
CGCTCCGCGCTCCCTCTCCTACGGCATCAGCCATCAGCGCCGTATGACCGGTGGCGCTGTAGTAGGCCACCAGGACGTGCTGGGCCGAGGCGGCATTCGGTATCAGCAGCAAAATAGCTGACAAGGTGATTCCGATCCCTACGATTCTGTTTGCCATTTGAGTTGCTCCGTTTGTGTGCTCATGCAAAAACCGAGGGGTCGGACCGCCATAACCGGAGGAGTAATTACTGCTATGACGCGATAATGCCCGGAATGAGGCTGCAATAATTGCGCTGTATCAATTTATGGCACAGCAACTTCGCTGGTTAAAAACAAAATTATTGGGCCTCACCGCAATTAACGTAACGATAGTGAGCTCAAATAATCTGGCCTAGCGAGCCCGGCTTCAATGTCCGGGCTTGGCGTAGCGACAGACGCGCGCCGCCCCGTGTCATCACATCTCGGGAATATCCATACATTCCATTATCTCCACAGCATCGCCGGGGAAGATAGTGAAGTGCGGGTGACCCTCGAAGAGGTTCGCTGCTGCTTCGTGCGTTTTGGCTTTAACAATAGTGTAAGCCGTTAAATTGTTGTGAGTGTTGTTTACGCCGGCAGCGGATACCCGTTTGGTTTTCCCAAGCGGCCCGCCCATCTCGATAATTGATGCCTCGTTGTGCTCGGCCCACTCCTGCCAGGCTTTAACACCCGCCGCCTGGCGCTTTTTGAGTTCCTGCTCCGACATGGCCTTCCACTTGTCTATGGCTTCCGCCGTTCCCGTGTAAACTGCCAAAAATTTCTTCACGCCTTTCTCCTTATGCTACGGCGACACCCGAACCGGCAATACCGGACGGCCAGTCGCGCGTAGCGTAGCATTCTTGCGCCGACTCGAATAACCGTCTTGCAGACCTCTATACCTCAGATGAAGCCGCGGGCTTGTGCAGCTATCCAGGGCGAGGCAAATGTAACCACTAGTACAACAGGCCAAATATTGCCGCCACTAAAGGTGTAGGCAGCCAACAAATCGGTGAACGATTTATGTTGTGCTATATAGCCAAAACTGAACTCAAATATCAAAGTGAGCAGTAGCCAGCAAAGACCAATCCATAACCACCGGCGCGAGACTAACGGGCCATACCAAGGGACGGCGGCCAGAGCGACGAGAAAAATACAGATACAAAGAAGAATCCCGCTTACGACCAGACCAGTGACGCTACCGAAACAGGGGATGAGCGCGCTTTCCCTGAGTGCGCCGTTAAGGATCGCAACCACAAGGATGGCTAACCAAAGTGCTACTGTCTTTAACCCGACTGACATTGTTATTTCTAGGCCGCTGCAGTAATCAATCTCTTGCGCATAATGCAGTTGCCAGTTTAATTACTTTTTCTTCTTTTGTATTGTTGATTTAATCAGCCGTCCCAACGCTTTGTCTTTTTTCTTTTTTTCAAGGTATGACATCTGATTAAATTCGGATTCCTTTCTTAGCTTCAGGTAGTTTTGATAGCGACGCTCAGACAGTTCGCCGGCGTGAATAGCGACCAATATTGCACAGCCTTTTTCGTTGGTATGAGAGCAGTTGTTGAACTTGCAGCGTTGCGATAACTCAACAATTTCCGAGAACGTCTCATCAACTCCTTCCGCCACCGACAGGCCCCCAAGCTCCCTCATCCCAGGGGTGTCAATAATTATTGCTCCACTTTCCAAGCGAACTAATTGCCGACTCGTCGTGGTGTGCCTGCCTTTGCTTTGAATTTTACTAACCGACCGGGTTTCATATAAATCACTTCCAATCAGGCCATTAAGCAGAGTGGTTTTGCCAACACCCGAAGAGCCCAATAGACAATAGGTAGAGCCACTCTTTAGGTGGCTCGCAATTGACGCAATATTTTCGCCGCTTAAATTACTGAACTCAATGACTGGAGAATCAGGCACAATGCCGACAACGATTTTCTTGATTTCGTCTATTTTGTCTCTTGCTAAAAGGTCGCATTTACTCAATAAAATAGCGGGCTCGATCCCCCCGTCATTAACCATAACCAAATAGCGTTCCAGTCTGCGCAAATTAAAGTTGTCATTCAGTGATTGAATAATAAACGCCATATCAATATTTGCAGCGATCAGTTGAAAATCAATTAGCTTCCCCGCTGACTTTCTTTTCAGCAGAGACTTTCTGGGAAAAACACCGCAAATAATTGCGTGGCTGTCATCATCATAAAAATCCGCATATACCCAGTCTCCTGTAGTAGGAAGCTCACTGGCCGAGTCGCTGCGATACAAGAGATTTCCTGAAAGTTCAGCAAAGATGTCGTCCCCGCCCTTTGTCAGGGTATAACTATCTTTATGTACGGAAACCACACGCGCGACACCGTGGGAGGCGACCTTCGTATCGTCCGCCCGATTCTTAAACCAATTGCTATATCCTATCTTTTCTAATTCACTCATTAATGATGTCGAAATTCGTCGTGCTGCTTCCAATGCTCAAACTACTGATCCTGGTCATTCGCTCCATGCAATTCTCCGACGTGTTTTGTGTGGTGTTTGCAGGTGACGGCTGACGCGATGAATACGTTAGTCCGAGCTGCCCATTATTGACCTCTAATGCCGGGCGCCTATTTCCGCATCGATTTCAGCCATCAATGTCTGCGATAAGCGCTTCATTTCGCGCATCTGGTCGTTCATGGTGCCGAACTCCAGGATGGTCATCACGAAACCATTCTTGAGCTGTCGATTCTTGAGGTACCCCGCAAATGACTGCGCTGTAAGCCCCCCCTCCTTGCCTGCCTGACCCTGGCTTACGCGGTAGGCAAAATCCAAAACAATAGGATTGAGATCCATCGACTCGTACAGCGGCCGGTAGAGCAGCGTTTCGGCATCGAAGCGAAAATGGTCTTCCTCTCCTTTCATTTTCTTGTACTGCGCTTCGAGATCCAGCAGCCCGTGCTTGATGCGGTCGTTCGTCAGCAGCGCGAAATTACCGGAGTTCACAAGCTCCTGATAGGTGTTGTTAATCTGGTAGTAGCGCTGCCAACTGTAGATTCTGACTCCGTCCGCATTGAAGGCAGACGCGTCCTCGATGGGCTTGCCGTCGAAGTGGTCGACGATGCGCTGCGCTGCCGCGATGGACTCCGTGCGGCTCGCCAGATAGCGGTCCATTTCCGTGATGTTGGCCACCAGGTCGGCGCGGATGTTTGCCAGGTACCCGACCTCGCGTGCGCGATCCTTGCGTGCATCGCTGTAGTTGTTGATCTGCAATGCAATCAGAATACCGACCACGACAAGGATGATTTCACCGATGGCATAGGCCGAATATCTCCCAAGCGCACCTTCGGTCAGCGCAACACGCCTAAGCTTTCGAATGAATGCAATCATAGCGTCCCTTCAGTCTCGTTAACCTGCCAGCGATAATGCACCGATTGCAATCGACGTGCATTCCGGTCATTGAAAAAAATAGTGTCCGGCCGTTATGCCTCTTTGGGTCAGGCATTAGTCTTGTTGCTCAGGCAACGAACGCTCACTCCAAAGCAGACATGGTAGAGCTGATTTTCCAGCCATCCCCGGAGCGTACCAGGGTCATCAGTGTCGACCCTTTGTAGCGCTGCAGCTCTCCGGAATCAAGCCGGACTTCGTCGTGATAGCGCCAGGCCGCGACGGCGACGTCCCTACTGAGTGCATCAACGGTTATTGAATCCACGACACCAGCATGGCTCTTCCAATCACACACTCTGTCCCGGAGCCCCTGCTCATAGTCGGCCAGAGAAACAGTGAAGACGTCGCTCTCGTTGACGAAAATCATTCCGTCGCGAATAAACCGCGACACCGCCGTAACATCGTCACATGTGGCCGCGCTGAACCCGGCCATAAACTCGCGGATTGTCGTCGCGACTTCGCGATCTACAACTGAACGATAGTCACCCTGTTCTTGCGGTGAATGCGGTCGATCCGCCTCGGCGCAACCCGTCAGGGACAAGCAACCCAAGACACACAAACACCTCAAAGCCACCTTCATGTTATTTCTCCTGATCTTTCAGTTGGGGCGAAAAGCGAGTCTAACAGGGCGAGTGAGACGCTGAACCAACTATAACCTTTCAGATATCGCCGAGTGGTAACGCGCATCTCGCACATGAGTTATAAGTATTGAGCCGATGTTGCACATATACTTTTCCGGCGCACCGAGCACCGAGGGTTTCTCAGCATTACAGCTAGCGCGCTTTCGGCATCCACTCGCGAGCGGCGCTACTGGCCGCCATTTTCTTTGCCGCACTGTTGCATTGCCATGTTGCTTGCTCCCGCCAGGACATCGTTGGCCGCTGGCAAATCATACGGTTCCGAGATCTTCCGACCTAACGTATTCGCTCAGACCGCCGGCCGCTGGAGTGATTTCTTAGGCTTCAACTGCGGTAGCCATGAGAGCCAAAGTTCGACGGTGATCAGTGGGACAATCCAGGACGCCCACTCGCGTGTTGCGTCTCTCAGATCCTCGTCTTTCACGTAAAAAAACAGTTGATCCTGAAAGTCATACATCAGCCGAAGCCACACAAGAACCAAGGCCAGTGTATAGCTACGGATCATGAAAGCGCGATGAGCCGCAAAGTTCTTTGAGATGGCTGTACGCCAGGCAGCCAGAGTGAAGAACAGCCAAAGCAAGCCGGTAATTACGATAGATAGACGTGATCCTTCATACTCAGTCGTGGCCCCAGGTAGACCGCGAGCATCGCGGCACCACTTGCTCCAAACACGTAAGTGCGCCCAACCCACCTGTGGAACTGCGGTGCTATCTGTCTGAGCTTGGGAACAAACTGCAGCGGCGCCCCGAAGACCACGGGAAGTGCCAGTACTGCGTGAGCTATGTACCAAATTTGCTTGTTGAACAAGGAAGGGCCAAGCCGACCCTCATGGAGAAAACGATAGTCAACAGCGCGATATAGATAGTAATAGCCGAGTAGGGCGAGGACAAAGAGCCAAAGATAGAGTGCGGCGTCTCGAAAGGTTTTATTCATATCAATCTCGTGCAAAATTTGAATGAGGCCTCACGCCTTAAGTTTGAGCGGCCGTTCCACGACGGCCTCGCTTTGTTTGATGATTGGATCCTTGCAAAGGATCTTCATTTGCCAATCAAACTGATTACATCATTTAGCTAGTGGGGTTACCTCAATCTCGATTGGCTCACTTTCCAGACCTTAACGCTTTTATCCTCGCTCGCACTTGCAAAATAGCCACCGTCAGGACTGAAGGCCACGAAGTTCACATCATTATTATGGTCATCCATTGTTCGCAATAATTGACCTGAGTCTACATCCCATAATCGAACGGTTATCCCTCGAAATGGACCGGAATATCCGAAGCGATATTGGAGAATCTCGCCCAATACTTTTTTATCTCTCCCGCCACTTATCAAGCTTTTTCCATCGGGACTGAAGGCGACTCCATAAACACATTCGGATTCACCCGATAAAGTTTTCTTTAACTTCCAGTCATGGGTGTCCCACAGTTTCACCGTTTTATCATCGCTGCCACTGGCCAGTAGAGTGCCATCCGGGCTGAAATCCACCGAAACAATTGCTTCAGCATGTCCATCGATGGTGTGAATGACACTTCTTGTTGCCATGTCCCATATTTTGATCAAATGATCGTGCCCGCCACTGGCTAATATTTTTCCATCGGGAGTAAATGACAGAGACCATACATCACCGGTTTGATGCCCAACCATAATTTCCTTTTGACCGCTGGCCAGATCCCAGAGGGTTACTTTTCCATTTTGCCTGCCTGTCACGATGGACCTGCCATCTGGACTGTAAGTCAGTCCCCATATAACTTCATCGCCATCTTCAAATGTGTTGATTAAGGCACCATCCGACACGTTCCATATTCTTAATATTCCATCATAGCTGCCGCTGGCAATTTGCTTTCCATCGGGGCTGAACGCGATGGCGGGCACGCCCATGGGGTGCTGCAAATCTTGAATCACCTCACCAGTAGCCATTCGCCAGATTTTGACACTGCCATCGGCACTTGAACTGGCAACAACGCTGTCAGTTGGACTGAATACGACACTCCATACATTATCGTTGTGTTGGGTAAAAGTGAGATGAGACTGGATAGCATTGCCATCTATGCTGGTTGGCTGCACCAACAATTGTTGATAAATAAAATTTGCGATGGCTAAAGCCAACACCAATAGTAGTGAGTATTTGATTTTATTTTTTATTGGCACCACATCGCTCCATATTGTTTGCTGGGGAGTACTAAAGAATTACGGCTAACCCCTGGACGCAGCCGGCCCGCGAAGCGGGGTCAGCTTCGATGAATTGTTAGCCGGCACTTGTGAATTTCTGAGCGCCGAATGTAATAAGCGGCAAGTGCTCAATCGAGGAATGTCCAGCTATCCGCGCCGTCGAAGCGCCTGACGATTACTGACTCCAGCAGCTCTGGCTCGAAGTTGCGCAGGTTCACGCCGTGCCGAGCGCCAAGCTTGGTTTCCAGCGGCTCCCAGTGAGTCACTATTCCGCATGTCTTGCAGCGCACGTTCCTCAGCGTCCGATCACCCCAGATGTAGTCTTCCGTATTCTCGGGGTGACCTTGAACAGACACCGTGCCGAACTCGTAGTAGGCCCAGATGCCTCCCGAGCGACGGCAGAGTGAGCAATTGCAACTCGTCGCCTCCTCTGGCGCCACCGGAAGAGTGAGGTGAACGGCCCCGCAATGGCAGGAGCCTTGAAGCGATGGTGTTGGTTGCTTGTGACTCATAGGTCGTTGTCCTGGGTTGCTGTACCGCCTAACCTTGGTGTCATCTGCGGTTGCGTTCGGCATTTTCGCCGGTTTGGCACGGCTTGTGCGTAAGCACCAGGCATGACAAAAGCGACGGACGGGTGCGAGCGCTTGTTAGACGGCACGCTTACTTGACAGCCGACATAAGGATTGCGGGATTCGGGATAACAAAGACATCACCGTCGCGGTAGGCGCTGGCCCTCTCTCGCACAGTACGCTCAATTGCGCGATGGACGTCGGTTGGAAACGTGTCAAGGTTGGACCAGTCGCCGAATGCGGCCAGATATGAGTCGATCGAGGGCGTTCGCCACGCAATCTGGAGCTCTCTAACGGAGGTGTTGCGGAAACCAGCATCGCGCGCCATCGCATGGAAGACCGCGAAATCACTGACGCCAAACAGCGGGCCATGCGGAAGTTCCGCCGCCCCGGCGTGTTCCTCTACCGCTGCGAAAAATAATCCG
Organism: Woeseiaceae bacterium; assembly: GCA_024640365.1. Taxonomy (GTDB): domain Bacteria; phylum Pseudomonadota; class Gammaproteobacteria; order Steroidobacterales; family Woeseiaceae; genus JAHEFE01. Next base: position 665 of record JAHEFE010000067.1, on the reverse strand, counting down.
AAGGCCTCAAGCTTCGAAGGATCCGCCCAAACGGTAAACCCAATCCTCCCGCCCGGTCGGAGCACTCTGAATGCTTCCTTCAGGACCTCGTCCGGCTGGCTTGAGTGATGGAGTACAAAGTTACCGACGACTTCGTCAAACTCGCCGTCTTTGAAGGGCAAACCCTCGGCAGCGCCCGCGCGGAACTCGATTTCGGGATTGAGCCGCCGAGCCTCGGTCAGCATGTCCTCCGAGAAATCGATACCGATGACGAAAGCGCCCCGCGCCGCGGCCCTGGCCGCGACCAGCCCCGGACCGGTACCCACATCCAGGAGTCGGTCTACTGCACTTACGCTCACTTCATCCAGCAGAGGGTCGATTGCCTCCGCAACCAGGGCGCCGAATCCCTCCGTGTAACCTCGGGCACATCTCGACCATGTCGCGTTCTCGAACTGGGAAACTTCTTCTGCATTGAATTGATTTTGCATCTTTCTGTCTCCTTCAAGGTTGGTGAGGCAAACGGCCGTCTACCACCAGGCCGTGCGGCGTAAACAAAGCGCAGCGTAGTTTGCGTCCGAACGAGCGTCTAGCTAGCTGTTTTTATATGGCTGTGCTTTCGTTGATTTTGATCCTGCCCATAGTCGGATAAAGGCAAATAAAAGTATAAAAAAGAAGAAAGTTGTCAG
>JAHEFE010000010.1 GCA_024640365.1 Woeseiaceae bacterium | reverse complement strand
TTTTGCCCAACCGCCGGTCACCCCTATCGGGACAAGCCGCGTTTGTTCGTTGATCGATCAAGCTTTGAGGAGCAACAAGACAACGCCTTCATGGTGTTTCACGACAACAATCAGTGGGCGATGGATTCACGCCGGCAGGGATGTACCCATCGAATAGAGCTGAACGGGGCGCTGGAGTACTTCGGTCCGTCGTTGCGGGCGCGCCTGGAACCAAAGACCTTTGCGGTGGAGCATGTCAACCTTGTCGACGGTGGCGCTAAGGAGCTTTCACTCGAGCACTGCGCAGAGATGTTTGTATTGCTGCGAGGAGTGCAGCAATCACTGCCGCACCTCCCTGTGGCGAGAGCAAATGCTGCGGCAGGGAAAATCGCTCACCCGGGGTACGAGGAGTGATATGAGTTCTTTGCTGATAACCAATGCAGACGTTGTAACGCTTGATGAAGAAAACCGCTTTTTCGAGAACGGCAGTGTTTATATAGAAGATCAGCAGATCGTTGCTGTTGGTAATTTTGCTGCAGACCGCTATGCGGCAGATCGCAGCATTGATGCCGGTGGCTGTGTGGTCATGCCGGGGTTGATCAATGCTCACCACCATCTCTATTCGACGTTTGCACGGGGGTTCACTCCGCCCGGCCCGCCACCGCGAAATTTTGTAGAGAACCTGCAAAAGCTGTGGTGGAAGCTGGATAGGGCCCTGGACGCTGACGATGTTTATTATTCTGCCTTGCTGGCGCTGATGCATGCGGCACGTGCCGGCTGCACAACGGTCATTGATCATCATGCGTCGCCTTCATGCTGCGACGGCAGTCTCGACCAGGTCGAACGTGCATTCCGCGATGTGGGCTTAAGCGGCTGCCTAAGTTACGAGGTCTCGGACCGCAATTGTGACGGCGAGGGCATTGAGGAAAACGAGCGCTACATACGCAAGTGCCATGCTGCAGATGATGACCAGATGGTCGCCATGCTGGGTATGCATGCATTAATGACCCTTGGTACAGCAACGCTGGAGCGTTGCGCAGCCCTTGCTACAGAGTTGGACGTGGGCTTTCACGTGCACGCGGGTGAAGACGAAATTGACGTGAAAGTGACCGAGGAGCGCTACGGTAAACGACTCATGGATCGCTTTATGGAGTTCGGCATTGCCGGGCCCAAGACGATTTTTGTGCACGGCATTCACTTCGATGCGCGCGAACTGGATTTGTTGCACTCGACCGACTCGATGCTTGTGATCAACCCCGAATCCAATATGAATAACGGTCTGGGCTCAGCGCCGGTGCTCGATATGTTGCAGAGCGGCGTGTTGGTGGGCATGGGTACCGATGGAATGTCGTCGCATCTTATTTCCCAGGCAAGGGCCATGTACATGCAACAGCGCAGTATTCATCGTGACCCGACGCTCGCATTTGTCGAAGCGTGTGACATTTTGCTGCGTAATAATCGCAGCATTGCAAATCGTCTGTTTCGCGAGCCGCGTGGTGCGCTGGCTCCCGGTCAACTGGCCGATATCGTGATTCCAGAGTACGTCCCGTTTACGCCACTAAACGAAAATACATTTTTTGGTCACCTGTTATTCGGCCTGGGCTTTGCTGCAGTACGGACGACGATCGCACGGGGACGCGTGATTGTTGCTGACGGACGCATTGCCCATCTTGACGAGGCAGCTATTCGCGCGCAGTGCGCAGAACGGGCCCCGCGGTTGTGGCAACGAATTCAGGCATCAAGTTAAAAGGGTTACTGTAGTGACAAGTTTTTGCACAAACTACCATTCGCCAGTTTCCGTTGAGGAAGCCATCGAGTTGCTGCGCCATTACGATGGCGACGCTCGCGTTGTTGGCGGTGGTACCGATTTGCTGGTGGAAATGCGCCGCGGCTTGCGACGTCCTGTTATGGCGATGATTGATGCAACGCGTATTGCTGACTGCAAGATTATCAGCAGAAGCGACGATTGCGTTTTGATTGGCTGCGGCGTAACGCATACGGAAATCATTAATAACGCGACCATAAAAAAATTCGGGACGTGTCTCGCGGAAGGTTGTGGCGTCATCGGCGGTCCACAGGTGCGTAACGTCGGCACGCTTGCTGGCAACGTTGCTCATGCCTTGCCCGCGGGTGATGGCACGATGGGATTCCTGGCACTGGCTGGTGAAATTGAAATCGCCGGCGTCAACGGCGTGCGCTGGATTCCGGCCAGGGATTCGTTTGCCGGCCCTGGCAGGAGCGTGATTGATCGTCATCGCGAGATCTTGACGCGGTTGCGCTTCAGGGCGGCTGTAATTGGCGAGGGATCTGCATTTCATCGCGTCATGCGACCGCAGGGGCTGTGCTTGCCCATCATCTCGATGGCGGTGAGCTTGCGACTGGATGGCGCATCGATCAGCGCAGCGACAATTAGCATGGGTCCGGTTGGGCCGACGCCGCACATTGCGGACGCCGCCATGAAATCACTGGTTGGCGACCCGCCATCTGCGGAGAAATTTTCCGAGGCCGCCGAGATTGCTCTGCAAAACGTGACGTTGCGTGGTAGCAAATATCGAGCAACGACCGAGTACCGCGCCCAGATGATTCGTACTTACCTGCCTTTGATTCTGGCTCGGGCGGCTGAACGTGCCGCGGCCAGTCGTCACTTGGCCGAGGGAGTCGCGTCATGAGTCGCTTGCAGATGACGGTTAATGGCCAAGAGGTCGATATCAATGTCGATGACTCTCGCTATTTGTCGCAGGTTCTGCGTGACGATCTGCGCATGACCGGAACGAAAATCGGCTGCAACGAGGCGGAGTGTGGCATCTGCACCGTGCTTGTTGATGGCACGCCTGTGGTGAGCTGTGTATATCCGGCATTGAAGGCGAATGGCCGCCGCATCGAAACGATCGAAGGCCTTGATCAGCATGGCGAGTTACATCCATTGCAGCAGGCATTCCTTGATCATGGCGCGGTGCAGTGTGGCATCTGCACCCCCGGTGTGATCATGACCGCGAAAGGGTTGCTCGATCAAAAGAGTGCCGTCGGCGAAACAGTTACCGAAGCAGACATTAAATCGGCACTGAAGGATTCTTATTGCCGTTGCACCGGTTACCAAAGCATTATCAATGCAATCCTGCAGGCGTCGGGACAGAACGTTGCGCCGTATATTCCCGCAACCCAGGCGGCCGGACAGACGGTCGGTCAACCGCGCCCCAACCCTAACTCGCTGGCGAAAATTACGGGCAAGGCACGCTTCACCGACGACTACAATTTTCCAGGCATGCTGTACGCGCGTACCAAGCGCGCGGGAATTCCGCATGGCCGCATTCTCTCCATTAATACAGCGGCGGCTCGTAAACTCGCTGGCGTTCACGCAGTTCTTACGCATGCCGATATTCCGGGCCGCAATCTGCACGGCGTGGTAGTTGCTGACTGGCCCGTGTTGTGCGCGGATAAAGTTCGTTACGTTGGCGACGCGGTGGCCATCGTTGCGGCGGATACGCCGGAAATTGCAGAGGCGGCACTGGAGCTAATCGAGGTTGATTACCAGGTGTTGCCGATTGTTTCCGATGTGATTGCTGCACTGCGCCCTAACAGCACGCTCGTTCATGAAACGCATGCCGAAGGCAATCTTCTTAAGCACATTAAAGTCCGCAAGGGTGATTTGAATGCGGGTTTTGCCGCTGCCGATGTGGTTGTCGATCAGACCTATCGCACCCCGACAACTGAGCACCTCTTCCTCGAGCCTGAGTGTTCCATTGGCGTTCCGGCGGGCTATAACCCGACGAAGTTTGGTGGCAACTGCGATTTGCTGGCAGTCCGCGGCGAGCGGGCTAAACACGACAAGACAACTATTTATGTTGGTAGCCAGATTCCCTATACCGATCGTGACCAGGCCGCGGCAGCGCTGGGAGTTCCTCCTGATCGAGTGCGCGTTGTGGCGACGCTTATGGGTGGTGGTTTTGGTGGCAAGGAAGATATCGTCGGTCAGATCCACGCGGCGTTGTTGGCTGAAGCGTGCAAGCGGCCCGTGAAAATGCTGTACACGCGCCAGGAAAGTCTCATGGTCCATCCGAAGCGACATGCGACCATAATTCGCATCCGCACCGGCGCGACCAGCGAAGGGAAGCTGACCGCCGTTGAGGCAACGCTCTACGGCGATGGTGGTGCTTATGCGAGCTTGAGCGACAAGGTCCTGACCCGGGCTACAACGCATGCTACCGGGCCTTACGATGTGCCACACGTCAATGTGGATTGCTTTGCCGTCTTTACCAACAACGTTCCCTGTGGTGCATTTCGTGGTTTCGGCGTGACCCAGAGTTGTTTTGCAGTAGAGAGCAATATGGACATGCTCGCGGAGAAACTGGGGCTGGATCCCGTAGAGTTTCGACGCATGAATGCGCTTGATGTGGGTTCGGTAACAGCGACCGGCCAGATTTTGCGTGAAAGTGCCGGGCTGAACGAGTGTATCGACAAAGTTGATTTCGACATGCGCGGCCAGAATTTCCGCTGGACCTGGGACGAGGGTCACCTGCGATACGCCTGGGGCCTGGCAGTTGGCTACAAGAACACCGGACTCGGTGGCGGTGCGCCGGATAAGGCAACAGCTGAAGTGGAGGTCTGGCTCGACCGCCAAAAAGGACCGCAGGCAGAGGTGCGAATTTCTTCCGCTGAGTTGGGCCAGGGACTGCCGGGCGTACTCGCAGCCTGTGTTGGCGAGGAGCTGGGATTGCCGGCCGAACAGGTCAACGTGTTACTCGGTGATACCGACTTTTGCCCTGACGGAGGGCCAACGACCGCCAGTCGCCAGTCCTATGTCAGTGGTAATGCCGCACGCCTGGCTGCCAGGGCAGTGGCCGCAAAACTTGCGCCGCTGGCTGCTGGGTTCCTGGGTTGTGATGCCGCTACGCTGGAATTTATCGATGGCGAGATAATTGCCGGCGAAGAGTCCGTGAGTGTTGCCGAGGTGCTCACTCTCGCAGAAGCATCTGCTACCAGTACGGTCGCTCAATACGAGTACTGGGCGCCGAAGACTGAACCGCTGGGCAGCGGCGGTGACATGCATTTTGCTTTTGGTTTTTGTGCGCAAGCGGTGCTCTGTGAAATCGATATGCGCACGGCAGAGGTTAATGTTCGGCAGGTTATTGCGGCCCATGACGTAGGGCGAGCGTTAAATCCGCTGACTCTCGAAGGACAAATCGAGGGCGGCATAGTGATGTGTATTGGCTACGCGTTGACCGAACACTATATCCAGGAACAGGGCGAGCCATGGACCAATGTGATGGCGCGCTACAAGACGCCCAGCATTGTGCATGCACCGAAAATAATTTCACATATCGTGGAGCACAATACGGCGGATGGTCCTTTTGGTGCTAAAGGCGTTGGTGAGTTGCCGAGTATTCCTACAAGTCCTGCCATAACTAACGCCATCTATCGAGCCACCGGTGTGCGAGTGCGAAGTCTGCCGGTCGATCAAGACGAGTTATTGAAAGCAATACGCACATCCGCAACTGAGGTCGAGCTTGCCTGGGGCGATCGCGATCCTATCCCCACAATAAAATTCGGAGGGGAACGATGAACTTGATTCCCGAGATAAATAAAGACGTTTTGCAAAAAAGCATTGCTCGTGCCCGGACGCAAAAAATTCTGTTACCCACGTTCGCGCAACAAAAAGATCCGACGAAAATTCCCGCTGCCATCAAGTCCCGGTTGAGGGACGTCGGATTGTGGGATATGGACCCAGTCAATTTGTTTCGCATTACCTGGAAGAACGAGCCACGGGAGCATGGCGGGGGCTTTGCCGAGGGTAACTGGATCGAATTTCCGCCGGCGCTAACCGGCGTTGATGCCACGATCATAGGTATCGTTGGCAAATGGTTTCCAACCGGTGCGCATAAAGTCGGTGCGGCCTATGGTTGTCTGGTACCACGTCTGGTGACCGGCAGCTTCGATCCGGACACACAAAAGGCCGTGTGGCCATCGACCGGAAACTACTGCCGCGGCGGTGCCTACGATTGCGCGTTGCTAGGCTGTCCGGCGGTTGCCATTTTACCGGAGGGGATGAGTCGAGAACGCTTTGAGTGGCTCCGACAAATAGGCACCGACGAGATAATCGCAACCCCGGGAACCGAATCGAACGTCAAGGAAATCTACGACAAGTGCTGGGAACTGCGTGAGACACGCGGAGATGGCGTTGTGATCTTCAATCAGTTTGAAGAGTTTGGTAATGCAATTTGGCATTACCAGATGACCGGCTCAGTTATCGAAGAAATTTTTCAAAAGCATTATCAGGAAGGACGCCGATTGTCGGCATACGTCAGCGCCACCGGTTCTGCAGGCACAATCGCCGCTGGTGATTACCTGCGTACGCAACACCCGGGCATCCGAGTCGTGGCGACGGAGGCGTTGCAGTGTCCAACACTGCTGCAATTCGGTTTCGGTGATCACCGCATCGAAGGTATCGGCGATAAACACATTCCCTGGATACACAACGTGCGAAATACCAATTTCGTGGCTGCCATTGATGACGAGCAGACCATGCAGTTGATGCGGCTGTTTAATGAAAAAGAGGGTCGTGAGTGTTTGCTTCGAGAAGGGGTTGATGAAAAAACATTGCAATCCCTCGACTCGATAGGCATTTCGGGGCTCTGCAATCTCGTAGCGAGCATCAAAACGGCTCGTTATTACGACATGGATAGTCGCGACGTGATCTTTATGCCGTTGACCGATTCGATGGAGCTGTATTCATCTCGCTTGCAGGAAATGACGGAGATGCATGGCCCCTATAGCGCGCGCCTGGCCAACCAGCACTATGCGCGCTATTTGCAGGGCATAACGACCGATCACGTGCGGGAATTAAATTACGCCGATCAAAAAGCACTGCATAACTTCAAATACTTCACCTGGGTTGAGCAGCAGGGGCGCAGCTCCGATGAGTTGCGGCAATTGTGGGATGAGGATTTTTGGCGCGAAACTTTTTCGCAGGATGTCGTGGATGAATGGGACCGCCTGATTGATTCTTTTAATGCGGCAAGCGGCTTAAAAACAGACAGTGATGACGGAGACCATAAATGAGCAGTACGTATTACGCAGATGCCATGGAAATCAAGGCAGACCTGGTGGCATTCATGCAGGACATCATTCGCATTCCGTCATTGAGTTCGCAAGAAGGTGCAGTTGTTAAGCGCATCCGTGAGGAGATGCTGAAAATCGGTTACGACGAAGTGACGATCGACCCAATGGGGAATGTGATAGGGCGCATTGGTTCCGGGCCAAAGGTGATCGCGTTCGATGGCCATGTCGATACGGTGGATGTTGGTGATCCGGCGCTGTGGAACCGGGACCCCCATTCCGGTGATGTTGAGGATGGCATTCTCTATGGTCGCGGAACCAGCGATATGAAAGGCGGTGTTGCTTCCAGCGTTTACGCCGGCGCGCTGCTGAAGAAAAGAGGAATCCCTGACAACGTTACTTTTTATGTGACTGGCACAGTGCAGGAGGAAGACTGCGACGGGCTGTGTTGGCAATACATCGTCAATGAAGACGGTCTCAAGCCAGATCTCGTTGTCATCACCGAGCCGACCAGTTTGCGTGTCTACCGTGGTCACCGTGGGCGCATGGAAATGGAGGTGCATACGTCTGGCGTTTCCTGTCACGGTTCGGCACCGGAGCGCGGCGTCAATGCCATTTACAAGATGGCCGGGATCGTGGCGGATATCGAGAAGCTCAATGAGCGACTGGAGCCGCGTGAGCCGCTCGGCAAGGGCACGGTGACGATCAGCGAAATTCGCTCCAATTCACCCAGTCTGTGCGCCGTTGCAGATGGCTGCACCATCCATCTTGACCGGCGTTTGACGATTGATGAGACTGAGGAAACCTCGGTCGCAGAAATTCTTGCATTGCCTTCCGTGAAAGCGGCTGGCGCGACCGTTACGGTGCTTGATTACGCGGTGCCCAGTCATACCGGGCTTACATATCCAACGCGCAAATATTACCCAACCTGGGAAATGCCCGAGAGCGAACCGGAGGTGCAGGCAGCGCTGGTGGCTTATCGGCAGGCATTTAACAAAGAACCCGAAGTAGGACACTGGACATTTAGCACCAACGGCGTGGCGACCGCTGGCATGCACAATATCCCTACGGTTGGCTTCGGCCCCGGGCATGAGCATTTTGCACACGCCCCAAATGAGCAAACTGAAGTGGAGCATTTGGTGTGCTGCAGCGCTTTTTATGCGGCGTTGGTTGACACCTTCGCGAAAGGATAAAACGAACGCAACACCCTGTTACGAACGACTTATGGAGGCACCCTGAGGTGACCAAGAAAGCGAAAGCAATATCAGATCGTATGCGCGGCCGTGATTGGTTGATGACGCAGGATTGGGCGGACGATGAAATTGAACTCGCGCTTGATACGGCTGATCAATTGAAAAAAGAATTTAAAAGCGGCATTCCAACATTGCACTTGTTACACAAGACGATGTTTCTCATTTTCTTTGACAAATCTACGCGCACTCGCAACTCCTTCGAGGCAGGCATGACCCAACTCGGCGGGCATGCACATTTCATAGACTCAGAGACATCGCAGATTGCTCATGGCGAAAGTCCCAAGGATATGGGTACGATCTTGTCCGGTTACGGTCACGGCATTGCAATACGTCACGATCTGGTGCCGGGCGAAGGTCAGTCGTATATGCGTGACGTTGCAAAATATGCAACGGCGCCGGTAATAAATATGCAGTGCGACGTCGATCATCCATGTCAGAATCTTGCCGACCTGATGACCATCAGAGAAGAGTTTGGCAAAGATCTTCGTGATCTGAAAATCGCGGTTTCCTGGGCGTACGCACCGAGCTATGTGAAGCCTATGTCGGTGCCGCAGGGGCTGATTATGCTTATGACGCGCTTTGGCATGAATGTGACTCTTGCGCATCCGCCCGAATATACGCTGATGAAAGAGCCTATGCGCCTTGCCCAGGAAAATGCTGCGCGCTCCGGCGGCAAGTTTGAGGTCGTTGACAGCATGGAAGAAGCGTTTGCAGACGCCGATATCGTGTATCCGAAGAGTTGGGGTGTTGAATCCTTGTTTGGCAAGCCTCAGGAAGCAATGCGAATCGCGCAACAATACAAACACTGGATTTGCGACGAGAAGATGATGGCTCGAGCGAAGGAGTGGGCAATTTACATGCACTGTCTGCCTGCCGATCGTGGCTGCGAGGTTACGGATGCGGTCATCGATGGGCCCCAGTCACGGGTTTATCCAGAGGCAGACAATAGATTGCACACGGCGAAGGCGCTGATGGCGCTGACTATGTAGTACGGGGTGGATCCCATGACTATTCGACAGAAATTAGAAAGCGAAACTGATGCATCACTGGTTGTCATTGCGATAGGGGGGAACTCCCTGATCAAGGATGGTGAGCACATGGATGTGCTGGATCAGTACCGCGCGGCCGGAGAAACCAGCCACTACATCGTGCCGATTGTGGAACACGGCTATCGAGTCGTCGTGACCCATGGCAATGGTCCACAGGTCGGTTTCATTTTGCTGCGCTCTGAGCTTGCGCGTGATGTTATTCACCAGGTGCCGCTGGCTAACTGTGTTGCCGACACTCAGGGCGCCATCGGCTTTCAGATAGCACAGTGCTTGCGCAACGAATTTATTCGACAGGGTGTAACAACACCTGTTGCATCTGTGGTTACCCAAGTGGTGGTCGATCCGGCAGATCCGAGTTTTACGAACCCAACGAAGCCCATCGGACCGTTCATGAAAGAGGAAGAAGCGCGCCGCCACGCGGAGCGCGATGGCTGGGTTGTTGGCGAAGATGCCGGGCGTGGTTGGCGTCGGCTGGTGCCCTCGCCGGAGCCGCTCGAAATTATTGAGCTGTCGACTATCCGCACACTTGTTGAGCATGGCACGGTTGTTATCGCCGCCGGGGGTGGTGGCATCCCTGTTGTCTACAAACCGGATGGCACGTTGCGGCCACGCCCTGCCGTCATCGACAAAGATGCTGCGTCTTGCCTTCTGGCGACTCAGCTTGGTGCTGCGGTGCTGATCATTTCGACTAACGTTGACAAAGTTGCGCTTAACTATGGCACACCCGAAGCGATTGAGCTTGATCGAATGACGACCAGTGAATGTCGAAAATATCTGGCCGAGGGGCAGTTCGCGGCCGGGAGTATGCAACCGAAAATTGAAAGTGCAATTGATTTTTTGGAACAAGGCGGGAGAGAAGTAATTATCACCCAGCCGCATAATCTTAAAGGGGAGCTCAGCGAAATATACGGCACCCACATAGTGCTGTGACGGAATGAAAAGTATGGATGGCTACGTCTGCATTGTCTGCGAAAAAAAACAAAACGAAGAGTTTGCTGGCTTCGTGTGCCCGGCGTGTGGCGGCAATCTCGATATCAGCTACGACTACGCCTCCGTGGCGGATAAAGTTCGGCAAACTTTTTGCCTGCCGCCGACGGACATGTTTCATTATCAGGCGCTGCTACCGGGAGCGGTTAGCCCGACACCGTTTCCATTGCGCGTTGGTGCCACACCGCTTTATCCGGTATCGCGGCTTGGTGCGACTATTGGCCTCAATCACTTGTACTTGAAAGACGATACCGTTAATCCGAGCGCGTCCATTAAGGATCGAGCTAGCGCCGTGGTGTTGCGCCGCGCTATTGATGTCGGTGCGGACGTCATATCGGCTGCCAGTACTGGTAACGCCGGGTCCTCCCTGGCCTGTCTGGCGGCCGCGCTTGGCATGCGGGCCGTTATCTTTGTGCCGGCTACCGCACCCATCGCGAAGCTGACACAGATGATGTCTTTTGGTGCCCAGGTGTTGGCAGTGCAGGGCAATTACGATGACGCATTCGATTTGTCGCTGACTGCCAGCCGTGAGTTCGGCTGGTTTAATCGCAGCACCGGCTACAATGCGTTTACGCGTGAAGGCAAGAAGACCTGCTCGTATGAAATCTGGCAGGCGCTTGATGGTCGCGTGCCGGATCGGCTGGTTGTCGCCAGCGGCGATGGTAATTTATTAAGCGGCATCTGGAAGGGCTGGCGTGATTTACATGCTTCGGGCCTTATCGATCGCTTGCCGAAAATTGACTGTGCTCAATCGACGGCAAGCGATGCGATTTGTCGCACCGTTCGCAGGCTGCGTGAACAGGCTGAGGCCCGCATAGACTGGTCGACGATTGAGGTGGATCAGGTCGAGGCGAGCACGCTCGCTGATTCTATAGCCGTTGATCAACCGCGTGACGGTTTGGCTGCGGTACAGGCGGTTATCAATTCAGGCGGCGAAGCCATCGCCGTTGCCGACGAAGAAATATTGCTGGCGATTACTGAAATGGCGCGTCTCACAGGTGTCTTCGCAGAGCCTGCTGCGGCGACGCCGTTCGCTGCACTCAAGCAAATGGTCGCTAACAACACGATTGGGGCCGACGAATACGTTGTTTGTGTCGTGTCCGGTAGCGGCCTCAAGGATATTGCAAATGCTCAGGCGGTCGCCGGTAAACCTGTCGTAATTGAACCATCGTTGGCCGCCGTCAAACGGGCGCTCGGCGGAAAATAGTGGTCGTCGCCTGACAGGTCACTGGTTTGCCGCAGCAGGTCTTCGCTCAGCTATCGTCGCGTGCAGGCGCTGCTTCCATGATCGCTGTTACGCCCATGCCCCCGGCCGTGCACACGGATATCAGGCCGCGGCCAGAGCCCTTCTCCTTTAGCAATTTTGCCATGGTCGCTACTACGCGGGCACCGGTTGCGGCAAAGGGGTGACCCATTGCGAGACTGCCGCCCTTAACGTTAAGTTTCGCCAACTCAATAGAGCCCATTGCGGTGTGGCGGCCGAGCTTTTCGGTACAGAAATCTTCGGACTCCCAGGCCCTGAGCGTTGCCAGGGTTTGCGCGGCGAACGCTTCGTGGATTTCGTAAAAGTCAAAATCCTGTAACGCTAGCCCGGCATCTTGCAGCATTTCGGAAACCGCATAGGCGGGCGCCATCAGCAGCCCCTCGTCGTCAACGAAGTTGACGGCGGCAACCTTGCCAAAAGTAATGTAGGCGGCGATAGGCAGGTTCTTGGTTTTCGCCCATTCCTCCGAGGCCAATAATACCGCCGCAGCGCCGTCAGTTAACGCAGTACTGTTGCCTGCGGTCATCGTTCCGGCTTCGCTGCGATCAAAAACGGGCTTCAGTTTGGTGAGTTTTTGCATCGTTGAGTCGCGGCGGATGTTCTCGTCTTCTGATGCTGTCAGGTGCGGAAAAACGAGATCGTTGTAAAAACCGGCATCGTAGGCGACGCCCGCCTTGATATGGCTGGCGAGTGCCAGCCTGTCCTGATCTTCCCTGGAAATATTCCACTCTTTGGCGGTGATCTCGGTACTTTGACCCATAGAAAGTTGCGTTCGTGGCTCTTCGACACCGGGAAGCTCCGGTTTGAAGTGGCGGGGCCTGAGACGTAACCAGGGAGCGATCCGACCCCACAGCGTACGGCTTCGATAACTCTCCATAAGTATGGAGCGGTATTCGTCAGGATAGACAATCGGTGCATCACTGACGGTATCGGTGCCGCCCGCTATACCAGAACTGATTTGGCCGAGTGCAATCTTGTTGGCTACGAGGAGACAAGCTTCGAGACTGGTGCCGCAGGCGCGCTGCAAATCAACGCCGGGGGTTCGCAGTGAGAGGCCAGCGCTGATAAGAGACTCCCTTGCGAGGTTCCAGTCGCGGGAGTGCTTGATAACGGCTCCGAGTGCGACTTCACCGAGTGTTTGTCCCTTGAGGTCATACTTGTCGACGAGCGCCTTTAGTGCGGCAGTCATCAAATCACGATTCGAGCAATCGCGATAAATAGAGTGCGATCGACAAAATGGAATGCGTGCTCCGCCAATTACAGCAACCTTGCGTGATGTTCCGTCACTCAACATGTTAGGGCTCTCCGCGAATTGTTTATTTTTATTTGCAGTACGACTGTACACAATGTCCTGCGAGTTCGGAACCCGGCGTGTTAGAGTTGCGCAAAATCAGACCCGAAATATTTATGACTACACACACCAGCAGATTTGCTCACTGGCGACGTGAAGCCCAATCCCTATTGCGGCTCGCCGGGCCATTAATTGTAAATTACCTCGCGATTGCCGGCATTAACTTTGCCGATGCAACAATGGCGGGTCGACTCGGTGCGCCTGAATTAGCGGCAGTCGCCGTGGGTGGTAGTGTCTGGATGCTCGGGTTCATAGTCGCCCTCGGCTTGTTGATGGCTATATCACCTATAGTTGCGCGCCATTTCGGCGCGGGCAATCCGGAGCTTATCGGTCGCTACACGCGACAGGGGCTCTGGCTCAGCATCTTTTTGGGATTTGGTCTGCTCGGCCTCTCGCACTTATTTGTTGCACCACTGCTCGACCTGGTGGGCATAGACATCGGATTTCGCGCCCTGACTGTCGATTATGTGCACACCATCATGTATGGCATGCCGGGCATGTGCGCATACATGGCGCTGCGCTTCACGTCAGAAGGTATTGGTCAGACGCGGCCCATCATGTACGCGTCGGTGCTTGCCCTGGTAGTAAACGTGTTCGGTAACTATGTACTCATGTTTGGCAAGTTTGGGGCGCCCGCTTTGGGTGTGATTGGTTGCGGGCTCGCCAGCGCAATCACGATGACGCTGATGTTCGTCTTTCTTCTGACATACATGTACCGCCACGAAGTCTACAAGCCTCTTAAGATATTTATCCGTGTATCGCCGGTGCACATGTCAGTGCTCAAGGAGATTCTGCATCTCGGAGCGCCTATTGCGGTAACCATAACGGCGGAGACCGGATTGTTCGCTGGCGTGTCTTTATTAATGGGCACACTCGGCACAGAGGTAGCAGCTGCCCACCAGATAGCGATAAATTTCGCATCCACGATGTTCATGATTCCGCTTGCTGTGAGCGCGGCGATTACGATACGAGTGGGTCATGCTTTAGGTCGCCATGACGCGCTTGAAGCGCGCTTCAGTGGCTGGGTAGGCATTTCAATGTGCGGTTTGTTTATGCTCGGGTCGGCTGTGTTCATGTTGATCATGCGAGATACGGTCGTCAGCCTCTACACAGATGATCCATCGGTTCGCCATGTCGCAATCAGCCTGTTATTGATGGCCGCATTCTTCCAGGTGAGTGATGGACTGCAGATTGGTGCCACGTCAGCGTTGCGTGGTTATAAAGACATGCGAGTACCGATGTACCTGACCGCAATTATCTATTGGGGTCTCGCGTTTCCACTTTCGTATATGGCGGCGGTAACTTTTAAAATGCCGCCGCAGTACATCTGGGGCGGTTTCGTAATTGGCCTGAGTCTCGCGGCAGTCTTGCTAACGGCTCGCTTTCATTTTGTTACCAAAGCAGCTATTCAGCAGCACCATCGGCTAACCGCTTTGCCCGAATGACGGCGAGTCGCCCGACAGATATTCATCTTCCTCAGCGGTGTTTTCCCGCCCCATTAGTTTGTTACGGTGCGGGAAGCGGCCGAATTGCTGGATGATGTCATTGTGTAATTCAGCAAACTGGGCGATCGTTTCAAAGGTTTCGCGATTGGTGGGCGAGACCACTTCTGCGAGTCGATTAAAAAGTGCAATAGATTTCAGTTGCACTTTACGGGACTCCGCGTGTTGTAGCGGCATATAAAAGAAGACCCGCTCAATCGAGCTAAGGCTCTTGTCGGCCTTGGCCATCGCTCCCTCTACGCAGAGTTTGAGAGCTGCGCGGTCCTTTTCAAATGCAGCCGGCGTGTTGCGGTAAATATTGCGGCGGAACTGGTCGAGCAGCAGGATCAGTGCCAGGCAGCCACGAGGCTGATCGGCCCAGTGTTGCAGCTCGCCTTCTGACGCGCGGTTTACGTCATCGGCAAACTCTTCTTCGATTTCTTTATCGAAGTCGGGGTTTTCGCCGAACCATATTTCCATACGAGCATCGATTTGCGGTGCACTGAGCGTTTGTGCTTTGAACCAAAACGACAGTATGCGTTCGATGCGAATCGCATCCTCGTCAGTTATTGTCGCGTCCATGCTTTCACTGAGTAGTTTTATTGGCATGTGACATTTCCAGTCCGGGGTTCAAAAAGAGAGTTATAAAACAAGTGAACCATTTACGCAGTATTCGGATTTGAGGCCGCAGGCTACTAACTCAGCCTTCTGCAAAATTTTCATGAGCGGGCCTGTATAATTTACCGTTCGAACTGTAACAGAACAAACCCGGTTCGTGCTCGTCGGCTCGGTTTTTGGTTGATTTAGACAAGGGAAAGCGATGTTACGCGGTTATGCAGTAGTGATTACGGCCATATTCCTGCAGTCATGCAGTCAACCACCGACAGCGCCTGAGGAGGCAGTGCGCGCCTGGGTTGCCAATGCGGAGCTGGCGGCGGAGTCGCGCGATCGCGGTGCCTTACTGGACCTGCTGAGTGAAAACTATACCGATTCGCGCGGCAATGACTACGAAGCGGTGGATAAGCTGCTGCGGTTGTATTTCTTTCGCCAACAGACTGTCTTGCTCGCCAGTCGTATCACGAATATCGAGATTCATGGGGGTAGCGCCGCAATGGTAAATGTCATCGTGGGTATGGCGGGAAGCCGCGGCAGTCTGGCCAGCCTTGATGCGGATGCCTATCAGTTTGAGCTGGAGCTGGAGAACGTTGATGGTGCATGGTTATTAATTGGCGCGCGCTGGGCTCCGGTCGGGCAGACTGCACACTGACAAAGCTGGTCACGCCTCAAGCCAGGGCGTTAGCCTTGCGGACCGCGTGGCCGCGCTCAATATGTTCCAACAAATCCTGAGGGTTGGCCACCAGCGCATGGGCTCCTGCCGCGGTCAGTTCCTCGCTATCGCCAAAGCCCCACAGGACGCCAACACACTCAGCCTCTACGACATGGGCGGCCTGCATGTCATTGGCGCGGTCACCTATCATGATCATGTGCCTGCCGGGCTGCGCCTGGCGAATTTCCGCCAGTAGTTCGTGTTTCTTGCGCTTCAAGCCACAGCCCATTACGGCTGTGAAGTGATGGCCCATATCGAAGTGCTCGATAACACGTGAAGCAATGTCCGAGCGTTTTGCCGTTGCAACGTACAAGCTGTATTCATCGTTCGACAATGTGGCGAGAATCTCGCGAATGCCATCGTAAACGATGTCCAGCTTGTAGCCTTCCGTGTAATAAAGGGCTCGATAGGCATCAATCGCAACCTGTAGCTCGTTCTCATCCTGAGTATCCATCAAGTCGGCAAAAATCTGGTCCAGTGACGGGCCAATGAATCGATGCAGCGTCGCCGCTTCTCGTGGTGGGTGGCCACAAGTCACCAGGGCATGGTTGATTGCTGCGAGCAGTCCCTCGGCGGGGTTGCTGATTGTGCCATCAAGGTCGAATACGATTACGGTCATGCGGTCATTGTATAGGTTGCCTCGCAAGCCGCCCAGCGTAGTTTTGCTTCTAGTCGATTGCAGCGGGCAAGTGCACTGTGAATTCAACGCCACCATCAATGTCGCGGGCACTGATGCGGCCGCCGTGCCCCTCGCAAATTAACCGGGCGACATAAAGACCCAGTCCGAGGTGTTCTTCATCGTGGCCACTGCGCAAAGACACCATGGAGTTGAAGAGTTGTTTGCTCATATTTGCTGGCAATGGTGGGCCAGGGTTGCTTACCGTGACACAGAGATCATCGGCGATGCTTTGCAGGCCGATATGAATATGTTGCCCCGCTGCGCTGAAGTCGACGGCATTGGCGATAAGCTTGTCCAGCATTTGAATAATAAGTTCGGGAGCACCATACATAAAAGCGGGGTCCGTTGCGGATTCAAACTCAAAAATTCGCTCAGGATAAGCGGCTGTGTATCCGGCAACTGCCGTCTGCATTATGGCGCTGAGATCAAAACGGCTTGGTTCGACATTTTCGACCAGTTCTTCGACTCGATTCGCTTCGCTCATTGAGGCCAGTATCTTGCGCAGGCGTTGTGCGCCGTCCCTGGCACGAGCAATGTATTCCGCGCTCGCCTCCGTTTGCGCCTCGTGTTCCAGGTTATCGAGAGAAGATGTGACGATAGTTAACGGCGTGCGCAACTCATGCGACAGCTTTGAGGCGAGGGTTTTCAGGTAAGCGTTATATTCGCCGATTCGCTGAAGAATATTTGAAAAGCTGCGTGACAGGGCGCCTAGCTCATCACCCGATGTACTGCTCGGCAGCCGTACCGCGAGTATGCCACGGCCAATAGCAACTTCGGCGGCGTTACTCAGATTGCGAATGCGCAGTGACAACCAGCTGGCATAGCCAAGTAATCCCGCGGCGGCAATAAACGCTGCAAGCAGGGTAATGCTGATCAGTCTTGCCAACGCCTGGTTCGTGAGGCTAAGTATCGCCCCTGTCGTTTGTTGCAAGATGACGCTACCGATCACTTTGCCGTCTTGCATGACGGGTCGCGCTACAGCGATCACGGCACGTCCTGTATTCGGTTGCCGAAACCAGTTGGCTGATCCTTTGCCGTGCAGAGACTCACTGATGTAAATCTGACGTTCCTGGCCCGATGGATCCGGTTCTGCGAGTTGCGCTTCCTGGCCGGGTTCCAGTAACGCATCGTACGCAATGCGCAGCCAGCCAGGCGTTGCCCGAGGATTGAGCGAAAAGGACGAGTCGCTAACCAGGCTGCCGGCCTGGGCGAGACGCCAACCCGCATCATTGGTCACGATTAGACGCAGGCCCGGCTGCGCATAGTTATTTGCCAGCGCCTGTAAGTCTGGAGATGCCGATATAAACAAGCCGGGAGATTTGCCCGCAAAATTGCTGCTACGGACGGCGTTGCTGCTGGCGTCGCTGGTATCGAAAATCGACAAACCAAACCGCGTCCCAAGCAGCGACCGCGGAATTCGTGCCTCCAGTTGATACCCCTTGGGCGTGTCCTGCCAGTACCCCTGCACGCGTGGGTCGCTCTGCCAAAGCCGATTTTGGACCATCCATGCCGATAGCGGCCCAGGTGCTTCCGGCGCAAATACAAGGGATGAAAGGTCGCCACTTGCGGTGTTTGTGACGAGTTCTACGTAATCAGCGGCAGGCCGGGTAGCCGGGCCATACTGGTCATAACCGACCGGCGCAAAAACCAGTTTACGATCTGTAACGCTGGCATAGAAATAGACATGGTTGGCATCGATGCCGACGATGAAGAAATTACTACCGTCGATGCCGCGCAGCTGGCGCATTGAAGCCGGGTCAATGTTCCAATCGTCGATGTAGCCATCCAGGAAAGGGGCAGCGGTGAGCGGCTGCGCATACACTTGATTGCTGCTCGCAAAGTCGCCGCCTGATGCCTTTGATGCGAACAGATCAGCATGCTGCGATAACGACTCGGCAATCGCCTGGGTCGTGCCGCTCAGCATTTGCTGCTGACCTTCGCGCAATGCGCTTTCTGTTTCCTTGATGAACTGACAGCCGGCCCACGGCAACACCAATGTGAGCAAGCTGACGATCAATAGTTGTCGCCGCAGATTCATTTATCCAGGGAGCCTCTGACGAATTCATGAACGGCCGTTGTGAGTGCGAAATATCCAACTTCTGTGTTGCAAAACTTGGTAATAGTCCCGCTATTATCGGCGTTTTGCGCCTCGAGTTTGAACCTTTTGAATTTCACATCATCCCGCCCGGTATTAATCAGACGCTCCCTAGTCGCTGAGCCAGCGGTAGCCCATGCCGTAAACCGTCTCAATGGCGTCAAAATCCTTGTCCACATCAAGAAACTTGCGCCGTATTCGCTTGATGTGGGAGGTGATCGTGTTGTCATCCAGGACGGTCTGGGCGGCATCCATCAGTTGTTGCCGATTTTTTACATGACCGGGATAACGTGCCAGCGCGTGGATTATCCAGAATTCCGTCAGGGTGACCGTAACGGGCTGCTCGCTCCAGCGGATTTTCATGCGATCCACATCTATTTCCAGATTGCCGCGCGTAATCTTCGCTTCTGCTGCCGCCGGTTTTTGCATCACCTCAAGGCGCCGAAACAGCGCCGCTATGCGCGCCATCAGGTGCGGCAGGCTAATGTCCTTGGTGAGGTAGTCGTCGGCGCCCAGGCGCAAACCGGAGACGGCATCGAATTCACTGTCGCGCGCCGTCAGGAAGATAATGGGCAGCTCGGCCGCGCGGGCACGCAGTTCGCGACAGAGTTCAAAGCCCCCTTCGACATCGTTTTTAAGATTGATATCGATAATTACGAGATCGGGCAGGCGCAAATCGAACGCGGTAATGGCCGCTGGGCGCGACTCATAGGTATCAATGGCATACCCTTCGCGGCGAAACGCTGCCGCGTAGTTTTCGCGGATGGCGGGTTCATCTTCAACTATGGCTATTCGTTTGGGCACTGACTGCTCCGAATTAACAAGCAATGACACAATTTGCCACATTCCATCCCCGTATTGCCATGTGGTCAACGGCATCTTGCCTACGGCGAGGCGCTTACTAACCATGATTCAACATGAAGGAGTCATGGAATGTCTACTAATACACCCACAGCATCAACTACTGAACCACAACAGATTTCGTGGATTCCGCCGCAACAAAAAAGCTGGCATCCGAATTACGCTATCTGTGTGTCGCGAACTCGATTGATCAAATTGATGAGTCGCGACCAACCGTCAGAATGGATTGCTTTATAAAGCTTGCGAGCTAGTCCAGCAAAAAGCGGACGCGCAGCAACGCCGCTATTGAAATGGCGTCGGTGATTTCACCGGACTCCACCATGCGGATTGCCTCGCTGAAAGGCAGCTTCCGAATATCCAGTTTTTCAGAGTCTTCAAACTCTGTTGCGCCTTCCGTAAGGTCCTGCGCGAGATACACAATACCCTCTTCATCAGTGATCGAGTTGCTGACGTGCATTCGCATGACTTCCGTCCAGCGGCTGGCTGTCAGACCGGTCTCTTCACGTAACTCGCGCTTGGCCCATTGCAATGTGGGTTCCGTCCGCGGTGCGCCACCCATCGGAATCTCCCATGAGTAGAGTCCCAACGTGTAGCGCTGCTGGCCTACGAGCCAGGTGTTGTTGTCTTTGTCCAGCGGGATAATGGCGGCGGCGACGTTCTTGAAGCTGACTTTGCCATACAGATTCTGGCCGCCGTTTGGGTTGATAACCTGGTCTTCGTAGACCGTGATCCACGGGTTGTCGTAAACAACTTTTGAATCCAGTGTTTTCCATTTCATGGCAGCAATCTTCAAGTAACTTCAAGGCTGTTGGGCTAGTGCAATATGGTACCTCATTGCCAGCTGCCTGTAGCTGAGTCATAGTTCGCTTGTAAATATCTATTTTCACCTCCAATCCAGTGTCCAAGCGAGAGAACTCGGCTTTCCGATGAATGCACCACGCGCAAAATTAACAGAGGGATCTGTTGGCCGGCATTTGACCGTCATGACTTTGCCGGTGCTCGGCGGCATTTTCGCGATGATGTTGCAGTCCTTTGCCGACACCTATTTCATTGGTCAGGTAGGCACGAATGAGCTTGCAGCTCTCAGCTTTGCATTCCCTATCCTGATGATCGTCACCAGTGTTGCCATCGGCCTGGGTGCCGGCACATCGTCGGTTGTAGCAAGAGCAATCGGACTGAACAACCAGCGCCGTGTTCGCCGTTTGACTACCGATAGCCTGATCATTTCGTTTCTTATCACCTTGGTAGTGGCCTCGGTTGGCATAGTGTTGATTGATCCACTGTTTTCGCTGATGGGCGCGCCACCAGAGATGATGCCCATGATTCGTCAGTACATGATTATCCTGTATGCGGCGGTGCCTTTTGTTGTTGTTGGCATGGTGGGGATGAGTGCGATGCGTGCCGTTGGCGACACGGCCTTGCCGAGTGCGCTGATGGTGGCCGCTTCGATTGCGACGATCATTCTTGACCCGATTTTGATTTTTGGTTTTGGCCCCGTTCCAGCGATGTCATTGAACGGGGCGGCCCTTGCTCTTGCGATATCGCGAACTGTCCTGTGTCTTCTCGGTATTGCCTACCTTTACTGGCGTCTCGATATGCTGAGCCTGACCAGGCCTGATATCGAAGAATTAAAGGAGTCGTGGCGAGACATCTCCCATGTCGGGCTGCCCGCAGCAGCAACCAACGCCATTATTCCGATTGGTCTGGGCGTGGTTACCGCAATGGTTGCTCGTTACGGGCCGGAGGTCGTAGCTGGTTTCGGTGTCGCAAGTCGCATTGAGTCTTTGACCCTGGTTATGTTCTACGCGATGTCCGCGATCATTGGCCCATTTATTGGCCAGAACTTATCCGCTCGCCGAACCGATCGCATTTTTGAGGCGCTTAAACTTTGTTCGTTATTCAGCATCGCGTTTGGCTTGTTGATTGCTGTGATGCTGGGAGTGTTTGGCAGGCAGTTGTCTGCACTCTTCAGTGATCACGCGGAGGTGGTCAGAGTGGCAACGCTGTTCCTGTGGATAGCACCGATCAGTTACGGCGCTTACGGCACAGTGATGGTGATGAATGCAGCTTTTAACGGCATGGGTAGGCCGATGCCAGCAGTTGCGATCAGTATCGCTCGAATGGCCGTACTGTATATTCCGCTGGCATATGTCGCGGAGCTCTGGTTTGAGATCAAGGGTATCTTCGCGGCTTACGCAATCGCCAACATCTTGGCTGGCGTACTCGCCTACCTGTGGGCGATGCGTGAAGTTGCCCAAGAGGCCGACGCGGCCAAACTCGCTGACAGCGAATCCACATCCTAGTTAGTGACCAGCCCCAAAACGCGGCTGCGAAAGTAGTAGTGCATGCCGATGCCTCGGCTTGCCATGAATATCAGGAAAGCAAACCACAGTCCGTGATTGCCAAGACCTTGCAGTAAATACCAGGCGGGGACAAAGACCGCGAAACTCGACAACAACATGATATCGCGCATCTCCCGAGCGCGGGTCGCGCCTACGAAAACCCCATCATACAAAAAGGACCAGACCGAAATAAGTGGCGAAGCGATCAGCCAGGGCAGGTATTGCAGTGTCGTGGCACGAACGTCCTCAAGGTCGGTGAGCATGTTGATATAGAGGCCTCCGCCGACTGCAAATAACAACGTGAAGCCGACTGCAATCAACAGAGACCACTTCAGCGTTATGGATACAGCTTGCTTCAGTGATGCGCGATTACTGGCGCCAATTGCTTTGCCGACAAGGGCCTCGGCGGCGTGAGCGACACCGTCCAGAGCGAATGACAACAGATACTGCAGATTAAGAAGAACAGCATTTGCGGCAAGTACCAGGCCACCCAGACGAGCGCCTTGTGCGGTGATAAATGTAATCGTGAACATCAGCGCTAAAGTGCGTACAAAAAGATGGCCGTTGAGGGCAAAAAAAACGCGGTACTTTTCAATTTGTAACAATCTGGCGAGATCCCACTGGCCGCCATGATGGCGCAGTTCAACGGCAACGAAGTAAAGACCCACCGCGAGTCCGGAAAATTCAGCAATGACTGATGCGGCGGCGACGCCGTCGACCTTCATTCCGAGAAAGACTACTAGCAGGACGTCGAGAAAAATATTGGTGAGGTTAATGACCAGCATCATGAAGAGCGGTATGCGAGCATTTTGCAGTCCGATGAACCAGCCAATCAATGCAAAGTTGACTAGCGTTGCCGGCGCACTCCAGATTCGAATCGAAAAGTACTCGTAAGCGTACTGCGCAATGTGCGTATCGGCCGCTATTATCTGAATAGCGCCGCGCCCGATTGGTTGTTGCAGCAAGAGCAGCAGAGCGGCAATAGCAAGGGCTACCAAAACGGCTTGCCCCAGCGCTTCGCGTAAGCCATCGGCATCATTGGCACCAAAGCGTTGCGCCGCTATACCAGTGGTTCCCATGCGCAAGAAATTGACGCCATTATAGAGAACCCCGAACAGTGTCGCGCCGACGGCAACGGCGGCAAGGTAGACGGCGTCGTCCAGGTGGCCGGTGACCCCCGTATCGACCATGCCTAGCAGGGGTACGGAAATATTCGAGAGAATCATTGGCGCGGCAATGCGCCAGATGTCACGGTTACCGGGAAGTCCCGGTAACCGTTCAGACGAGTTCATGCGGCAGCGCTCTGGACTTGACGGCAGATAAACACTGCCGGGCAAATCAGAATGCGTTAACGCCCGTCAGTTCTTTGCCGACGACGAGTTGATGAACTGTTTCGGTGCCTTCATAGGTGATGACACTCTCCAGGTTCAGCATATGCCGAATGGGAACGTATTCCGCACTGATGCCGGCGCCGCCGAGGATATCCCGCGCGTCACGAGCAATATCGAGCGCCATACGCACGTTATTCCACTTTGCGACAGATACTTGCGTTGGCCGTAAACGACCCTGGTCTTTAAGGCGGCCGAGTTGCAGTGCAAGCAATTGGGCCGTCGTGATTTGCCGAGCCATGTTGGCGAGGCGAATCTGGATAGCCTGGTTGTGAGAAAGCGGGCGGTCGAACAGAATGCGATCAGCCGTGTAATGAATCACTTCGTTCAGACAGGCTTGCGCGGCCCCGATGACGCCCCAGGCTATGCCGAAGCGCGCCTGGGTGAGGCAGCTCAGTGGGCCCTTAAGGCCGACAACGCCTGGCAGGACGCTGGAGCTTGGGAGGCGGACGTTATCAAAGAACAGTGCTGCTGTGACTGATGCGCGCAATGAAAACTTGTTGTGAATTTCTTGCGCCTCAAATCCGGGCATGCCTTTTTCGACGATGAAGCCGCGTATTCCCTCATCAGTCATAGCCCAGACAACGGCGGCATCGGCGATCGTGCCATTGGTGATCCACATCTTGGAGCCATTCAGAATCCAGTCATCACCATCGCGCTTGGCGTTCGTCTTCATGTTGGACGGATCGGAACCACCGTGCGGTTCGGTCAGACCGAAACAGCCGATAGCTTCGCCACGGGCCATCGCAGGCAACCAGCGTTGCTTCTGCTCTTCGGAGCCGTAGCTGTAAATCGGGTACATCACCAGGCTGCTCTGCACCGACACGAAACTTCGCAGACCGGAGTCACCGCGCTCGAGTTCCTGACAGATCAGGCCATAGCTGATGCCATTCAAGCCAGCGCAGTCGTAGCCTTCGATAGAGCTGCCCAGCAGGCCGAGATCGGCAACCTGGCTGATCAGCTCTCGCGGAAAGGCGTGATTTTCAAAGGCTTCGCGAATAACGGGCAGTACTTTGTCGTCGACAAAGCGACCTACGGTGTCTTGCACCATACGTTCCTCGTCGGTCAGTTCAGCCCTGACGTCAAACAGGTCTAGAGGATTCAGCGCAGCGGCTGAGGCTTTTTTTGCAGATTCGGTGTTGGCCACGGGAGCTCCAGGCATCTATAGAGGTATATCGGGGGTCAGATTCTAGCGGAATCGTCGGGCCGGGTCAGCGACAATTTTTCAGAAAGGGATGCGTAGACGTCGATAGATGTCTGCCAACAGCCACAAGGGGCCAAGCATGACGAGTTGCAGGTGGCGGCCGAGAAAAGGCCAAGCGGGAACGTCGCCGCGCGCAAACCACAGGCCAGTGAGACCCGCGAAAGTCAGTTCAATGGATGTCCAGAGTACTGGAAAGGGCTGGGCGGCGATCCGCGATTCCACGGCGGCCACGCCGATGACGAATGGCAACATGCCAACAGCCAGCGGCATTGAGATCACAAAATAATAAACGATGGCTGCCAGTAAGAATGTCGTGCCCCAGTTCAATGCAGGCGATATAGCCTGGAACGCCGCTGGCACCGGGAGACTCCAAAGCAAACCAACCGTGCCCAGGATAATCAGGAATACTGATGGCCAGTACAGGATTGGTCGCACAACTTGTTCCTGAGTGGCTGCGAACTCTGCCAACCAACGTTCCGCCTCTGCCATGCTGGTCTCCGTGCTGCGGGAATTGCGGATATTACAACTTTCGAAGGGTTGAAGTTATTCAAACCGACGTCGTTGTTAAGGCACCGTTCAGCCGATCCGTGTATAAAATGACTACTATTATAGAATTAGACCGAACATCATTGGTGATGGCCTGTCCGAGTAACAACAATTAGTGCTCGGCGGGCGGGTTCTAGTTCAATCAGGGGTTGTCCATGAATATCAAAGAAATTAAATTAATTTTCACAGCTGTTGGTCTTGGCGTTCTACTCGCCGGCTGCCAGACGCTGGATGCCTATACGCAGGAATCCAAGACCAGCGATGCAACCAAAGGCGCAATTATTGGAGCGGTCTCCGGTGCTGTAATTGGCCTGGCCTCAGGTGACGATGCCGTTGAACGTCGGCAACGTGCGTTGATTGGCGCGGGCGTTGGCGCGCTGGCGGGGGGTGCTATCGGTAACTACCAGGATAAACAGGAAGCCAAGTTGCGGGAGGAGCTGCAAGGCACCGGCGTTAGCGTTACTCGTATTGGCGACAACATCACGCTCAATATGCCCGGCAACATAACGTTTGCTTCCAACAGTTCAGATCTCAGCCCACAGTTTTTTGACGTCCTCACTTCAGTCGCCAAGGTATTGAAGGAATTCAACAAGACTGTGGTTGAAGTTGCAGGACATACCGACAGTGATGGCACCGATGCATACAACTTGAGTTTGTCGCAGCGTCGTGCTGCTGCTGTGTCGCAGTACTTGCAGAATCAGCAAATCAATCCACAACGATTGATCACAATTGGTGTGGGCGAGGCGAGGCCGGTAGCGGACAACTCGACAGCAGCCGGCAAGCAGCTGAATCGTCGTGTTGAAATAACAATGGTTCCTGTTACGGGCTGATTGAATAAAACGGACGCGGGAGACTTACGTTTGTAAGACTCCCGCGTCCGTAGTCCTTCAACCAGAAAACGATCATGCAAGCACAGTTTGCCAGGCAGCAAACGGGGGAATGGGTTGAGGGTACTGGCATCATCGTGCGGCTTTTCACTGCCGACGACGATGGCCATGCCGAAAATCGGCACCAGCGTTTTGTTCTGAATTTGCAAAACGGCCAGACATTGCTGGTTGCACACAATATCGAAGTCGCGGCGCTTGTACCCGCTGGAATCGGGGATCGCATACGGTTTCGCGGTATTTACGAGTGGAATGATGAAGGTGGGTCACTGCACTGGACTCACCGTGACCCATTCAGGAATGAAGTGGCCGGTTACCTTGATTTCCGGGGCAAGAAATATGAATGAGATGCCACTATCGTCGGTGCGGGAAATAAAAAAAGCCCCGGCCATTGGCCGGGGCTTTTCTAGTTTGCGAGCAACAAGTGTTTTAGCTCATTGCCAATTTTAGTTTCTTCATCGCACTGTTTTCGATTTGACGAATACGTTCCGCAGAGACGCCGTATTCTTCGGCGAGTTCGTGCAAGGTGCGCTTCTTTTCTGAAAGCCAGCGACTTTGCAGAATAACGCGACTGCGCTCATCCAGTTGTTGCAGTGCTGATGTAACGCGTTCAGACGCATCGTTTTCCCAGTCCGCGTTCTCGAGAATTACTGCCGGATCAGAATTGGGGCTCGGTAAATAAGCAGCGGGGCTAAATGCCTTGTCGTCATCATCGTCACTTGGAGTGGGGTCGAAACCGGCATCGCGCGCGTACAGGCGCTTCTCCATTTCCGATACTTCTGCGACACTAACGCCAAGATCATCTGCCACAGCTTGAGTTTCGTCGTGCGATAACCAGGACAAATTTTTCTTGGCTTTGCGCAAATTGAAAAACAATTTACGTTGAGCCTTGGTGGTGGCGACTTTAACAACACGCCAGTTACGTAAAACGTATTCGTGAATCTCGGCGCGGATCCAATGTACAGCGAACGATACGAGTCGCACGCCCACATCAGGATCAAAGCGCTTGACCGCTTTCATCAATCCAACATTGCCTTCTTGTACCAGGTCGCTCATAGGCAGGCCGTAGCCGCGATAGCCCTTGGCGATATGCACAACGAAACGCAAGTGCGCCATAACCAGAGCGCGTGCGGATTCAAGGTCTTCATCATCACGAAATTTTCGTGATAACACCTGCTCTTCATCTTTGGTCAGGACGGGAACGGCGCCGACAGCCTGAATGTAGGCGTCGAGACTTCCTACCGGTCCGGCCAGTATCAAATCATGGTTCACTTTAGCAACAGCGGTTGTCATTGATTGTTAATCCTCCCAATGGGCGATGGATTTTAGCACTCTGGATATTAGAGTGCTAATGGAGGGCTGAGTTCAATCACCAACACCGAATAAAAGGTCAACAAGAACAATGAGTTAAAATATTGCCTCCTGATTTGGGAGCGGTTCAAAGGGGTTTCTGAGACCTGATTTGTTGCGCTGCGCCAGTGCTCGCGAGGCTCCTAGCGGGGCTCAATGCGCCGCATATGGCGGGTCGCAGCGGTCCATGAGCCAGCGAGACCGAGGAACATGCCTATGGCGGGAATCGAGGCGCTTTCTTTGAGGCTCAGGGAGATGAGTTGGTAGCTGTTGCCGTAGAGGCCAGCCAATCTGCCTACCGGGACTTCCAGGGCGCTGAGTCCATAACTGACCAACGCCAGCGCGAGCAGGCCGCCACCCAATCCGTACCACAGCCCTGAATATAAAAACGGTCGCCGAATAAATGCATTGCTGGCGCCAATTAACTTGGTGACCTCAATTTCTTCACGGCGGTTTTGAATATCAAGACGGATAGTATTGCCGATAATGACAATGACGGCGATGCCCAATAACGCGGCGGCCATAACTCCGGCACGCTGCAAAATATCGAGAATGGCATGGAATCGCTGCACCCATTCCGTATCTATTTGCACCACATCCGTTTCAGGCAAATTGCCTAGCTCTTCGCGTAACAGGCTTATCGATCCGTCCGTACTTCTGCTCGATGGTCGGACCAACAAGGTGTGCGGCAACGGATTGCTGGTGAGGTGATCAAGCGCGTCACCAAAACCGGATGCGGCTTTAAACTCTCGCAGTGCGTCGTCTGCGGTAATTAATCGTACCGACTCAATGTCGGCGCGCTTGCCAATGATGTTGGCCAGAGCCTGAGCCTGCTTCAGGCTCGTGCCTGGTTTCAGGTAGAGAGAGAAGTCGAGGGCACCTTCCCAGCCGCCGCTGATAACTTCTGCATTCTTGATAACGAGGTGCAGGGAGGCCGGCAGCGCCAGTGTAATGGCGATGACGAGAATCGTCATAAGGCTGGCGGCGGGCTGTCGTACAAGTCGCCCGAGTGACCCGACTGCGGTGCTCGCGTGGCGCGTCAACCAGGCGGTGACTGGCCCCGTTTTCTTGGCCGCTTTGGTGGCTTCTGCGTTGCGGGTTACAGCCATTTTTCAGGCCCTGATATGGTGTCTGCATCAGCGATATAGTCATCGACAGCCGTATCTTCTTTCGGAACTTGCAGCCGGCCGTTTTCCAGTGGGATCTGGCGGCAGCCGAGGCGATCAATCAGGGAAAGGTCGTGACTGGCAATAAGCACCGTGACACCGACTTCATTAAAGCGGCGGAATATTCGCATTACTTCAAATGACAAGTCAGGATCAAGATTTCCCGTAGGTTCGTCGGCGATTAGCAGTCGTGGTCGACTGACTATTGCGCGCGCAATGCCGACCCGTTGTTGCTCACCGGTTGATAAGGTTTCCGGTCGCTGTTTTTCTTTTTTCAGTAGCCCAACCTGATCGAGCGCTGCGCGTACTCTTCGGCCGGCTTCCCGGTGGCCAAAACCGGCAATGATCAGGGGCAGTGCCACGTTGTCAAAGACGGGGCGGTCGTACAGGAGTTTGTGATCCTGGAATACCATACCGATTTGGCGGCGATAGGCCGGAATCCGGCTGCGACCTACGCGACTGGTATTCTGGCCATTAATGATGACTTGTCCGGAGGTTGGTCGCTCAATGCAGGCGATCAACCTCAACAAGGTGCTTTTGCCGGCACCAGAATGGCCGGTCACGAAAACCATCTCCCCCTTGTCCACAGACATGTCGAGGCCGCGTATCGCTTCATAGCCGCCGGGAAATCGTTTGGTTACATCCTTGAAAAGGATCACGTCATTAATGTCCCTAGTTATCCTGACGTCCAGCAAGTAGCGCTGCAACGTATTCTTCGGCGTTGAACGGCTGCATGTCTTCTGCAGCTTCACCGACGCCAATGAATCTTACCGGAACTTTTAGCCGATCGGCTATTGATAACAGGATGCCGCCCTTGGCGGTGCCGTCCAGCTTCGTGATCGTGATGCCGGTAATTCCCAGTGAGGCATGAAATTTCTCAGCCTGTACCAGTGCATTTTGACCAAGACTTGCGTCGAGCACGAGCATGATTTCGTGCGGTGCACCAGGATCCAGCTTGCCAATGACGCGTTTGATTTTAGCCAGCTCGTCCATCAACCCTTGTTGTGTTTGTAGGCGCCCCGCCGTATCCGCGAGCAACACATCGATACCGCGCGCACGCGCCGCCTCACAGGCATCGAAGATGACAGCCGCGGGGTCCGCGCCAGATTTCTGGGCGATGACTGGAACATTGTTGCGTTCTCCCCAAACCTGCAGTTGTTCAACGGCTGCCGCGCGAAACGTGTCTCCTGCCGCCAGCATTACGGTCAAGCCGTCATCCAGAAAGCGGCGCGCTAATTTGCCTATAGTTGTCGTCTTGCCGGCACCGTTAATGCCCACCATCAAAATCACATAGGGACGCGGCGCGTCAGGAATTTCGAGTGGCTGTTCTACCGGTTTCAGAATATCGAGCAGCGCGCCGCGCAAACTGGCGCCGAGCGCCTCAATGTCTTTAAGCTCTTTGCGATCCAGGCGCCGCTGCAAGCCGTTAATGATGCGTTCAGTCGTATCAACACCAATGTCAGCGCTAACCAGCTGCGTTTCAAGCTGTTCCAGCACATCTTCATCTATCTTGCCGCCAGGAGCGAGTTTGGTCAGGTCGTATGTGAGCCACGAATCACCGCGATTCAGTCGGCTGCGTAAGCGCTTGATAAAGCCGTCACGTGAGCTTTGGTCTTCCTGCGGGTTTTTTTTCTTTTTGAACATAGCCATCTATTCTGTGTTGGTTGCCATTATCGTAAACTAGGATGCAGCTGCAGGTCAGGAAAGGCGCGCAACATCATGACCAAAAAAAGTAAAAAAGCCGGCAAAGCCGACTCGCCGCAATCTGGACGATTGCGTATTGTAGCGGGAAAGTGGGGCGGTCGCTTTTTACCGATTGCCGATGCGCCTGGACTACGCCCGACTTCTGAACGTATACGCGAGACGTTATTTAATTGGCTGGCGCCGACGATCGAGGGCGCACGCTGTCTGGATCTCTATGCGGGAACCGGGGCGCTGGGTTTTGAAGCGCTTTCACGAGGAGCCAGCGAGGTCGTGTTTGTGGAGCAAGCGCCGGTCGCGGTGGCTGCATTGAGGCAAGCCGAATACATGTTGCGCGCTGATGACTCCGTAATTCATGTTGGTGATGCGATTCGTTTCCTGAATACCGCGACACAAGCGCCATATAATGTGGTCTTTCTTGATCCGCCATTTGCGGATGCCCGTTTGACCGAGGTATGTGAATTACTGGTAGCGCATCTTGCTCCGGGGGCGCTGGTGTATCTTGAGCAGGACAAAGCCCAAGCGCCGCCGGTGTTACCAGTCGGGTGGGAGTTGCTACGTGAGAAGACTGCCGGCATGGTACGGTATTCCCTGGTCTCAATACCCCGAACTACAAGTAACCCGGAAGGAGCGCAAGCATGACCGTAGCTGCCATGTACCCAGGTACGTTTGATCCAATGACTCTTGGTCATGAAGACCTGGTGCGCCGCGCGTCACGGATTTTTGATCGGGTGGTTGTTGCCATTGCTGATAATCCGGGCAAGGCACCGATGTTTTCCGTTGATGAGCGAGTGGCGCTTGCGAAAGCCGTCCTCAAAGGCGTCGATAATGTGGAGGTTGTCGGCTATGCGGGACTGACGATCGAATTTGCGGTACAAAATAATCTACAGGTCATCGTTCGCGGTTTGCGCGCTATATCTGATTTTGAATACGAATTTCAATTGGCAACCATGAATCGTCATCTCACCGATGAAGTTGAAACGGCTTTCCTGACACCAACAGAAAAATATACATTTATCTCATCCAGCATGGTGCGCGAGATTTGTATGCTGGGTGGAGACGTGTCTGAGTTTGTTTCTCCCCTGGTCAAGGATGCGTTGGTCGCACGGCGGAGCAAATAACTATTTCTGGCAGTGCTTGCAATAATAGGTCGCGCGTTGTCCTTGGACACAGCGTGTTATAGGCTCACCGCAGTCAAAGCAAGCCGCGTGCTCGCGGCCGTAGACTCGCAGGTCCTGTTTGAAATACCCAGGTTCGCCATCACTGTTTAAAAAATCCTTTAGCGTCGTGCCTCCCGCTTCAATCGCCTCCGCAAGGACTTCCTTGATTACAGCGGCCATCACTTGCATGCGCCGCTTCGAAACCCGCTGAGCCGAAATTTTCGGACTAATTCCCGCACGAAAAAGCGCTTCGCTGGCGTATATGTTTCCGACGCCGACAACAATATTTGCGTTCATTATGAATTGCTTGATAGATACTTTGCGGCCGCGTGCGCGTTGCCACAGGTAATCACCATCAAATTCATCGTTCAGCGGCTCGGGCCCAAGCGTGGCAAGCAGTCGGTGATGATCGACATCAGTTGTCCATAACAATGAACCAAATCGGCGTGGATCGTTGAAGCGCAGCATTTTGCCGCTATCGAATTCGATATCGACATGATCGTGCTTGCCGGCGGGTGTTCCGGCAGCAAGGATGCGCAAGCTGCCTGACATGCCAAGGTGCAACATCATCGTGCCCCTGCTTGTTCTGAATAAGAGGTACTTGGCGCGCCGCGCCAGGCCATCGATGGTCATGCCTGGCAGATTGCGTTTGATCGTGGTCGGAATGGGCCAGCGCAATTGCCGCTGCCGCACTGTTACGGCCACGACCTTTTTGTCGATGACGTAGGGAGCAATGCCGCGGCGGCTGGTTTCGACTTCTGGTAGTTCAGGCATCTGGCGTTTGTAGGCTTAGGAAGATAATACCTGCCACTGTATACCGGTAGCTCGTGCGAGAAAATATTTCGAGTGTGGCCGTTTGAGCGCAGGCATTGGGTTTTACAAGGTAAAAACCCGTCTTTAACGAGGGCACCGGTTTCTCTGCAGTAAAAAAAACCCACCTAAAAGGTGGGTCTTTTTCAATATTGGACGAGGCCTCAGATCACTTGATCTTGGCTTCCTTATACAGGACGTGTTTACGAATCGTCGGGTCATACTTTTTCGTTTCCACTTTTTCAGGGTGGAGGCGCTTGTTTTTGGTCGTCGTGTAAAAGTGACCAGTTCCGGCGCTGGATACGAGTTTGATTTTATCGCGCATTAGTTAATCCTCTGCAAAGCGCTTAAACGCGCTCGCCCTGTGCACGGAGCTTCTCAAGAACCTTCTCGATGCCGAGCTTGTCGATAATGCGAAGACCCTTATGGGACACGCGTAATTTGATGTAACGCTTCTCAGCTTCGAGCCAGAAACGCTTGCTGTGCAAGTTCGGCAAAAAGCGACGACGTGTTTTGTTGTGTGCATGGGAAACATTGTTGCCGCTCTGCGGGCGCTTCCCTGTTACCTGGCAAATTCTGGACATGACGATTAAGACTCTGATTTTAGACAAAACTGCCCGCAGCTGGCGGGCAAGTAGCGGGACTTTATACCAGCCTTGGCAGCGCTAATCAAGCCGACTTCATAGTCGGGCTAGACCATACCGCGATTGGCGAGCGATGTTATCACGCCGTCACCAACCACCAGGTGGTCCAGAAGCCGAATATCCACCAGTTCCAGCGCCGCCTTCAGGCGTCGGGTAATGCGCTCATCCGCCTGGCTGGGCTCGGCCACGCCGGAGGGGTGGTTATGCGCCAAAATGACCGCGGCGGCGTTAATGCCGAGCGCTTGCTTGACCACTTCGCGAGGGTAGACGCTGGTGCCGTCTATGGTCCCGCGGAATAACTCATCGAATTTGAGCACCCTGTGCCGATTGTCGAGATACAGGCAGCAAAAGAGCTCGTGTGGCAGGTCACGCAGTCGCGCGAGCAAAAACTGCTCGGTATCGGCTGGGCTGCGGATGGCTTGCCCAGTGGGCAGGGTTTCTTCGAAGTAGCGCCGCGAAAGCGCAGGCAGGGCCCGCAACGTAGCCAGGGTGGCCGCGCCCACTCCTGGCTCGTTTCCGACCAGGCGTATATCTGTGTGTAATAGCTGCCGCAAGCCGCCGAAACGAGTCAAGAGACGGCGAGCGAGCTCCAGCCCTGATTCCGAGCGGCCAGGTAATACCGTGGCGAGCAGTTCTGCCGGGTTCGGGCTGTCATTGGATCCTTTCTTCATAGAGCGAGTGTCCGTAATGGGCTTGCGGTACCAGCTTGGCCCGTTATCACCCAAACCAGCAAATGCCAAAATCAGGCGTTGCACGATGTTTTCCCGCGGTTGGTCGAATTGGCTGGAAATAGGGCAATCTGGCGGCTAAGCTGGCGGCCACCTCGCGAACGACAGGCGACATCATGACCCAGAAAATAATCCTCGGAATCAGTGGCGGGATTGCGGCCTACAAAGGCCCGGATCTTGTGCGCAGACTGCGCGAGAGGGGCGCCGAAGTGCAGGTCGTCATGACCGCAGGTGCTAGCCACTTCGTGACGGCGACTTCGCTGCAGGCGGTATCCGGTCGTCCTGTGCGTAGCAGCTTGTGGGACGAGCAGGCCGAAGCGGCAATGGGCCACATCGAGCTGGCGCGCTGGGCAGACCTGGTTTTGATTGCGCCGGCCACCGCCGAATTGATCTCGACCCTGGCAGTCGGTGGTGCGCCAGATTTACTGAGCACGCTGTGTCTGGCAACTGAGGCACCGGTTGTTCTGGCGCCTGCGATGAACCGAATCATGTGGGCACATCCTGCCGTGCAAGCCAATTGCGAGTTGTTGACAAAGCGCGGTGTCAGGTTGCTTGGACCCGATAGTGGCGAGCAGGCTTGTGGTGAGGTGGGTGAAGGCCGAATGTTGCAGCCGGAGGCGATTGCCGCCGCTGTTTTCGCGGGCGAGAAATCGTCATCAGCGCCCGTTCTCAAAAGTACTGTTTTGGCCAACAAGACCGTCGTTATCACGGCGGGACCGACGCGTGAAGCACTGGATCCGGTTCGCTACATCAGTAATCGCAGTTCCGGCAAGATGGGCTTTGCGCTAGCTGCGGCGGCCGCCGCAGCCGGTGCTAGAGTCATTTTGGTGAGCGGGCCAGTGCAGCAAGCGACGCCGGCAGGTGTGCAGCGTGTAGATATTGAATCGGCCGAACAAATGTTTGCTGCGGTGCACGAGCACGCGGGCACGGCTGATATTTTCATAGGAGCCGCCGCGGTGGCAGATTATCGGGCCGCGCAGGTCAGCCCCGGCAAGATCAAAAAAAACAGCGCTGAAATTCAGGTCAGGCTGATTAAGGCACCGGATACACTGGCCTCGGTTGCCAGGCTGAAGGGCGGACCCTTTACCGTTGGTTTTGCCGCCGAAACGGATCATCTGCGCGAACACGCTATGAGCAAACTTGAGGCAAAAAAACTGGACATGATCATCGCCAACGACGTGAGCGATGGTCGGGGATTTGATCAGGACGGTAATCAGGTAGACGTTTTCTGGCGCACCGGTGAGCGTTCTTTTCCGTTGACCGACAAGACTGAGTTGGCGCACCTGCTGGTTGCCTTAATCGCAGAACGCTATGCGGCCAGCTTTGGGTCCAACACGGCAACAGAACTGCCAATCATTAAGTCGAAATAGAAAGGAAGCCCCATTGAAAGCAATCGAATTAAAGATTCTGGACGCACGCGTAGGCAAGTCGATTCCCCTGCCGGAATATACGACGACTGGTTCGGCAGGCCTGGATATGCGTGCTTGTATTGACGATCCATTGACAGTGGCACCCGGCGAAACCCATCTCGTACCGACCGGGTTGGCTATTCACATAAACGACCCGCAACTCGCAGCGGTTTTGCTGCCGCGTTCAGGGTTGGGGCACAAACATGGCCTCGTACTGGGGAATCTTACCGGTTTGATTGACTCCGATTACCAGGGGCAAGTTTTCATCTCCTGCTGGAACCGCGGTGGTAAAGCATATGAAATTCAGCCGGGCGAACGCATTGCGCAAATGGTATTCGTTCCCGTAGAGCAGGTTCGGTTCGATATTGTTAAGGAGTTCGGGGACAGTGACCGCGGCGAAGGCGGTTTCGGTCATACGGGTACAACCTAGTCGCTTATACCGTTCAGCCTCTTGAAGCGGACGATGTCTTCTGCAAACCGCTCGCCAATTTTTTTCTCGTCAGCCTCGAAGCGAAGCAAATTGCCTTCATGGCGAGTAATTGTTTCCTTGGTCTCATTGATTTCGTCCATGAGGCCCGGGTCTATCAGTGGTGCATTAGCATCATCATTGTAGGGTCGATAATTGGTTGCTTCGACCTGCAAAGAAACGAGGCGCCGATGCAGGTTGCGCAAATAGAGCTCGGTAACTCTCGCCTGTGCCTGGAATAATTCAATGCGGCGATCCCTGTGCATGATGATTTCATCAACGGTCAGGTAGGTAGCGAGCAGTGCCATGTCTGAGCGTCTCTGCAGTTCACGCTGTTCACGAAGTTGCTCCTGGCGCTTTTGTTCCTGAATTTCAGCCTCCGTCAATTTCCCGCGCAGCCGATCGACCGTTACGCCTTCGGAGTTCAAAACTTCCTTTTCGTTTTCGGCATATTCCGGAGGCACTGTGTCGCCGTAATGAACAACGCCATCGCTGTCCACCCACTTGTAAAGCTTGTGCTCCTGGGCTCCTGCCAATGCAGGGCTGATCAGGAAAACAGCAAGACTTAATGTTAGCAGTGCTCTCATCTAGGCAATATTACATAAACAAAATGGGTAAATAGTATCCAGTTCTCATTTTTCACCAATTTTCGGCGCATAAATATCTGCACCATATTAAAAATGGCAAATACAGAAAACTAATTGTTCACACCGAACTTCTTGCGGTACTCAAGGACTGGTGCCAGGAATTCGCCGTATTCGTCCGTTTCCTCAAGCATATCAACTAAATCTTCAAGTTTTACTATACTTGCAACCGGCACGCGCAGTGTTTGTTCCACTTCCTGAACTGCTGATCGCGAATCTCTACCAATTTCCTGACGATCTAGTGATATCACGATTCCTGCTAGGTTGGCACCTGCCGATGCAATTATCTGATGAGCCTCGCGAATAGCGGTTCCTGCGGTGATGACATCATCAATAACCAGCACTCGACCTTGTAGCGGGGCGCCGATAATATTGCCGCCTTCCCCATGTGCTTTGGTTTCTTTGCGGTTAAACGCATATGGCACGTCAATGTCGTGATGCTCCGCCAGCGCGGCGGCGGCGAGTGCAACCAGGGGGATGCCTTTATAGGCTGGTCCGAACAGCATATCGAACTCGATTCCCGCATTGGCAATGGTCGCCGCATAAAAACGCCCAAGCTTGGCCGCGGCATAACCCGTGTTGAACAGTCCGGCATTGAAGAAATAAGGGCTGTTTCTTCCCGACTTGAGTGTGAATTCGCCGAAGCGGAGTACGCCGAGTTCCAGTGCCAGATCGAGAAAATCTTTTTTATAAACTTGCATAAGGTTGGAGCTTCACCGATGTTCTGTATCATTGCCGGTGGCGGCAATGACGGGAAAGGGATTTAGTTAAGTGCCGGCGAAGTATGACATAGGACAAATCTGTTTGTCCTGCCTAAGATTTTCATTATTTGATTGATAACCAAGCTTTTTAAGCTACCAGGAGAGTACGTTGTTTCGAGTGATAAGCCTCAACGCCAATGGTATACGATCTGCATCCCGCAAGGGCTTCTATGACTGGATGCAACGGCAAAACCCCGATGTTGTTTGTATACAGGAGACTAAGGCGCAGGTTGACCAGCTGACGGATCCCATGTTTTCGCCCGAGGGCTATCACTGTTATTACGAGGATGCACAAAAGAAAGGATACAGTGGCGTCGCCATTTACTCGCGCGAGAAGCCCCGTAAGGTCGTTCGTGGCTACGGACACCAGGAGTTTGATGACGAGGGACGCTACATTGAGGTGCAATTCGACAAACTTAGTGTGGCATCAGTCTATTTGCCGTCGGGGTCATCCGGTGATATCAGGCAAGAAGCGAAATATCGCTGCCTGGAAACCTTCAAGACGCATCTGGGTAAACTTCACCGGCGGAGGAGCGAGGTCATTGTTTGCGGTGACTGGAATATCGCGCATAAAAATATCGACATCAAGAATTGGCGCGGCAACCAGAAAAACTCAGGGTTTCTGCCTGAGGAGCGTGCCTGGCTTGATGAGGTGTTTGACTCCATCAAAATGGTCGACGCGTTTCGGCGCGTGAACCAGGAAGAAGAGCAGTACACCTGGTGGTCGAATCGTGGTCGGGCGTGGGATAAAAACGTTGGTTGGCGTATTGATTACCAGGTTGTTTCCAAGGGGCTTGGTGGTAAGGTCAAAGCCACGAGTATCTATAAAGATGAGCGCTTTTCTGATCACGCGCCGCTGATAATTGACTACGATCTGTAGCCTGACAATCGAGGGCAACCCTGATGGGAGCAGTAACCGATAACCAGACGAGCAGCGTAAATCGGGGCTGGCGTTTCTACCTCCAGGAAAAAATTCTCATTATATTTTTTCTCGGCTTTTCAGCCGGTCTACCTTTTCCGCTCGTTTATTCGACGCTGACAGCATGGCTGGAGGAAGCGGGCTTGCAGCGCAGTACAATTAGCACCTTCGCCTGGTTGGGTTTCGCCTATAGCCTGAAATTTGTATGGTCCCCATTAGTGGACACATTGTCATTGCCCTTTCTGACAAAGATATTTGGCAGACGCCGGGCCTGGTTGCTCCTGTCGCAGCTCGGTATCGCTGTGAGTCTCTTGTTCATGTCGAACCTTGATCCGGCCATAAGTACCGCGGTCTTCGCATCGATCGCTTTGTCGGTTGCTCTTTGTTCCGCGACTCAGGATATTGTTATCGACGCCTACCGCATTGAATCTGCCGGCACTGAGTTGCAGGGAGTTCTTGCGGCGGCCTACCAGTACGGTTATCGAGTCGCCCTCATTTTTAGTGGCGCCGGCGCTTTGTATCTTGCCGAGTATCGTTCCTGGAATGTCAGTTACAAGGCCATGGCCGCTTGCACTCTGGTTGGCATTGTGACCGCCCTGCTGTGTAAGGAGCCTGAGGCCAGCCGTCGAGCGTTAAAAAAATTCGTTGGTACTCCGTTGCAAAGAGCAGGCCAGTGGTTCGGCAGCGCAATTGCGGGTCCGTTTGCCGATTTTTTTAAGCGCTACGGTCGATGGGCGATCATTCTATTGGCGTTTATAGCGCTGTTTCGGATCAGTGATCTGGTTCTCGGTATTCTCGCCAATCCGTTTTACCTGGCCATTGGTTTCAGTAAGACAGATATCGCTAATGTCGCCAAGATTTATGGCCTCTGGATTTCCCTGGTGGGTACCGGCGCTGGCGGCTGGGCCATTATTCGATTCGGGCTGCATCGCTGCCTGGTGATTGCCACGGTGCTGATTGCGAGTACCAACCTGTTTTTTGCGGCGCTTGCGGTCACAGGCCCAGACATAAAATTGCTGACCGTTACGATCAGCGCGGATAATTTTGCGATGGGTTTTTCCGGGACTATTTTCATCGCTTATTTATCCAGCCTCACCAGCGTTTCGTTTACCGCGACGCAATATGCGTTGTTCAGTTCGCTCATGAGTCTGGTCGGCAAGTTCACGGCTGGCTACTCCGGCAATGTGCAGGAAGCGATCGGTTGGCTGGGCTTCTTCCTGTACGCCGCTGCTCTCGGCATACCAGCGATTATTTTGTCCGTGATCGTTGCGCGCTATCATGCTCGGCAACAGACGGAGGTGCCATGAACGCAGAGAACGCTGACAGCGAGAACGAAGTTGCGGTGTGTCGATTTGATGAGCTCAAGGATCCCGGTAGTCGGGAATTTCAGTATGAAGGCGGCATTGGCAGGGGCTTCATCGTGCGCAAGGGCAAGGCGGTATTTGCTTATCAGAATTACTGTATGCATGTTGGTCATGCGCTGAACTGGAAGCCGGACAGATTCCTGACGGGCGACGGCAAACACATTATTTGTTCCGCGCATGGCGCGATCTATGAAATCGACAACGGATTGTGCGTAGGTGGGCCTTGCCCGGGCAAAAAACTGCGAGCGCTGCCGCTTGAGATCAGGGATGGTGTCGTGATGGTGCAGGTGCCTGCGCCAGACTAGTCATTCGTTACTCTGCAACGTCAAGAAACTCTAGCGGGTCATTCCAGCCGGCCGGGAGCTCGCCTTCTTCATCCCCGGTATAATCCTCGGGATCCATGTCCACAGCGCCAGACCAGTCTTCTGGTGCGCCCGCTGCCTCCAGAATTAGCTCAGGCCACGCCTCAAGCTCAATTTCATCGATGGTGCCATCGAAATACTGAATATCGATCGTCCCATCTTCCTCGTCCACGGCGATAACCTCGAAAACAGTCCCGTTTGTCCGTCTGTACCAGCTCCCGATTGTTGGAAATAGAACTGCCATTTCATTGTCCTGTTTGTTGATTTATTACGATGCGGCGCACAAGTTTTTTCCGGCGCCACACCTTTATTTATAGGTCAAAATAGGGGCTAAGCAAGAACTATCGGCCGAAATGGCTGTGGCACGCGGTTGCGCCTAAAGACGAACGTATTCCCAGTCCCAAATGCGGTGACCCAGTTTAAGGCCGCGGCGCTCGAATTTTGTTGCGGGTCGGTCGAGCGGCCGCTTGCCGCCATGTTCTCGCCGCTCCCTTAACCCGAAAGCACCGTGATCGTCCATGACGAGGTCAATATGCTCGGCGTAATTTTCCCAGTCAGTGGCAATATTCAGAGTACCTCCTGGTGCCAGCTTCCGAGCGACGAGATCGAGAAATTCGGTCTGTACGATGCGTCGCTTGTGGTGGCGCGCCTTGGGCCAGGGGTCCGGGAAGTAGAGATTCAGTCGTTGCAAGCCGCTGTCAGGAATTTGTTGTTCCAACACTTCAATAGCATCGTGACAGCTAAGGCGCAGGTTGTTGATATTTTCCTTTTCGGCTTGCAACAGACAATGGCCAACGCCCGGGCTGTGAACTTCAATACCAATAAAGTCGACGTCTCGGTGCTTGCCGGCATATTCAACCAGCGATTCACCATTGCCGAAGCCAATTTCCAAAATCAGAGGGGCGCTACGCCCAAGCAGGACTGTCGGGTCAATTACCTCGCTCGAAAAATCGAAACCGTATTTGGGCCACAAACGCTCAAATGCGTTCTGTTGTCCGGGCGTAAGGCGACCCGTGCGGCGCACAAAGCTGCGAATGGTCCTCAAAAATGGTTTCTGTTTAACGTCGTCCATGGTTGGCTTGGTTCTACAGTATTGGCTCTATAAGATGATCGGGGCAGAATAGTATGCACCAACAAGCGATGTAACAAGTTTAAGTAACCGCCGCATCGCTCCGTTCGTACCGTTATGAAGAGGGCATCGCACCTGTCAGAAGGTCGTAATACGTTGTTTCTCAACGTTTACTGGTAGTTTTCCTTACTTGATTATTTTTACAGTTGGGTCATAGTTGATAAATAACTTCCAAGAAACAGGATTAGGAAGAATCGTGCCAAAATTACTCGATCCAGCCGCCTCCTGAGTGTCCGGTCAACACCTGTTCCAAAAAGGATTTTGCGGACACACGGAGTTCGACGGAATTATACGCGTCCAGTCACAGGGTATGCTTGAAAGTAGCGGGGGCTCCACAACCCCGAAAATGAATTACGGTCTTTCAGTCGGCGAGGTAGTCAATGGAGCGGATGAAACCCAAGCTTTTGATCATTGATGACCAAGGGTCAGCTGATTATCTGCGCGTAGCCGCTGGCTACGTTGGGTTTGATGCAGTCGCGATAAATGACGCTTCCCAGTTGGTTAATATCTACTCCGAAGACTGGGGAGCTATTGTGCTGGACATGAATATGTCCGGTATGGACGGCGTGGAGATACTTCGATTTCTCGGTGGCAAAGCCTTTCGTGGACAGGTGGTCATCATGACAGCCAACGAAAGGGGGTTGTTGAACTCCGCGGTCGAAATAGCAAGTGCGCACGGGTTGCAAGTATCCGGGGCACTACAAAAACCCATCCGACATGTAAAGCTGCAACAGCTTTTCTATGAAACGATGCAAAGCATCGATGCTCAAAGCGCAATGAAAACCAGGAACGTTGTGCTGCCCACTCTAGCGGATTTTCAGCGCGGCTTGGACAGCAACGATATCGTCCCTTACTTTCAGCCACAGATCGATATCCGCAGGAACAAGGTTGTTGGTGTCGAAGCTCTGGTTCGTTGGCAGCATCCGGAATTAGGGTTGTTCTATCCGAATGTCATTATTCCGATGGCAGAAGAAGGCGATTTTATGTCTGCAATGACGCAGCATATTATGGAACAAAGTATGGATTGGGCCCAGCACTGGAAGAAAGGAGGACTCAATTTAACGATCAGCATCAACATGTCGGCATCCTCAATAGTTGACCTTTCCTTGCCTGACGTCATGGAATCCGAGGTTCAAAGACGCGGACTCGGCCACGGATGCATTGTGCTTGAGGTTACGGAGCAAACTTTGATGACCGAGTTGTCAACATCCCTGGACATCTTAACTCGATTGCGCATGAAGCATTTGGAACTATCAATTGACGATTTTGGTACGGGTCACTCGTCGATGCTGCAACTCTATCGCGTACCATTCACCGAAATTAAAATAGACAGGTCGTTCATTTCCAAGTTAGCTGACAACGAAGAATCGTACGCGATCGTGGAGATGACAATCGCGTTGGCACACAAATTGAAAATGCGCACCGTCGCAGAGGGCGTGGAGGACGCCGAGACTTTGGCGACCTTGAAGAGGATGGGATGCGACCTGGTCCAAGGTTATTATTACGCAAAGCCGATGCCTGGCGACGAAATCATGGGCTGGTGCAAAAATACTCTTTAGATAGATCGGCTAATCTCTATGGTTAGCACCCTGTCAAATCACCTTAATATGATGCGTCAAAATCGAAAGTCTTGTCATTCATTACTCGCGCGCAGGCATCGACGACATTCGTATCAAATTTAATTCCACTATATTTAGTGATGTATTTAATTGCCGCGTCGACGCCTGGAGCTGGCCGGTAGCAGCGGTCCGAGCACATGGCTTCCACAGTATCCGCGACAGCCAGTATTCTCGCCTCAAGAACAATGTTGTTCCCTTTAAGCCCGTCTGGATAGCCACTGCCGTCAAGTCTCTCGTGATGCTGCAGAATCATTTCCGCAATTGGCCAGGGAAAGGGCGCA
This sequence comes from Woeseiaceae bacterium, assembly GCA_024640365.1. Classification (GTDB taxonomy): domain Bacteria; phylum Pseudomonadota; class Gammaproteobacteria; order Steroidobacterales; family Woeseiaceae; genus JAHEFE01. Next base: position 39,572 of record JAHEFE010000010.1, on the reverse strand, counting down.
TCCTTAACCAAGTCAAAACCGATCCTGGGGTGTTCTTTGATAACGTCAAATTTTTCGGGGGCGAGTTTCCCGGGATAGCTCAAAATATCCGATGGTACAAACAGCGTCCCAATATCGTGGATTGCGGCACCAAGGCGAATACCATCAACCATTTCCTCTGGTAACTCCATCGCTTTTGCTATTTCCAGGCAAAGGATGGCAACCCGACTTTGATGGCGGGATGACAAACCATCTCTATCCTCAAGAGTCTGGGCAATAGACTTAAGAGTATTAATCAACGCTGTTTTTACGCGCCCCTCAGCTTCCGCTTTCTGCGCTAACAGCTTCTTACGCTCACTAACGTCGCGAACCATCGCTACTGCGTACCATTCATTATCGTGACTAAAGCTACCAACATCGAATGATGAAGGGAAAACGGAGCCGTCTTTGCGCCTCGCTATCAATTCATTGGTTGGCCCAAGAATCGGTCCTTCGCCGCTCGCAGCGAATTGACGCAAGCCGCGTTGGATTTTTTGCGTATAGAAAGGTGGTGCGACAAGATCGTGGACGTTCTTACCGACGGCCTCAAGTTTTTCATAGCCGAAAATGTTGGTTGCCGCGTCATTCCAGACCACTACTTTCCCGTCGCCGCTAATGACAACCATTGCACTTTTCGTCGCAGCAAAGACCGCCTCAAGCAATTCCAGGCTGCGTTTATGGGCGTTACGCTCGATCTTGAGCTCGACGTTTTTCTTAGCCAGTTTGCGACTGACAGTTTGCTCATGACGCATTGCCAGTTTGTCAGTTGAGTGCCTGGGTTTTTCCGCCAGGGGCTTCCAATGCGTAAGCATCCGCGTCACAGTTTCGTCAATGATGCCGAGCAAGTTGGCGGCATCCCGACCCTTACGAATAAATTCGGCCCCACCCAGGTCAAGCGCGAGAGCTTCGTCGTCGGAGGTTTCGTAAGTCGCGGTGTAAAATACAAATGGTATGGATCGGAGACTCTCTGATGCCTGCACTTCACGGCAAAGCTCGTAGCCGTCCATTTCAGGCATGAGGATATCGGAAAAAATGATGTCCGGCCGCCGAACGTTCATGCTGACAAGCGCTTCCGCCCCGTTCCGTACTGCTTTGACCTGATGCCCGAGGCTTATTAATATCTGTGACAGCAGCAGCATCGAGTCTTCATCGTCTTCAGCAACAAGAATGTAAGCCACCGCTATCTCCTTTTTTCCGTAACTACTTGCTCAATAATTTTCGCAAACGTATCAGGGTCTATAGGCTTTTCAATATAACCATCAAAACCGCTGGCCATCGCCTTGTCGTGATCTCCTGCCATCGCATAAGAGGTAACGGCGATTATTGGTACCTCGTCTAGGGCTTTCAGTTTGCGCAGACGCCGGGTTGTTTCATATCCATCGAACTGCGGTAGTTGAATGTCGACAAGTATTACATCGAACTGGTTGCGCTTTGCAAGTTCAATTCCTTCAACCCCATCGATCGAGCACGCAATTGTGTGTCCCGCCGCTTCTAACAGAATTTGTTCCAAATAGAGATTTTGCTCGTTATCTTCGATGATCAGAATTCTCAATGCACTCTCCTTCGAACAGGTATCGTGAAATAAAACGTGCTGCCTTCGTTCTGGCGACTTTCGACTCCAATATTGCCTCCGAGCGCCGTCACCAGGCGTCTACAAATAGCCAATCCCAAGCCCGTTCCCTTATTTAGCTTCGACGTCCTGTTTTCAATTTGCACGAATTCCTCGAAAATGCGCTCGCAATCATCGGGAGAGATACCTACACCTGTGTCACTTACCTCAACGCGAACATTATTGCCCTGGCCGAAACAACTAACCTTTATCGCGCCTTGTTCGGTAAATTTCAATGCGTTGGTTATCAGGTTGTCGACTACCTGTTCAAACCTGCGCCCGTTACTCTCAATCTTGTCGATCCCGGGCTCTATTGTCACCGAGAAATCCAAACCGCGATTTGCAGCGTCGGCTGCGTACTTGCTCTCTATACGCGCAAAGAGGCGCGGTAAATCGACATCTTCAAAACGAATTGAGATGTCGCCAGCCTCGATCTTTGAAATGTCGAGTACGTCGCTAATTAATTCCAGCAAGTGCTGACCCGCTGTTTTGACAATAGTTAACTGCTTTGTCTGTTCTTCATTTGTCGCTCCGGCGAGTCCCTGAAGCATCGTGCCGGTAAATCCAATGATCGAGTTTAGCGGGGTGCGCAATTCATGTGACATCGTGGCAAGAAATGAAGATTTGACCCGGTCAGATGCTTCTGCACGCTCTTTGGCTTCCTCAAGCTCAGCCGTTCTCTTCAGCACTCGTGATTCGAGCGTTGACTTTGCGTGTTCCAGTTGAGCGATGGCCTGTTTCAATTCGGCTTGCTGTTGGAGGTGCTCGAGTGCGAAAGAGATATCCAGCGCCATGGTTTGAAATAAATCAACGGTCTGCGACGAAAAGCTCCCGGATCTGGAATAGATATTCAATACGCTAATTACTTCTTTGCGCACCGTCAACGGAAAGGAGGCTGATGCCGTAAACGCAAATTGGCTGCCCTTTTTGTGCCAAAACTGCGTGCTCTTGCTATGTAGAAAGTCATTGTTAATAACGGAATTTCCTGTGCGGAAAGCCTGACCGGTCGGGCCCTGGCCTTCGCGCCGCGCGGCATTTGTTGAAACCCGCAGCTTGGACAAGTAGCTGGCGGCCGCCCCGGCGCCTGCCGCCACATCGAACCACTCACCGTTCGGTACTGCAACCCAAGCCAGGGCGTAGTCGCCATGCTTTACGGACACGTCGCAAATCTTGTCAAACAGATCAGTAGTGTCCCGAGCCCTGACAATGGCCTTTTCGGTTTCATTCAATGTTTGATAAACGGCGTTGAGTTCAACGATTCGTGCGCTATCCTCCCGCTCCTTCGAGACATCGATTCGCAGTCCAAGTACTCGAGTCGCTTTCCCGGATTCGTCAAATTCCGTCGCGTATCCTAAGCTGTTCAGCCAGCGGTAAGATCCGTCAGCATGGCGGTATCGATAAACGATATCAACACTTGTTGTCCGTCCGTTTTGAATAGCCTGAGTCGCATTGACGACGTCCTCCAGATCATCTGGATGGGTGCGCTCCATAAAAGGTTCCGCGTGTTCGTTTTCAACAGTTGGGCTGTAGCCAAGCATTGTGAAATACGTGGGAGTTGCCGACCGCTTCATCGTCGCTACTTCCCAGTCCCACATGCCGATTTTCGCAAGCTCCAAGGTCAGCTGCAGTTTTTTCTCGGCCTCCCGCTGCTTGGTCACGTCTATTTGCACGCCGAGCATGCGGATCGTTTTGCCCTGCTCGTCGAATTCAGTGCCGTGGCCAATGCTATTTATCCAGCGATAGCTGCCATCGGCATGGCGAAAGCGAAATATAATATCAAAGTCTTTTTCATCCCCATGTCTAATAGCAAGCATTTTGTTGATCACAAATTCACGATCATCGGGATGAGTGCGGCCACCCCATACTTCGCGATTCTGCGCTTCTTCGGTGGCGTCGTAGCCCAGCATCTCAAAATAAGTTGGAGTCGCCTGCCACGTGTCTTTCTCCAGATTCCAGTCCCACAGGCCAATGCGCGAAAGTTGCAAGGTCAACTTCAGGTTCGCTTCAGATTCTTGCAGCGCGATTTCAGTTAATTGTGCTGACGTGACATCAATACCGAACGAGATGGTTCCGGTTACTGTCCCGCTTTCTACAATAGTGTTGCTTTTCCAGAGGACCGAACGTTCCTCACCATTCTTGGTCAGGATAGGATTTTCAAAGACGTCTGGCACGACGCCTGTTCTTTTAATTTGCTCGAACGCTTCATACGTCTTCGGAAAGCGCTCCCTTGGCACGACGGTGTCGAACCAGTTGTGGCCCATAATTTCGCTGGCACTGTAACCGGTAATGTGTTGGCCAGTGTTATTGAGCTGCACGATACAACCATCCGCGTCCAGCTCCACGAAGATAACATTGGCGGTTTGAATCAGATTCTCGGCGTATTCCTTAGAGTGCCGCAAAGCGTTTTCGGCAAGACGGCGGCGGGTTATAACCTGAACCGTTCCTGAAAGTTTTACTGTTTCGTCACTCTCGCCCTTTTTCTCAATGCTGTAAGTGGCAAGCGCTTCAATCCAGACCACAGAGCCGTCTTTCCTAAGTATGCGAAATTCTCCCTGGTAGGACGGACTCGTGGATCCCAAACGCCCGAGCGCCACCGTTGTTTCTTCCCTGTCCTCGGGATGAATTAGTTCTTGAAAGGCAGCGAGTATGGGCGGTTTCGACAGGGGGTCCCTGTCAAAAATCTTATACATTTCGGCAGACCAGACTGCTTTGCCCGTTTTCGGATAGAATTCCCAGCTACCCATGTGGGCGGTGGCCTGGGCCGCAGCGAGACCGGCTTCGCTCGATCTAACCGCCTCTTCGGCGAGTTTGACAGCCGTGATGTCGGATACGCTGCCGACGAGTTGAACGCAAATGCCATCTTCATTGAAGACTGGGCTAACCTTGACGATTCCGGTTTTCGCGCCATCGGGATATTTAGTTGTTTCTTGCCATTCAATGGTTTTAGTCGTCCGTATCGCTTCACGGTATTTTCCCAGAACCAGGGACAGTGAAGGTTCCGGTATTATTTCCCTCACGTCTTTGCCGATCAGGTCCTCAGCGGTTATACCCATCACCGCCAGGCCAATATTGTTCATCATCGTGAAGCGGAAGCTTTCCAGTGGCCCGACTTCAATGACAAAAATGACATCTTGAACATTCTTGAAAATTGACAGCAGCATCGCCTCACTGCTACGCAAAGCGGAAGTAGCCAGGCGCTGGTCGCTAACATCATGCATGGCAACGACGGCACCAGTAATATTGCCTTGCGAGTCACGCAGAGGTTGGCCATTGCAGACCAAAAACCGGTGCGGCTTATTTTTGGGTGCAACGAGCACATTAAAATCTTTTACTGGATCGCCGGCCAGCGCTTGCAGTAACGGTAACTCTTCTCGACGCAAGACTGTGCTGCCATCGGTTTTGAAGAGGCTATAGTAATTCGCCCAACGCTCAGACGGCATCAGCTTTTCGGGCAGTCCATGCAATTGCCGTGCCGCCTTGTTAAACCGAATGAGGTTGCCATTAACATCACAAGACACGATGGCTTCGTTGATGTTATCCAGGAGCGCCGCAAGAAATTCGCCCTCAGCCGCAAGTGTTGCAGACGTATTTTTTCGCTCACTTACTGTTGCTGCTAAAACAAGTAACGGGAAAGCCATTACAAGGATATAAAGCTGAATTACTTCGATTGGTGCCAGGTGGACACCAGAGATCGTCAGTGGATCGACGTGGCCAACGAGTACAATATAGACACAGAATGTAGCCATGAAAAACAGGGCAGCAGTTGTACCACGCACTTCAAAGCGCAGTGCAGCCCAGACAAGGAAAGGCAATGCGGAGTAGCTAACTAGTGGTGAAAAGTTATTGGTTGATGGAATGCTTACAAAAATACTGAATAATGTGACGATCAATAAAGCCGAAAGCAATAATGCTTCTGTGAGCCGTTTTGGGTTTAAATCCTGAAGTCCCGTTTTGAACCACTGAATCCAGCTCACGAGTAGAGGCGCGATAACAATAGTGCCGACGCCATCGGATATCATCCACCATTTCCAGGAGCTCCAAAATCCGGCGCTTGTGAAATACATCGCCCCGATCGCTGCAACAAATGACATAGTGACGTTGCTTATTAGAACAGACAGTAGAAAAAAACCAAGCACCTCATCTGCTTTGGTAAAGGTAATCGTGTCGCCAAAAAAACGAAACAACAACCAAGACCCGATGGCGGCATCGGCAGACAGTGCAAACGCATAAATCAGACTAAGTTCAAACTCCGTGCCAGCAAGAAGCTCCGCGCCAAGGTCTGTCAAAAAAAGAGTGATAACCAACCGGGCGCGCAGTGTGCGAGGCACCAGGAGAATGGATGCCAAAAATATTCCGGATGGGGGCCAGATTGGGGCAATGCCCTGCGGTTCAATAACCAGGAGAAGGCTCAGTCGCGCCGCTACAAAGTAAACAATCGCAATCGAGATCAATAACAGGCTCTCACGGCCCGATGGAATCCATGATGAACCTCGCAGTTGGCCGCCATTGTCTATCGTCATGAGGAGCCCGAGTGCCTATTGCCCTGCAATTTACTGCAATTAACGTAGGAATTGCGGACGTTAGATTATTGATGTAGTTAGATTTTAATAGGTTATGATCATACGCGCTAATGAGATCAATGAATATGATTGCGATGGAACAGGAACGCGCACCACCTCGGTAATTACCTATAGTAACGCCGCACCCATTTTCACCAAAAATAACACACAGTCATACGCCGACCAGCATGCGGCAAAGCATGGCAAGTCTGGTTCCGTGAACGCTGCGGAAATTTGGCCCTGTCCAAATAATCTGCGGAATAAGTGGCGTACCCAAGACAATTTCTCGAGATGTCGATTTTTCGAATACTGGTAGTGAAGTTGTAGCCGCTGTCGGCGATATGCAAATAAACCTGATTGTCTGAGCAAAAAAAACGGTCGCATTCGCGACCGGTTTCTCTATTCATTCAAAAGTATTCCTGCAAGTTCGTTTGCTTTCTTGTCGGCAGTGCAACCAATATGCTCTTACGACTTATCCGGCTCGTTGTTTGCGACTTGCAGGCCGACCGTGCTTGCCACTGTGCGCCTTTGGCCCATTGCCGCCTCGCGTGTTTTTACGAGGAGCGCTGTTACGTCGACCGGATGGGCGTTGTTGGCGACCGTTTTGAATGGGCTCGGCCTTAATGCTCCTGTCCGGTTCGTAACCCGGCAGGATTTCTTTAGTGATTTCACACTTCAACAGCTTTTCAATGTCGTGCAGCAACTTTAGTTCATCAACACAAACCAGAGAAACCGCATGGCCTTCCTGACCAGCACGGGCCGTGCGCCCGATACGATGAACGTAGTCTTCCGCTACGTTGGGTAGCTCATAGTTCACGACGTGTGGCAGTCGATTAATGTCAAGGCCGCGTGCCGCGATATCGGTTGCGACCAGCACCCGTACTGCACCGGCTTTGAAATCGGCCAGTGCGCGGGTACGAGCCGTCTGTGATTTGTTGCCATGAATGGCGGCAGACTTGATGCCATCTGTCGTTAATTGTTCGGCAAGACGATTGGCACCGTGTTTGGTGCGAGTGAAGACCAGCACCTGTTGCCAGTTTTCCGCGCCAATACGATGTGACAAAAGTTCGCGTTTACGCTTCTTGTCAACGGGGTGAACAATTTGGGTGACACGGTCAGCTGTTGAATTGCGAGCGGCAACCTGGATCTCTTGCGGTGAGTGCAGGAATTCCGCTGCCAAGGTGCGAATTTCATCCGAGAACGTCGCAGAGAACAAAAGGTTCTGTCTTTGCTTCGGCAGCACTTTCAGGATCTTGCGAATATCGCGAATGAAGCCCATGTCGAGCATGCGATCAGCCTCGTCAAGGACTAGCACTTCAACTGACGACAAATCGATTGTTCTCTGCTGCACATGGTCAAGCAGACGGCCGGGCGTTGCGACAATAATGTCGACACCCTGACGCAATTTGGAAATTTGTGGGTTGATGCTGACGCCGCCAAAAATCTGCAGCGATTTGAACGGCAGATAGCGCCCATAGTCAGAGACGCTTTCACTGACTTGTGCAGCCAGCTCACGCGTAGGGGTAAGAACAAGGACGCGAATTTTTTTACGACCCTCGGCAGAGTGAGAGTTCTGCAGGTTTTGCAGAATGGGCAGCGTAAAACCTGCTGTCTTGCCGGTGCCCGTCTGGGCACCTGCCAGGATATCCCGGCCGTCTAGAATGTGCGGGATCGCCTGTTGTTGAACGGGGGTAGCTTCGCTATAGCCCTTTTGTTCGACAGCACGAAGCAATTCGGCCGACAGGCCGAGTTGATTGAATAACATTGATTTAGTACTCCAAGGTCGCCCGACCCGATTGCGGAGCTAAGGCTGCGCGCGGTTCGGTCCAGGCTGGAAAAATTTGAAAGGCTCCGGGAACCGCGGAATTGCGGGGTTTGGAGCGTATGGCACAGACCGAAGTGCGCCAGAACGGGGCGGACTATAACAGAGGTTTACTGAAATGAAAGGACTTTCTGGGCAATTTCCTAATCTTCCAGCAGGTTGGGATCTACTTTATAGAAGCGTTTGAGTCCTTTAGTTCTGAAAACGAGGGCCGATAAGGCACTAATTGTAGCCACCGAGCCGAGGATTATGGCAGCGACGGTCCAGGAACGGCCACTGACCGTTCGCTCCCCAATCAAACCATACAAGGTATGCAGCCATTCGATCGTCGCCAGCAGCAATACTGCTTGAATGACCCTGGGTACCCAGCGCTCACGTAGAAATAGCAAAATAATGATTGCGATGCACAGCGCCGTTACGACCGTGTTTCCATCGCGTAAGAAGTGTGCCCCAAAAACCAGAAGGCTCAAAATGACGGGCAATAGTCTTACGGCATTCATAATCATAATCCTCGTGGTTCCAGGTCCGGCCATTACGCCGACTTCAATTCTCGACGCAAGTGAATATTATGCGTGTACCTGCATGAAAGACATAGGTAGTGACCGGTAGCGCGGGTTCTGTAACGGCATGGCAGTTGCGAAAGTGCTGTTCCATGGTCAAACTGCAGGTTCACCCGATGAGGCGCGGTCAGGTTGTCGAAGACAGATGAAAGTCCCTGGTAGAAACAAATATTTCGCTTTGCTGCTGGTTATTATTTTTAGCCAGGCGGTCTTTGGTGCTCATGCAGCGACGCACCTGGCCCAGGATGCGACGAATTGCAGTGTTTGCGCCGGGCACGCCAATCCCGAGCATGCATTACCACCTGAACTCACCATCACGATTGAGCCCACCGTATTTCAATTCGATTCCCGTTACAGCTGTGAGCTTATCGCCGAAGCACGGGCAATCCCGTATCGACAACGTGGCCCACCCTGCTAAAACTGAATAAGTGAGTCCCGTCAGGCGATTGTTGCCTGACGATAGTTCTTCATTCAGACAGGGAGGCGTGATTGTGACAATTCGCCTGGCAAAAATTACTTTCGCAATTATCTTTGCGTGTCATGCGGGCCTCGTGTTTGCGGACGATGCAGAAATTCAGTCTTTGCGAACCGCTATTGAACAGCTGCGTGCTGATTACGAGTCGCGTATTACTGAGCTCGAACGGCGGCTAGCCGTTGCTGAGCAAAACGCCAGCCAGGCAAGCTATGCAGCGGGTCAAGCGGCCGCAGCGCCTGTGGGCGCTGCCAACGCATCGCGTTCTGCATTTAATCCCGCAATGGGAATCATTTTTCAAGGGCAGGCTTGGCACTACGACAAGAATCCGAGCGACTACGCTGTTGCTGGATTTCCGTATGGTGGCGAAGCGGGTCCGTTTGACCGAGGCCTTGCCATCGGAGAGACCGAGCTGAGCTTTAGTGCCAATGTTGATGACAAGTTCACTGCCTGGCTGACAACGCCGGTGAGCATCGAAAATGGCGAAGCAACCATTGGTGTCGAAGAAGCATGGCTTGAGACTACAGCACTACCGGCCGGATTTGCGGCCCGATTTGGTCGCTTTTACTCGGGTATCGGCTACCTCAACAGCAAGCATGCGCACAGTTGGGACTTCGCCGATCAGCCACTGCCGTACCAGGCATTTCTCGCGAATCAATACGGCGACGATGGCGTGCAGCTGCGCTGGATCGCACCGACCGATTTCTATATGGAGCTCGGCGGTGAAGTCCTGCAAGGCGGCGGTTATCCGGCGGCCGGCGCGACGCATTCCGGTTTTGGAAGTCACAGTTTGTTTGTGAACGTCGGCGGTGATGTCGGCGCGGACAGCAGTTGGCTTGCGGGTGTTTCCTGGCTGGATGTTAGCGCTGCAGATCGGGCTTCCGGGTCAGGCGCCGATCCTTATCTCTTTAACGGAGACTCTTCGCTGGTCGTCGCGAATGTTGTGTGGAAATGGACCCCCAATGGCAACTGGAAGCAGCGCAACCTGGTTATCCAAAGCGAGTATTTATGGCGTAACGAGGACGGTTTTTACACTCTGCCGGATGATCCGGGTGCCGCCTATAACGTTGATCAGCGTGGTTGGTACGTTCAGGCGGTCTACCAACCGTTCCCTCGCTGGCGATTTGGAGGTCGACTCGATGGACTATCCGGCGACAACCCTGGAGCGGCTTTTGACAACACGTGGCTCTCTCCGCGCGACGGTGATCCACGCCGTTACAGCTTGATGGCCGACTGGTCAAACAGCGAGTTCAGTCGCCTGCGACTCCAGTTCACACGCGACCAGGCGGGTTTAGGCACGGATAACCAGTGGGGTTTGCAATACATCTACAGCATCGGCGCGCATGGCGCGCATGCTTTCTAGAGAAAGAGAATTACGATGAAAAAAATATTGTTGGTGTTGTCTTTGATAACCTTGCCGCTAATGGCGCACGCGAACTTATCTGTATTCGCCTGTGAACCTGAGTGGCAATCACTGGCAGACGAAATTGGTGGCTCACTGGTGAAAACATACAGTGCGACTACTGCGTTGCAGGACCCGCACTACATTCAGGCGAAACCCAGTTTGATTGCGAAAGTGCGTCAGGCGGACATTGTAATTTGCAGTGGTGCGCAGCTTGAAATTGGTTGGTTGCCGGTACTCCTGCAGAAGGCAAACAATCCGAAAGTTGGCCCGGGCTCCACCGGGTACTTTGAGGCCAGCAGTTTTGTCGTACGACTGGATGCAACGGCAGGCGTTGATCGGGCCCAGGGGGACATTCATCCCCAAGGTAACCCGCACGTGCATACGAACCCGCATAACGTGGCAATAATCGCTGCCGCCCTGGCTGAGCGCATGGCGAAACTGGACCCAGCGAATGCCGCAATCTATGCCGAGAATTTTCAGAAATTCGATAGCCGCTGGCAAGTGGCAATGACCGCATGGGAGCTAAAGGCGCAACCGTTGCGAGGCAAACGCGCTATTACCCACCACAAGTCCTGGGTGTATCTGGAAAAATGGCTGGGCATAGAAGAAGTGGCCAACCTCGAGCCGATTCCAGGCCTGCCGCCGACCGCTAATCATTTGAGTCGACTGGTTTCTGAATTCAAGGATGGCGGTGCGGACTTTATTATTCGATCACCGTATCAGGATGCAAGGCCATCCGAGTGGCTGGCTGAGCGCACTGGAATCCGGGCGGTCATGTTACCTCTGACGGTCGGTGGCACAGATGAAGCGACCGATTTGTTTTCATTGGTTGACGACACGATCAATCGATTGCTGGGAGCAGCGGCGCAATGACTGAATATCTTGATTGGACAATTGTGGGCCCTGCTTTGGTGGCGGGGCTGATAGTCCTGAGTACCCATGTCCCGCTGGGCCAGGAAGTGCTGAAACGGGGAATTATTTTCATCGACCTTGCTATCGCCCAAGTGGCCGGTCTGGGTGTAATCGGTGCTCACGCGATGGATTGGGATCCTGATGGTCTTGAAGTTCAGTTGGCCGCCGTTTGCGCCGCACTGCTTGCGGCGCTCGGGCTTAACTGGACAGAAAAACGCTGGCCCCAAATTCAGGAACCACTTATCGGCATCCTGTTTATCTTGGCTGCAACGGGAGGCATTTTGTTGCTTGCCGGCAATCCTCACGGTAGCGAGCATCTTAAAGAGTTGCTCGTCGGTCAGATTCTTTGGTCTACCTGGCCAATGCTGGTGCCGATAGCGATTCTTTATGCCATCGTGCTGGCTGTCTGGTTTACTTTCAGGAATCGGCTCGGCGCAATCGGCTTTTACCTCAGTTTTGCAATTGTAGTTACCGCATCGGTGCAGGTCGTTGGTATCTACCTTGTATTCGCGAGCCTGATCATTCCGGCGCTGGCAACACGGGGCCTGCATGGCACCAAGCGATTGTTCGCAGGATATACCATCGGCGCGCTGTCCTACTTTACGGGCATAGTCTTGTCGTCGGTGCTTGATTTACCCACTGGCGCAATCATCGTGTGGAGTATGGCCGCAATTTCAGTGTTCGCAGGGCTTTTGCTGTCGAAAAAAAAGCTACTTAAAGCAACGTAACAAAAATCGGCTTGAACTGATTTTTAAATTGGATAGAGAGGGCATATGGCAAACGAAGGCTATCACGAACCAATAGAAGAGCTCTCGGACAAAACCCGGGACATGCATCGTGCGATAACTTCGCTTATGGAGGAGTTGGAGGCCGTTGATTGGTATAACCAGAGAGTGGACGCGTGCAAAGACAAGTCGCTCAAGGCAATACTCGCGCACAACCGCGATGAAGAAAAAGAACATGCGGCGATGGTTCTGGAGTGGATTCGCAGAAACGATCAGACGTTCGATAAAGAACTGAAGGACTTCTTATTTACTGAGAAGATGATCGCTCACGACTAGTTTTACAAGCCAACACTTATTGTTAGAGAGAGGTTGTGGCTTTGTTGGGGTTAAGGCGAAATAATAAAAAAAGGGCTACGCCGCAAGCGACGTAGCCCTTTCAGTTGGCGTGTTTTAAACGAACTGACTAGAAGTTCCAGCCGAACTCTATACGACCTGCTTCGAGTGAAGAGTCGTGAGCACTGCCCAGACCATCCAATTCCCAAACGTTGTAGCTGGCTTTAATAAAGGTTCCGCCGGTGAAGTCATAGCGGATACCGGCGCCTGCGCCATAGCTGAATTCTGTTTCAGAAAATGTGTCGTAAAAGCCGTCACAGATGTAGCCCCATATCGGGTGCCACCAGCAACCAACCACCGGCGGCTGATCAGTAACGTTGGAATCAAAATAACTCCAGCCAAGGCCGGCTTCCACGAACGGTGTAAACGGACCCTCGAAAAAGTTGTAGGTTCCTTTGAAGCGAGTGTTTACCTGTGACATCTCATGGCTGATGGATACGTCGCCGTCGATTCCAAGGTCATCTACGATTACGGCATCATAATTGGGCCAAATGAACTCGAGGTCCATGCCGACAGAAAGCTTGTCGCTGAGGTTGTAGGCCATATTAAGGCCAAATCCTGTATCGCTCTTAACGTCAAGGTAGGAGCCGTTTTCACTGCTGATGTTCTTGGAGTCCTGGAACACAGCGGAGATTGACCATTCCCATGAATCTGAGCGGGTGGAGTAGCTTTGAGCGCTCGACACTGCCGGTAAAGCGATCAGCAATATTGCTGCAAATAAATTACGCATTTTTGCCTCTTTTTTGGGGTTATGCTGAGAAATTGGCTGCGTATCCTACCCTATTCGCACAGACAATCAACCTAAATTGCGGGAAGTTCGGGCGGTTGCGCTGGGGATATGCCGCCATCCATAATCTCTGTAGCCAATAAATTGCCATTAGCATCCAGCGCGCGGCGGCGAACATGGTTGTATGCCGTTACACCGTGTGAATATAGGTGTGAGGACATCAAGCGGCCGGTCTGGCTGTTAAACGCAACTCTGCCGGTAAACCTAAAAGGAGTATTTTTGTGACAATTTCCGCCGCCTCAGTACAACCTGCTGCCAGCCATTATGTGAACGGCAAGTACGTGGATGACCCTGACGGAACGCCCATGCAAAGCCTGTGTTCTGTGACGGGGATGGTGATTGCTGAGTTGAACGCCGCATCTGCCAGTTTGATAGACGAGTGCGTCGTTGCTGCTCGACAAGCCCAGGAATCCTGGGCCGCTTTGACCGGTACCGAGCGAGGCCGCATTTTACGCAAGGCAGCGGATTTGATTCGAGAGCGCAATCGAGAACTTTCGATTTTAGAGACCCGCGATACCGGCAAACCGTTGCAAGAGACGCTCTGCGCAGACGCTTTATCTGGAGCAGATTGCCTTGAATATTTCGGTGGTATCGCAGCCACTGTTGGCGGGGAGACCGTGCAGCAGGGCGAGTCATTTTTTTACACGCGCCGCGAACCGTTGGGTGTGTGCGTTGGTATCGGTGCCTGGAACTACCCTTTTCAAATCGCATGCTGGAAAGCGGCACCGGCACTGGCTTGCGGCAATGCGATGATATTCAAGCCTTCGGAAGTCACGCCTTTGTCCGCGCTGAAGCTTGCGGAAATTTTCAAGGAGGCGGGTTTGCCCGACGGAGTATTCAATGTATTGCAGGGAGCGGCCGCGACCGGATCCACTCTGGTGAAGCATCCTGGGGTTGCGAAAGTTTCGATAACCGGATCTGTCGCTACGGGTAAGAAAGTTGCGACGGGAGCTGCCGAAACATTGAAACCAGTTACCCTCGAGCTGGGCGGCAAGTCGCCATTGATTGTATTCGCCGATGCCGATATGGATCAGGCTGTTGCCGGCGCTATGCTGGGCAACTTTTATTCGAGTGGTCAGGTATGTAGCAACGGCACGCGGGTATTTGTGCAACGAGCCGTTCTGGAGGAGTTCTTGCAGAAGTTGCAGCCACGCTGTGCGGCTATATTGCTGGGTAATCCGCTGGATGAAAAGACGCAAATGGGACCGTTGGTGTCGGCGCCGCAGCGGGACAAGGTGCTTGCTTACATAGAGATAGGGAAAAAAGAAGGAGCACGCCTGGTATGCGGCGGCGATCGGGCCGTGGTTGCCGGCTGCGAGCAAGGCAACTTCATCCAGCCGACGGTATTTGCTGACGTCACGGATGACATGACCATTGCGCGAGAAGAAATTTTTGGACCGGTCATGTCGGTCTTAACTTTCGATACGGTCGAGGAAGTCATCGAGCGCGCCAACAACACCGAGTTCGGTTTAGCTGCGGGTGTTTTTACTTCCGACCTGACGACGGCTCATGGCGTCATCGCAAAGCTGAAGGCGGGAACTTGCTGGATCAATACCTACAATATTACGCCGGTCGAAATGCCGTTCGGCGGCATGAAGCACTCGGGAATGGGTCGGGAAAATTCACAGCACGCTATCGAACACTATTCACAGATAAAGTCGGTGTACGTGGAAATGGGAAAATTGGAAAGCCCTTACTGACGGATTAGCTGCTGCGCGTTACGAGATCGGGTCGTTCGAGTTGAATATTGTTCCGCGTCGATGCGCCCTTATAAGCAACAGGTAGATCAGCAGGTAAATTGCGATCACGATCAGACCGATCCATTCGATTTTCAGAGGCGTAAACTGGTATAGCAATATCAGTCCGTACATCAATAACCAGTTGCCGATGATGTAGTTTCGACGGCCGAAGCGTGCCACCGTCAAATTCAGGTTATCAGTGTAAAGTCTGGTCAGCGAATCCAGCGAATTAATCACAAAAATAATGCCAACGATCACCATCGCCGCGTTATACAGCGGTGAAATAGTCAGCTGGTTAACGAAGTAGTAATACAAAACAGAGAACCACACGGCGATGGGAATGGACGGTATGATGAGCAGCGCAAGCAACAGCTGCCAGGTTTTTAATCCCCCCACAAAGCGCGAAACGAACTGACCAATCATGATGCTCCAGGAAAACCACCAGAACAGATAGAAGGCGTGGTAGTCGGTGAGGGGCATAATGAAATGTCTGATATTTTTGAAATAGCCGCCTATCTCGGAAACGACCGAGCCAAAACCTCCCAGGGTCATGCCGGAGTTCAACCACATCACCAGGATCAAAAGAAAGAACAGCCAGGTCGACGCAATGCTGAGGACTTTTACAAAGCCGATGTCCGTGCTGGAAAATACCGCGCACAAAACGACAACACCGACGAGACTGTAGCGCAGTGGGTCACTGATGCCTTCGATATAGTTGGGCAGGTAGCTCAGAAAAAGAAAGCCAGTGAATGCACAGGTTCCGATGATAACGATGTTATTCAGGAATTTAACGAAAGGTACCTGAAACAGCTGCACCCGTGGTTCGATGACGCAAAAATAAAACGTCGTCAAAAAATAAAACATCCAGACCAGGAAGCCCCAGAAACCGAACTCGATCGCGAGCGGGCTTGCGAACTGGTAAGGCTGTTCGGCTGCATAGACAGGAAATTCCGTCAGCGGAAACATGATAAGTCCCACATCGAGGCCCGACGTGAACAGAATGGCGATGAATGCAAACAGGGTCGACGGAAGATCGCCGGATATTCGGGTATTACGCCAGACCAGGACCAGCAACAGCGAGCTAATCAAGGTTATGGCAATGGCAATCGATAAAATATTTTGCATGGGTATCAGGCCTGTGGCTCTGTGACTGGCCGCAGACGTTGCTGCGTTTTCCAGCCCTCATCGATCCACGGCGTAACCTGTGCCGCAGGCAAGGGCATGTTGCCAAGAATCAGGTCAGCCGCTTTTTCGGCAAGCATGATCGTCGGCGCATTCAGGTTACCGTTGGTGAGCGTGGGCATGATGGATGAATCGACGACGCGCAGCTGGTTAACGCCGATGACGCGGCACTGTGAATCGACTACCGCAAGCGGATCATCTGCCGCACCCATTTTGCAGCTGCCGGCGGGGTGGTAGGCACTCTCTACCTGACCGCGAACCCATGCATCAATTTGCTCGTCTGTCTGGATGTCTGCACCGGGCTGGATTTCCGGCCCTCGATAAGGCGCGAATGCCGGCTGCGCCATAATTTCTCGTGTCAGTCGTATGCATCGACGCCAGGCCTTGATGTCTTCCGGGTCTTTCAGATAATTGAACAGGATTTCCGGCTTGCTGCGAGGATCAGCACTGACGATCCTGACATAGCCTCTGCTTTTCGGCTTGTTCGGGCCAACATGCACCTGGTAGCCGTGCCCCTTTACGGCGGCATTACCGTCATAGCGCATGGCCGCCGGCAGGAAGTGGTATTGAATGTCCGGCCACTTCAGGCCCGGCTCCGAACGGATGAAGCCGCAGGATTCGAAGTGGTTGGTTGCGCCAAGACCACTTTTGAACATTAGCCAGCGTGCACCAATCAATGCCTTGCCAATAAGACCTAGTTTACTGTTCAGGGTGATGGGCTGCGTGCACGCGTACTGGAAATAGACTTCGATATGATCCTGCAGATTTTCGCCAACACCGGGTAGTTCATGTTGCAGGTCGACTCCCGCTTTTTGCAAAACGTCCGTGGCGCCAATGCCCGAATGCTGTAACAAGGTTGGCGAGCCGATACTGCCGGCGCAGGAAATTATTTCCTTGCGACAGCGTATGACCAACTCCTTTTTGCCGACGCGCACCTGCACCCCGACCGCCGTCTTGTCCTCAAGCAGTATTTTTTCCGTGAATGCGTTTTTTACAATCGTCAGGTTCTTGCGTTTCTTGACGGGATGCAGATACGCATACGAGCAAGATTCGCGAACGCCATTCCTGATTGACATGTGCATCTGGCCGAAGCCTTCCTGCTGTTGACCGTTATAGTCGGCGGTGTGTGGGTAACCCGCCTCAACCCCGGCATCAATGAATGCCTGGTACAAGGGGTTCAATTTCATATCATTGCCGGCGCAAACGTTTATCGGTCCTGCATCCCCGTGGTATTCATCAGCGCCGCCCACCCAGCTTTCCGCACGCTGGAAGTACGGCAGGCAATTGTGATACCCCCAACCGTATGCGCCGAGACGCTCCCATTCATCGAAATCGCAGGCATGGCCGCGAACGTACACCATGCCATTGATTGACGAGGAGCCACCAATGACTTTGCCGCGCGGACAATGAAAGCGTCGATTATTGGCATAGGGCTCTTCGCCTGATTCAAAGAACCAGTTGAATTTTTTCATGTTCATTGGATAGGAAAGAGCGGTAGGCATCTGGATAAAGATGCTGTGATCGCTGCCGCCGGCCTCAATAAGCAAGACACTATGACGGTCATCCGCGCTCAATCGGTTGGCGAGTACGCAGCCCGCAGAGCCGGCGCCGATGATGATGTAATCGTATTGAGAGTCGATTGTGGTATTCAGGACGCAGCTCCCGCACGCAAGCCAAACTCTTTACCGGAATGCAGCAACCAGCGTACGAGATAGTCGGCATAGCTGCGTCGAACCATGATTCTAAATTCTGGTGCATTGCTAACCAATGCAATCAACACACTGGTTTTGCCGAGGCCGCTTTGCGCACAGTCTCCAACCTGGAAGTGGTCGGGGTGAAAATCCAGTGTACAGCCCTTGGCGAGAATGTCGCTGGCATTTGCGCCGGTCAGGGACAGACAGACCTGCCCCGCGCCGACATCGGTTGCCGCGAATGCATGATCCTGTAAATGATCACGAAGCCGGCCTAAAAGTACCGCACTGGATTCCTCGTTGCTGCTGATTAACCACTCATCGGGACCGAGCCAGAAAACACCTGGCTCGCCCTGGTGAAACGTGTTGGCGGTCAACGGCAGATCCTGACCCAGCGCTTTCCTGGCGGCGCTGAGGAAACCTTTGTTTCTGGAATTTCCCCGCAAATTGATTTGCGCATTGAGGCTAATAGCGAGACTTGCGCCAGGAGGTGCTGATGGATTATCGGCTGAACTTCCCACTGACTTGAGCAGTGACTCCAATCCATGTCGCGGCAGGTTGAGTTTCGTATCAATCACGTTGCCGCTCTCCCTGTGGGTCATAAAAAACGGGGGACGTCACGGTCATTGGTACTGCTTTGCCGTTGGCGAGCGATGCATAAACCTTTTCTCCTGCCCGTTCAAGGCCACCCTTCAGCAGCGCCAATGCAATGGGGTGGCCGAGCGTCGGGCTGTCATAACTCGAACTGATGTGGCCGCACATCGGCACCGGTGCCCTCGCAGCAGTGTCTTCAATAAGCTGGGTGCCTTCGGCAATGACGGTGGTTTTATCGGCTGGAATCAGGCCCACCCATTGCTTGCGATCGGCTCGCAGCGCGTCGGGCCGCCGCAACGATCGCTTGCCAAGGAAGTCTTTGTCGCTTGCCAGCATCCAACTCATATGCAAATCGGTCGGAGTGACCGAGCCATCCGTATCCTGCCCGACAATGACGAACCCTTTTTCCGCACGTAACACGTGCATGGATTCTGTGCCGTAAGGAGTGATATCGAAATTTT
The DNA here is from genome assembly GCA_024640365.1 of Woeseiaceae bacterium. Lineage (GTDB taxonomy): Bacteria > Pseudomonadota > Gammaproteobacteria > Steroidobacterales > Woeseiaceae > JAHEFE01. Next base: position 20,643 of record JAHEFE010000010.1, on the reverse strand, counting down.
TGCCTGCATCCATGAGCGCGCACCAAAGAGTCAACGCATGGTCACTGGCAACATTGATTTCGAATGCCAGCTCGCCACTAAAGCTGACCCGGAACAAGCGCACTGGCAAGTTACAAAGCGTCGCGGTCTGGGTCGACATAAACGGAAAATCCGCAGCGTCCAGTGAAGTGTCGCAGTCGATAGCTTGCAGCAACTGGCGACTCGTCGGACCGGCGACAGAAATGGTCGAGTAATGGTCGGTCACTGATGTCAGGTAAACGTCAAGATCCGGCCACTCTGTTTGCAGCCACAGCTCCAGCCACGACATGACCGACGCTGCACCGCCGGTGGTGGTCGTGAGATAAAAGTGTTGTTCACCAAGGCGTGCCATGACACCGTCATCTTTGAGCATGCCATCTTCGCCGAGCATGATGCCGTAGGCACAGCGACCAACCTTCATTTTGCCGACATCATGGGTGTAGATGCGCTCGAGGAACTTGACGGCATCCGGGCCTTGCACATCAATTTTGCCAAGAGTGGACGCGTCCATGATGCCAACGCTACGCCTTGTTGCAAGACACTCTCGTTTTACCGCGGCATCCAGGTCTTCGTCACCATCCGGGAAGTACCAGGGTCGCAGCCACTGGCCAACGGTTTCAAATTTCGCGCCGGCGGCTTCGTGCCATTCGTGTATGGCTGTTTTACGTACTGGATCAAATAGCTGACCAACGGTTTCGCCGGCACAGGTGCCGAATGATGTCGGCGTGTAGGCTGGACGAAATGTGGTGGTGCCGACGTTCGCTATCGGTTCGCCCAGGTATTCGGCCAGCACGGCCATGCCGTTGATGTTGCCGAGCTTCCCCTGGTCAGTGCCGAAACCGAGAGCTGTATAGCGTTTGACGTGTTCCACGTTGCGGTAGCCCTCGCGCACTGCGAGGCGTACATCGGCGACCGATGTGTCGTTCTGGAAATCGAGAAATTGTTTCGGGCAGCGATCCGGCGCTTTCACGGCGGGGACACGCCACAGCGGTTGCAGAGAGTTTGTTTCGATACCCTCGGTTTTCGGTTCTGCGAGATCGCTGATTTCCAAGCCACAGTATTCAATGGCTGCCTTGCCGGCTTCCAGTCCCTGGCGCAGACAATCATGCAATTCCCAGGCACCATTGCCAGCGCCGGCAGAGACACAGTTTTGGGTTGTGCCATCGGGCACAAAACAGTGCAGTTCTTCGCTCCAGGTAATTCGCCCGCCAGACTGTGAGTGTAGATGCACGGCAGGGCTCCAGCCGCCGGACATTGCCAGCAGGTCGCATTGAATCGTCACCAGGTCCTGTGCGGGAAGTGTAGCCGGCACCGTGCCCTCGATTGAGAATTTGGCAATCTGCACCGCGCGTATCTGTTGGCTGCCCAGCGTATTCGTTACGACGTGGCCGGTCATAACGGTTATTCCCAGTGCTTCGACCTCTTGCTGCAAATCGCCGGCGCCTGTTGCCCGGCTGTCGATCACTGCTTTGACGCTGGCGCCCGCTGCATCTAAATCGAGCGCACAGCGATACGCTGAGTCGTTGTTTGCAAAGACCACGACTTCGCGTCCGGGGCAGACACCGTAGCGATTAACGTAGGTGGAGACAGCAGAGGCCAGCATCACACCCGGCCGATCGTTATTGCAAAACACGAGCGGTCGTTCAAAGGCGCCTTGCGCCAGGATGACCTGGCGCGCTCGTACGCGCCACAAACGCTCACGAACTGTTGTGTGTTTGTGCGCCCCCAGGTGATCGGTGCAATGCTCGGCAATTGTGACAAAGTTGTGGTCGAAATAACCGAACACGGTACTACGTGGCAGCATGCGTACGTTTTCATGCTGTGCAAGAGTATTGATCGCTTGCGCGACCCAGTCCGTGGCCGCCATGCTGTCAATTTCATCAGTTTGTGAAAGCAGCCGCCCGCCAAACTCACTTTGCTCGTCAGCGATGATGACGCGAGCGCCGGAGTTCGCCGCGGCGAGTGCGGCCATTAGGCCTGCCGGTCCGGCGCCGGCTATTAAAACATCACAATGAGCGTTGCGGTGTTCATAGAAATCCGGATCGGCCTTGGTTGGCGCATGCCCCCAACCGGCGGAATCGCGAATCAATTTTTCGTAGAAGCTCCACAGCTTGCGCGGCGCCATGAAAGTCTTGTAGTAAAACCCGGCGGCGAGAAAGCGACTGAACCAGTTCGTAATGCTGCCCACGTCAAACTGTACGCTTGGCCAGCCGCGCAGGCTGTTGGCGTCAAGCCCCTCATACAGCAAGACCTGTGTCGCACATTGATTCGGTAATGTCGCAGCGCCGCTGCCAATCTGCACGATCGCATTCGGTTCCTCGGCACCGCTACCAACGATGCCGCGTGGACGATGTAATTTGAAACTGCGTCCGATCAAGTAGACGCCATTTGCCAGCAGGGCTGATGCCAATGTGTCGCCCGCACATCCCTGGTAAGCTCGCCCGTTGAATCGAAAATTCAGCACCTGCGTGCGATCGATACGGCCTCCCGATTGCAGTCTGTTTTTTTGCACCGGGCTATTTCTCCTCGCCCGCATACAGTTTGAAACTGCCGGCTATTTTATAACTGACGGTATCGCGCTCGACGCCGAACCAGCGGCGGCAGCCCTGGCTGTGATTCCACAATTCCTTGATTGACCCACAGGGGTTGTTGCGCATATATAAATAGTCGGCCCACTCTGCATCATCCAGGGCAGATGGATCTATCGGTCGTGTTATGCCCGCTTCGCCGCCGTAACTGAATTCGGTTTCAGCACGTTGACCGCACCAGGGACATTCGATTAACAGCATTCGCACATGTCTCCCTAGTGTGCCACTGCGGCCGCGCCATGTTCATCGACCAGTGCGCCAGTGGCAAAACGATCAAGACTAAACGGTGCGTTTAATTCGTGTGGACGGTTCCGGGCGATGGTATGAGCGAAGGCCCAGCCCGACCCGGGCGTTGCCTTGAAGCCGCCGGTACCCCAACCGCAATTGAAATAAAGCCCATTAACCGGTGTCTTGCTAATAATCGGGCAGGCATCGGGACAGACATCGACGATGCCACCCCACAAGCGCAAAAGACGCAGACGACTGAATGAGGGAAACAACTCGATGATGGCTTGCAGGGCGTGTTCGATGGTCGCAAAGCTGCCGCGCTGGCCATAACCGTTGTAGGCATCGATGCCCGCGCCGATGACGAGTTCGCCTTTGTCAGATTGGCTGACGTAACCGTGTACTGCATTCGACATGACGACGGTATCCAGGACGGGTTTTAGTGGCTCGGAAACAAATGCCTGTAATGGGTGACTTTGGATGGGAAGGCGCAGCCCGGCCATGTTGGCCAGTACGCTCGCATGACCGGCGACAACAACGCCGACTTTATCCGCTGTGATATGTCCGCGTGAGGTTTGCACGCCGGTGACCTTGTTGTTGCGACGTTCAATTCCGGTGACTTCGCATTGTTCGATGATATCGACGCCGAGCGCATCAGCGGCGCGCGCGAAACCCCAGGCAACGGCATCATGGCGCGCGACACCTGCACGGCGTTGTAGCGAAGCACCAAGGATTGGATAGCGCGCAGAGGCCGACGTGTTCAATGCTGGAATTGCCCGCTTCAATTGATCGGGGGTAACAATCTCCGCATCCAGTCCGTTCAAACGATTGGCGGACACGCGTCGCTCAATATCACGCATGTCTTGCAGCGTGTGGCCGAGGTTGTATACACCACGTTGGCTAAACATGACGTTGTAATTGAGATCGTTACTGAGACCCTCCCACAGTTGCATCGATTTTTCGTAAAGTAGTGCGGCTTCGGTCCAGAGATAGTTGGATCGGACGATGGTCGTGTTGCGCGCGGTATTGCCGCCACCAATCCAGTTCTTCTCGAGGACTGCAATGTTGCGCAGGCCATGTTCCTTGGCCAGGTAATACGCTGTCGCCAGCCCATGACCGCCGCCGCCGACAATAATCACATCGTAGTGACTTTTGGGTTCGGGATGACGCCAGGCCTCAGGCCAGTCACGATTGTGACGCAGCCCATTGCGCAGCAGATTGAGCGCCGAATACTTCATAGCGTTAGTCGTTGGCGCCGTTGATGTTGCGAAGCCTTTCATTACTCGGGTCAAACGGGCTATCCGGAATTACAACTGCCGGATAGGTCTTGCCAAGGATTTCAATTTTCAGTGTAGTGCCTGGTGCTGCAAATTCCGGTCGAACCATTCCGAGGGCGAGCGACTTTTGCACCCGGAACCCGAAGTTGCCTCCCGTTGCTCGTCCGATGACGTTGCCGTCTTTGGTCAGCGCGTTATTGCCAAGCGCGTCTGCTTCATCAATGTCGTTAACTTCCAGTGTGACCAGCTGATATTCAAGTCCCGCCGCCTGCCGCGCCAGCAATGCTTTTTTGCCGAGGAAGTCTCCTTTGTCCGCTTGCACAAACCGACCCATACCGGACTCGTACGCTGAATACTCTGTGGACAGTTCGGTGCCAACCATGCGGTAGGATTTTTCGTAGCGCATGGAATCCATGGCGCGAATGCCAAAAGGTTTCAGATCGAGATCTTCACCGGCCGCAAACAAGGTATCGAATAACTGATTTTGATAGTCGAGCGGATGATGCAGTTCCCAGCCGAGCTCGCCGACGTAATTGACGCGCATGGCATTTACCGGCGTCATTCCGACCAGTATGTCGCGAGCCTGCAACCAGCCAAAAGCCTCGTTGGAAAAATCAGCTTCCGAAACGCGTTCCATCAGATCTCGAGCGCGCGGACCTGCAATTACCAGGACACCGACTGCTCCGCTAAGTTGGGTGAAGTGCACAGACCCGTCTCGCGGCATGTGCTTTTGCAAATAGTCATGATCGAGACGTTGCAATGCACCGGCTGAAACCAGGTAGAAGGAACCGTTGGTTTCGCGGCGAATCGTAAACTCTGAATGTATGCCACCGGTTTTGTTAAGTGCATGACACAGCGCGATACCGCCGACTGACTGAGGTAGCTTGTTGGCGACGAAGTAGTCGAGGAATGCCTCTGCACCTGGACCCGCAATGCGACATTTGGCGAACGATGTCATATCCAGTAAGCCAACGTTATTGCTTACGTGTTCCACTTCGCGGCGCACAGCGGCAAACCAGTTTGAGCGGCGGAAAGACCAGTCATCTTCCTGTGGCATACCATCGGTCGCGAAAAAGTTGGCGCGTTCCCAGCCCGACTTTTGACCGAAAACCGCTCCCATGTCCTGGAGACGTTCAAAACATGGCGGAGTGCGCAATGGTCTGCCGGCCGGACGCTCCTCGTCGGGATAATGAATAGTGAATACGTGGGAATAAGCCTCTTCATTTTTTGCCTTGAGGTATTCCTTGTTGACGTAGTCGCCGAAACGTCGCGGTTCGACCCCGAGCATATCGACCGTGGGTTCGCCGTCCACGATCCATTCCGCTAATTGCCAGCCAGCGCCGCCCGCAGCCGTTATGCCGAAGCTGTGACCTTCATTGAGCCAAAAGTTATCGAGTCCCCACGCGGGACCCACGATGGGATTGCCGTCAGGGGTGTAAGCAATCGCACCGTTGTAAACTTGCTTGATGCCCACCTCTGCGAACGCCGGTACGCGTGCTATGGCAGCGACTATATGTGGCGCGAGACGATCGATGTCTTCCTGGAATAGCTCGTACTCCGCGTCCGGTGCCGGTCCGTCGACATAACAGCAGGGCGCGCCGTGTTCGTACGGTCCCAGGATGAAGCCGCCGGCCTCTTCGCGCAGATACCATGAACCATCCGGTTCACGCAGAACTCCCATTTCCGGTTCGCCGCGTGCCCGCCGTGCCTGTAATTCAGGATGTGGTTCTGTGACGATGAATTGATGTTCAACCGGTATGACGGGAATATCGAGCCCGACCATTTCGCCTGTTTTGCGAGCATAGTTACCGGTGGCAGAAATAACGTGATCGCACAGGATGTCGCCGTTGGGTGTGATAACCCGCCAACGGCCGGATGTTGTTTGTTCAATGTGCAAGACTGGCGTCTTTCGATAGATGGTGGCGCCCCGTGCACGTGCACCCTTGGCTAGTGCCTGGGTCAGATCGGCGGGTTGAATGTAACCATCGTCAGGGTGAAAGATGCCCCCGACCAGGCCGTCGGTGACGCACATCGGCCAGAGATCCTTGATCTCTGATGGTTTCAGAAAACGTACGTCGACGCCTATGGTCTTGGCGGTGGCCGCATACTGGTAGTACTCGTCCATGCGGTCTTGATTCATGGCCATACGCAGGTTGCCGACTTTGCGAAAGCCAACATTTTGTCCGGTTTCTGCTTCGAGCTCTTGATAGAGATTGACCGAGTGACGGTGCAACTGGCCAACGCTGTAGCTCATGTTAAACAGGGGCAACAAGCCGGCAGCGTGCCAGGTGGATCCCGAGGTCAGCTCCGCTTTCTCAAGCAGTACCACATCGTCACCCCAGCCTTTCCTGGCCAGGTGATAGAGAGCGCTTACGCCAACTACACCGCCGCCTATGACAACAACTTTTGCCTCCGACTTCATCACCGCACCTCTTGTTTGAGTTTTCAATGCCACAACGTGATTTTGACTGGATGACAACAGTCTAAACCAGACCGTCCCTCGGGCAGTAATCGCTTATCAAATAGTGGTGCGCTCTATGCCCATCTAATTGTCGCTTCAATAATTGCGGTCAGCATATGCTGCTTTGCTGCGGGCGATGTAATCCAGCAGTCGTTCATCGATTGCTTCGTCCAACGGTGGCGGTTGGTAATTTTTGAGCATCGATTTCCAGACGGCATTGGCGCGAGTTGCCATGTCTCGTGAGCCTTCCTGTTCCCATTGTTCGAAACTGTTGTTGTCCGACAACGTCGATCGATAGAATGCATTTTCAAAATTGGCCCGCGTGTGAGTCGCGCCAAGAAAGTGGGCGCCGGGTCCCACTTCGCGCAGGGCATCCATTGCCATCCCGTTATCGGAAATATCGGCACCGCCCAGCAGTACCTGCACCATATTGGCCTGATCGACGTCCATCACGAATTTTTCGTAGCCCATGGCTAGACCGCCCTCGAGCCACCCAGCCGTATGCAGCATAAAATTTACACCGGCCATTGCTGATGCTTGCAACGTGTTGGCAGACTCGTAGGCGGCTTGGGCGTCAGCAATCTTCGATGCGCACAACGCGCCGCCACCGCGAAAAGGAACGCCCAGTCTTCGTGCGAGAGCAGCGGCGGCAAACATCACGAGGCTGGGTTCCGGTGTACCAAAAGTCGGTGCGCCCGATTGCATGGATATGGCCGCGGCGAAGGTCCCGAAAACGACCGGCGCACCTGGTTTCACCAGTTGCACATAGGCCATACCTGCCATGGCCTCTGCAAGAATCTGGGTAATCGTTCCGCCAAAGGTTACGGGCGACATCGCACCAGCGAGAATAAAAGGCGAGATGACCGTCGCCTGGTTATGGTGGGCATAAACCGTTGCGGCGCCTAGCATGGTGGCATCGAAAGTCAGGGGAGAGTTGGCATTGATCAGGCTGGTGATGACGGTGTTGTTTTCGACAAACTCGTCGCCGAATACGATCTTGGCCATGTCTACGGTGGCCTGGGCTCGATCGGGGTGCGTCACGGAACCCATAAATGGTTTGTCGCTGTACTTGATGTGGCTATACACCATATCGAAGTGCCGTTTGTTTACTGGTATGTCCACCGGCTCGCAAACGGTGCCACCGGAGTGATGCAGTCCCGGCGACATATAAGTCAGCTTTACAAAATTGCGAAAATCCTCAAGCGTCGCGTAGCGCCGCCCTTTATCGAGGTCGCGTACAAATGGTGAACCATATGCCGGTGCCATGACCGTACGCTTGCCGCCGATGATGACATTGTTGGCAGGATTTCGTGCGTACTGCGTGAATTCGGCAGGGGCGGTTGCCTGGATGATGGAGCGGCACATACCGCGTGGAAAATGTACGCGTTCGCCTTTGACGTCGGCGCCAGCGCCAGCAAATAATTTGAGGGCTTCAGGGAATTCCTTGAAGTCGATACCGATTTCTTCAAGCACGGTGTCCGCATGCTCTTCGATGCGTTCGAGCGCTGCATCATCGAGTAATTCGTAGTACGGAATTTTGCGGTCAATAAAACCGGCTGCCTGGGTTTGCGATCGCTGCCGGGAAACCCGTCGAGCTTCTCGGCCGCCAGTTTTCCTGTGTCTTGATTTATCACTCATACCCACCCCAGGTTACCGGGTCTGTGCCCGGTCATTGCCAAGTGTTGTCGCAGTGTATGTTAGGAATGTGTCATCTGGATAGTACGTCCCAAGCAGCATTCCATATTCTGCCGACGCGCAGCTGAGGCCAGTGGTATTTGTATTTGACGTCGAGCACACTGCGACAAGTGTTTTTTTAAATTAGCAGATCGTCGTGATCCCGTACGACCAGTACTGGGTCGGTAACGTTGAATTAAACCAACTGGGCGGAAAACTCCTGTAATCTGTGGCCATACACAGGATGCATGTCGTGAACGAATCTTCTTTTTCCATTCTTGAACTATCCAGCGAATTGCTGGACAACCTGACGTCGCTCGGTTATGCGGAAATGACGCCTATTCAGGCGCAGAGTTTGCCCACCATACTGGCTGGTCGCGATGTCATCGGGCAGGGTAAAACCGGTTCCGGTAAGACTGCCGCGTTTGGTCTTGGCCTGCTGGCGCGCCTCGATATTGAAGTTCTTAAACCACAGTCATTAGTGTTGTGCCCGACCCGTGAGCTGGCGGATCAGGTCGCGAGGGAGGTTCGTCGCCTCGCACGCGGCATGCAAAACATTAAGGTGCTGACTCTAACCGGTGGCTCGCCATTGAGAACGCAGGCGGACTCTTTGCAGCATGGCGCTCATATTCTCGTCGGCACGCCAGGGCGCGTCGAAGACCACCTGCGTAAACGCACTCTGGACTTAAGCGGCCTGACCGCGTTGGTTTTGGACGAGGCGGATCGCATGCTGGAAATGGGCTTCCAGGAATCTGTTGATGCAATCATTGAGCAAACGCCGAAAGCGCGACAGACGATGTTATTCAGCGCGACCTATCCGAGTCAAATTCAATCCATTGCCGAGCGAGTAATGATCGATCCACTGCTGGTCAAAGTAGAGTCTCGTCATGACAGCAGCACGATTCAGCAGCATTTTTATGATGTTGAGAGTGACGAGCAGCGCTTGCTCGGAGTGCGTTTGGTGCTTATGCAGTACAGACCGCAATCGACAGTTGTGTTTTGCAGCACCAAGCAACAGGTGCAGGATATCGCCGCCGAATTACGTAATCATGGCTTTAGTGCGCTGGCACTCCACGGCGACCTGGATCAGCGGGACAGGGACCAGACGCTGCTGCGCTTTGCAAACAAAAGTATTTCTGTGCTGGTCGCGACTGACGTCGCTGCCCGCGGCCTCGATATTGATTCTCTGGATGCGGTTATCAATTTTCACATCGCGCGCGATGCCGAAATGCATGTGCATCGCATTGGTCGCACGGGGCGTGCGGGCAGTTTCGGTTCGGCGCACTCATTTATCAGCGACAAGGAAGGTTACAAGGTCGCTTTGCTGCGTGATTACCTGGGGCACTCTATTGATAGTGAGCCACTACCGGCCGCGAGCGTTTTACAACAAGCACCGGACAAGCCGGCGATGGAGACGCTGCTGATTGATGCCGGCAAAAAACAAAAGATACGACCGGGCGATATTCTGGGTGCATTGACCGGCGAAAATGGAATTCCGGGCGCCAAGGTCGGCAAGATTGACGTCTTCGATAATCGTGCTTACGTGGCGGTCGAGCGCGACGTCGCTCAAGCTGCCTTAAATAAGCTCGGCAGCGGCAAACTTAAGGGACGCTCTTTCCGGACTCGCATCTTGCGCGGCCAACCCGAAAAATCCTCAAGGCAGCGCTGACGGAGTGTAGGCCATCTGGATCCGGTGGAGTGGTGAGAATCCCCGTCCCAGCCTGCTTATTCGCTGGTGTCAGGATCATATCCGCGGCTTGATTCCCATATTGAGTCAATGCAAAGCGGGGCCGGCTGAGCACCGTTGATTGTTGGTTTTTCACAACACCACAATATGATTATATTTACCGAAAATACATAATAATCTATACATATTTGAGATTGATGTGATATAAATCGGCCACGTTCTGTGACAAAAATACAACGTATCCTGAGTTTGACAAGAAGTTGTCAATTATGGGGGTTGTATGCGTTGCAGCTAATGCGTTTATTAATCCAATTCCTTTATGGGGGTTAGAAAGTGAAAATAATTAAGCAACTAGGACGTTTAAAACTGTTCGCCGCTGCACTGCTCGTTAGTGTGAGCCTCAGTTCTAATGCGTTCGCCGATACCGGTGCGTTGAAAGTTATAGTTACCAACGAATCCGGAAATCCTGTAGCAGGCGCTACAGTATCTGCCAGCACTTCTGAGAGTTTGTCGCAGAAGTCTGGCGTGACCGATGCCGACGGCACCGTGCGTTTGTCTGGCCTTGATCCGTCCAACGAGTATGTAGTCGTTGTCACCGCTGATGGCTACCAGCCAGTACGCAACGAAAACGTACTCGTTGTAACCGAGAGAACTTTTAACCTGGCCTACACGCTGCAAGCTGGCGATGTCCTGGAAGAAGTTGTTACCTACGGTCGTAACGATATGGGTCAATTGGTTGATACCACCTCGTCACTGCAGGCAACTGACGTGACGTTGGATATCATGGACTCACTGCCTACCGGACGTTCGTACCAGTCCTACTTGCAGATGGCTCCTACGACCAAGCCGACACCAGTCGAAAACGGTAACCCATCATCCAAGTCTGGTGTGAACTACTCAGACGTTCCCGATGCACTGGGCAACGCTGCCGGTACTTCTACCGATAACGTTTACTATCTTGATGGCGTAAACATCACGGATAACACGACCGGTACTTTCGGCGCGAACTTCAACTCTGAAATTATTCAGGAACAGCAGATCATCACTGGCGGCGTACCGGCAGAGTACGAAGGTGGTCAGGGCCTGATTTCTCGCGTAATTTCCAAGTCCGGTAGTAACGAGTTTCACGGCTCGGTTAACTACTACACACAGAGCGACTCTCTGGTAGCCGATAACAAGCACCTCAACAACGCATCATTTTCTGATTTTGACACTGCGTTTACGCTGGGTGGCCCAATTGTTAAAGACAAGTTGTGGTTCTTCACCTCATTTCAGAAAAAGGATCGCAGCGAAGACGTGATCGATCCGGTTTCCGGCAGTGCGTTGAGAACTGTAGATACAAAGCAGGATTTGGGCTTCATTAAGTTGACCTATCAGGCAACTGAAAACGACAAGATAGTCGCCGAGTATTTTAATGACCCGTACGATCGTAATGGCTCGACGAGCACAACGGTTGTGGCAAATCGCGATACGACCCGTAAACAGGGTGGCGACAACTATAAGTTCGAGTATTCGCACTCATGGGACGACTTGATCCTGACGGCTAACTACGTTAGCCATGAAGGTGAAATCAGTACCCTGTCCGCAGATTCAATAAACTCACTCAACGACGTTGCTTTCCAGGACAATACGACGGTAACTAACGTTGATATGCAGTTAGGTGGTGCGGGTTCTAACGATATTCAGTTCCGTAACAAGGACGCGTTTAACCTGACCCTGGAATATTTCCTGGACACCGATCATGGTTCCCATGAAATTAAGGGCGGCTATTCGCAGATTACCAACGAACGTAATCGTAACCGTGTTTTCACTGGCGACATGGCGCAGTACACCTCTATTGGTGACGTCGGCGTTGATACCACTCTGGATGCTTATATTAACGGCACCTGGACGGGTCAGAAAGACATCTCCGGTGATGACTACAATCGTATCCGCGATGCGATGATGGCAACCGATTCGGCTTATTACCTGGGTCTGCTTGATTCCGACACCAGCGGCGACATCTCCGATGCCGAGCTGGGTGCAATGGTATTCAGCAGCACCGCTGGTAACCCGAACGGTATGGTTAACGCGTACAAGATTGAAATGACTGAGCAGGGCGCGACAAATTTCAAGACCGAAGGTGATGCCTGGTTTATTCAGGATACCTGGAGTATTGATGATCACTGGACCGTCAATGCGGGCGTGCGTGCCGAGAAGTGGGATCACATTGCTACAGACGGCAGCAAGGTCTTCACGTTTGATTACGAATTTGCACCACGTTTGAGTCTTGTATATGACATCAACGGTGATGGAGCCAGCAAGGTTTGGGGTTTCTACGGACGTTACTACGATCCGATTCGTACTGACATGACAGCGTTCGCTGGTACGTTGACCGGTTCTGTTCTCGATGAGCAGATTTATGCCGGTGATCGTTGGTTGAGCTACCGTGTTCGTGGCGGTGCCAAGGGTGCCGATGGTTTCTTCGCACCAACAACCAAGACGCCTTATACCGACGAATTCATGTTGGGTTACGAGCGTTCACTGACAGAAGACCAGAGCATCTCCTTTACGTACTCAAATCGCGTAACGAAGGACATCATGGAAGACTATGATCTTGGTCTGTACACCGACCCGGCTCAGTCTGGTGACTTCTCTCTGCCACTGTCTTACTTCGGATTTGATGTAGCACCGGTAGCGAACTACTTCATCGCGACGCTGGAAGGCGGCAAACGTGAATACCAGGGTGCGGAAGTGACCTGGCGTAAACGTCGTAGCAACGACAGCAACTGGTTCGGCCTCGTGTCATATTCTTATAATGATGCTAAGGGCAACACCAACTCTGACGGTAATGCTGACTTCCAGGGCGACGTGGTATTCCTGGATCCGCGTGCTCCGAACATGATGGGAACACAACCGGGTAACATCAAGCACCTGATCAAGGCTGCTGGTTCTTATGCATGGGACAACGGCTTCGAAGCCGGTCTGACCTATGCCTGGAACTCGGGTACGGTCTACAGCTCGACCTGGGCAATCTATGGTCGTCACCTGCCGGACTTGTGTGATCCGTATGTATACCTGAACGCTAATGAGCCATGGGTATGCCCGGGTGCCATCGGTGGCGCGACCACCGATTCCTACGGCATCCTGAATGCACGTGCCAAGTATGTTAAGGACTTCGAGCTGGCTGGTGGTACGTACACTGCTGAGTTCTTCCTCGATATCTTCAACGTGCTGGATAACCAGGCCGAAGCTCGCGCTCAGGACCTGTCAGCAGGCGATGGCGTGTACTCTTACGGCGAAGCAAATGGCTGGGTGCTCCCACGTCGCTTCTATCTTGGCGCACGTGTGAGCTTCTAAAGTCGCAAAAAGTTACAGGGCAGCGTTCGCTTCCCAGGTATCCTTCAAACCCCGGCTTCGGCCGGGGTTTGTCGTTTTGGGAAGCGTAAAAGGTTCGAATTCTAAAAGAAGGTCAGCGCCGCAGACATTTGGTCGCTTAAGAACCAGACTTTCTAACCTCGCCTGAGGTGTGCGTTGCAGGACCGCCTGCCGGTCGCAACAACGAGTAGCGAAAGAATTCCTCGAATAGGCAGGGCCAGCACGCTGCCAACAAGTGCGTGCTGCTCAATGTATGCCGAGCACCGACAGGGCTAATCAGTCGAGGCTCAGAGATGGCGAAGCCTTTTCTTACGGCGACGATCCACAAAGACACGAGGCGCCCTTTCTTCTGTCGCAAACCAATCAGTCCGCCTACTTGACGCTGAGGATTTTCTCCATCAACTCGGGATCGTCCGGTAGCAATCCAGATGCCGGCAAGCGCTGTACTAGCTCACGCCACAACGGCCACATGTCGAATGCTTTCTTGAACAATGGTAGCGACTCGTCAACCCTCCCGCCGGCTGCAAGTGTTGCCGCGTGCCAAAAAATCATTTCATGGCTATCGGGCACGAGCTTTTCTGCACTGCTGTAGGAGACGATTGCTTTCTCGACCTCGCCGTTGGTCATGTGCTCGTCGCCTTCATTCATCAAGTTGTAGGCGCGTGCCATGACCAGCAGTCGGCGCAATTCCACCAAAGGCTCCGCCTGGTCTTCAACGCGCAGGTCAAAAACGCGACCGCCCCATGCCGGTTGACTACGGTCACCATTAACAACCAGCAGCGCGGCCGACTGCTTGCCACGGATATCGCCGCCTTCGCCCTGCGCGGCATCCAGCGCCGCCATCATGCGGGCGGCGAGATCGCCTTTGGTGGACTCAAAGGCCTTCACCATGGCTGAGCACACGGTTGGTTTCCACATCAGGTTGGCCTGCACCGCGTAGCCATCGCCGGTCTCGTTGCAGTACTCGATAATCGCGTTTTCGCCGGTGTGATTTGCTACGCTGCCGTTGCTATCCACCATGCCAACCTGGCGCACGTCGGTGTGCTGGTCGGTGGCCAGTAGAGCGCGTAATGCTTCATCCGCCGTCTTGCCGGCGCGCATCAGATAGAGGCCGTTAGGACCGTAACTTGGATCGACAAATGATTGTGTTGCTACCGCGCCGACGCCGGGCTCCGCCCAGATAACGCTGGAGCCGACAGAAAACCAGTGCGATTGCACGGCAGCACCCAGTTCCCCGGTCTCGGCATCGCGCGCCACGATGGAGAATGTGTGCACCGGTCGCAGCGGCTTGTCACCAATGTCGGAAACGGCGATGGCCGGTGAGAGCAGCAATAAAGTGGTGAGGACCAATAGCATCTTGTTCATACGGTCACCTGTGACATGTGTGAGTGAGATATTTCAAAAATGACGCTGCAATTTTCGTGGCAGCCGACTCAATCGTAGCGAAAGCGCCTTATTGCGAATACGCCTACAATAATCGAGGCTACTAGTAGGGCAACGATGTTCGGCAGAACGGACAAGGCGCCGGCCTCAAAACTGATCAGTTTATGCAGCGCATCCATTGTCCACCCGGTCGGTAACAGCTTCTGCAGAAACTGCATCCAATCAGGCGTAATTTCGATAGGCCACCAGCAGCCACCCAAAGCTGCAAAAAGGTTGGCACACAAAACACCGAGCCCCGCGGCTTGGCCTTCGGTGCCGGCCACACTGCCCAATAACAGGCCGGCTGACGCACAAAACGCAGCCCACGCGCCGAGTACGACCAGGACCATCACCAGGTCAGGTCCCCAGTTCATTTTGAACAGAAGCGTGCCAAACAGAATAGCAATGCCAATTTGAGCTGCAGCGAGCACCATCCGTCCGCCCCATTTGCCAGCTACAATTTCGGAACGAGAAATAGGTGCCGAGGCCAGTCGTCGCAGCAAACCCTGAATACGTTCTGTCGTTAGCATTGTCGCCCCACTGGTCAGCAACACCAGCAACGTAAACATCACCAGAATTCCGGGAACGGTTTGTTCGAAGCCTGATGGGATTTCGAGCCGTTTACCCGCCGGCGAAACCTCTAGCTGCCAGATTCGTGGTGTTGCATTGACGGTTTCAAGGCTCTGCGCCGATAACGTGTTGCCGGACTGCGCCTTGGCAACCGCTACATCGGCGAGAACGGTGTATAGCGCGCGCTGTATGCGTATCGATTCGTAATCGCGAGTAAGTGATGACGCCGCGGTAGCGTAGCTCGCACTAACCTTTTTTCCCGCCAACAACAAATCACTGAT
This sequence comes from Woeseiaceae bacterium, assembly GCA_024640365.1. GTDB lineage: Bacteria > Pseudomonadota > Gammaproteobacteria > Steroidobacterales > Woeseiaceae > JAHEFE01. Next base: position 5,083 of record JAHEFE010000010.1, on the reverse strand, counting down.
CTGGTTTGAGAAAGTCAGCACTCTGGGCGGCCTGTCAAGTTCTTGCCCTTCCATGCTGCTATCTGTTGTTTGTTCGCGCCATTCAGGCGAGAAATTGTTATCGCGCAGACGAAGATCAATCTGATTCTGAACAAATCCCGGGGCGTCCGCCACCACCACGATTGGCGTCGTTCCAGTGCCGCTTGTGCCAGATGAAAATCCTCCAGTGACCGTACCGATGAAAAAGAAAAATATCGGTGGCATCACGAAGACCCACAACAACGTTGCACCCTGACGCATCTGGTGGCGAATGTCGTGCAGCGCTATAAAGAAAATATTTCGCATGAACTAATTCCGCGCGAATCCGGTTTGTAGGCGCCATGCACACAGGGCCAGGCCAAGCACCGCCATTGTGCTGACGATGAGCCAGCTCTGAATATCAATGGCCCAGGTCGTCGCCGACGTAATCTCGGTGGTGAGTCTGTCCGCGATAAATCCGTTTGGCGTTCGCCGTCCCAATGCCGCGATCCAGTCCGGTAGTGCCGCAAAGGGAAAGAAGCTGCCGCCGGCCATTAGTAACGGAAACAGCAGCATCGAGGTAATGAGGTTGCCAGAGCGCCGGTTGCCGGCCAACATCTGCAATGCGCCAAACCACGAAAACAGGGCGACACCCGATATTGCAATCCAGGCTAACGAAGACGGTAGCTTGCTCCACGCAATTCCGTGATAGAGAAAACCAATGACCAGCGTTACACCTCCGATCAGTGTGATTACGAGGCCGGCGGCTAACGCTTTGCCAGCGAGGAAAGCTGTAAGCTGACCGGGCGCATAGACCAGACGCCGCAATGTGCCGTGCTCGCGTTCTTCCCAGTAATCGCTGGCAAGCCCGTTGGCAGCAAACATCAGGGCCAGCAGTATGACCCCCGGCAGGAACAGCAGCGCATAGGGAATGCGCGGTTGCTCGGGTGGTGGTGGCACTATGTCGATGTCCATCGCCGGCGGAAACAGCAGTGAGCCGCTGGCTTCAATCTTGTGTTGTATGGAAACGGCAATCGCAGAAACAAAAACATCATCCGGCAAACCCTCAAGGTTGCCGTCGCGTATCGTGGCAATGTCCTCGCCAAAAAGTTGTTGCGCGTAAAATCCGGCGTCCAGCAGTATCTCGGTTACATCCGAAATGATTCCCGGCAATATGGTCTGTGCCGGATTGGTTTTAAGTATCAGTGTTACGGGCTGCTTATCAAAGAAGGCATCTGTAAAACCCTTGGGAATGATCAACAGACCACTGGCTTCACCCGCATCCATATTGGCCATGCCGTCCTCAACCGTCACTTTCTTGACCGTCAGAAGCTCTCCCAGTTCTCCTTGTCCAAACGCACCGGCTATTACTCCGCTTAGAAAAGTATCGTCCTGATCGACGATCAGCACGGTGCCGTGTGGTTTTGCACCGCCGCTGCCACTCATCAACACCGTGATGAGACCACCGATAAGCAAGGGAATGGCGAGAAACAGGAGCAACGCGTTCGTATCCTGTCGCCAACGAGCGAGATCCTTCCTTGTCGATGCGAGGAATAAACTCATCGCTTTACTCGCGTAACTCTTTGCCCGTCAGCAACAAGAACAGGGTCTCAAGATTGGGGCGGCGAAGACTGGTCTCCGAAACGTTGCCGCCAACCTCTGCGAGAGCGGCGAATATGGCTGGCAGGTGCTGCGAGGCATCGGACAGGGTCATCGTGATGTTTTGCTCTTCCTGGGCGATTAGTTCCAGGTCGCTTAAACCATTGTTGACGAGTTTTTGGATGGCTTGCTGGCTTGAATCACCGGGAAACGCACCACTCAGTTGCAATACATCACGTGCACCCAGCTTGGCACGCAGTTCGGCAACCGTGCCCTGGGCAATCAATTTGCCGTGATCGATAATGGCAAGAGAATCGCAAAGCTGCTCCGCCTCTGCCATGTAATGAGTCGTGTAAAGAATGCAGGCGCCATGACGCCTTTCCGCTTCGACCATGTCGAATAATCTTTGGCGGGATTGCGGGTCAACTCCGGCGGTTGGTTCATCGAGCAGGATGAGATGCGGTCGGTGCATTATTCCGCATGCAAAGTTCAGGCGGCGTTTCATGCCACCGGAAAATGTTTTCGGCAGATCCTTCGAGCGGTCCGCCAGGCCGATGTTACCCAGAACTTCTTTCGCACGGGATGCAAGGTCCTCGCCACGCATTCCATATGCCTTGCCCCAATATCTCAGGTTGTCGATGGCGGAAAGGTCTTCGTAAAGCGCGAGTTCTTGCGGCACAACCCCGAGTAATTTCTTGGCGTCTGTTGGATCATCAACAATATCAAACCCGCCGACCGAAACACTGCCCGAGGTCGGGCGTAGCAGACCGGATATACAGTTGATCATTGTGGACTTGCCGGCGCCGTTCGGACCAAGCAGGCCGAACACAGTGCCTTTCTCGGCCCTGAGGCTGATGTCATCCACGGCAACCAGATCGCCGTATTGCTTGAGTAGATTACTTATTACCAGCATGCATACCCCCGGCGCTGTTGTTTATGCGAAGGAACAATTTGGTGAGTCGGGAAAGTACCCGAAATTCGTCGCGTTGTCGCGTTGCTGTACGCGCCAGACATAAAAAAACGACCTCTCGCAGAGGGGGCCTGCGGGCCAGAAGTTGATTTGCGCCGCGGTGCGTGCATGGGCTTGGTGGTGGCGCATATCTCTATAGCACGCGAAAAATAATGAAGAATCCTCGTCAGAATTGATTCATTGTTTATCTTTTGAGTTTAGACGATCTTCACGCTTCAGTTCGCGAGGGTGTCCCACTTTGCGAAAGCCATCCAGCTTATGAGCAATCGCGAGTATCGGGTGGCGTAACATCATGCGCGGTCCGGCGTAACGCATTATTTCCGTGGCCTGTTCTTTTTGGGCGGGCTTGTAACAATGAATCGGGCAATTGGAGCAGGTTGGTTTTTCATCGCCATACGGGCACTTGTCGAGGCGGACCTCGGCGTAGTCGAGAAATTGCTGGCAGTCCACGCAGAGAACGTCATTGCGACTGCCATGATGATCCGAGCAATAGATGCCGACCATTATGGTCATGGTTTTGAATTCGCGGACCAAGTGTTTTTTTTGCGAGCGCATGTTGCTTCCCGTGTACTGCATTGCCAAGGTTCTTGGGATAAGTCCAAATCTAACAGGTGTACCTGTTGCGATGCGATAGCGGCTTTCCGAAGGGTGCCGCGCGGAGTGTTGCGGCCGATCCAGGCCAGTTTTCGTTGACCGTTAACGGCAAATGAGCGCAAGTCTGCGCTCCAGGTGGATACTAACGACCTGATTTAAAAGGTATTTGCAGCTATACTCGGAGAGGTTCACAGTACAGGCACAAAACACACTCATTCAAAGGCGGGGGCCATCATGAATAGACGTAATTTTTGCAGGACGGCTGTAGCGGCCGGCGTGGCGGCGAGTTTTCCAGCGTTGTACGGTTGCGAGCGCAAGATGCCGGTTGCAACCGAAGCTCAAACCAGTATCCGCGGCATTTCGCTTTCGGGCGCCGAAATTGAACTTGAACGGTCAGCGATCAAGGAGCTGGGTGAGAGCATGATGGGCCCGGTTCTGTTGTCGGGCGATCCTGGATACGACGGCGTTCGCAAAGTATGGAACGGTATGCATGACAGGCGGCCAGCATTGATAGCCCGTTGCCTGAACAGTCAGGATGTCAGCAACGCGGTGACCTTTGCCAGGCAACGTGAGCTGTTGCTTGCCGTTCGCGGTGGCGGTCACAGCTGGCCCGGCAAATCCGTTTGCGACGATGGTCTGATGCTCGATCTGTCATTGATGAACACTGTAGCGACCGATCCAAAAGTGCAACGAGCATTTGCACGCGGTGGCGCGTTGCTCGGTGCACTTGATACGTCCTCTCTGGAACACGGCCTGGTCACGACAGCCGGTGTCGTGTCGCATACCGGTGTCGGCGGCTTTACCCTGGGCGGCGGCATGGGTCGCCTGAATCGAAAATACGGCCTGGCGGTTGATAATTTACGATCAGCAGAAATGATCACGGCAGACGGGCGGATACGCCGCGTCAATGCGGACCAGGACCAGGACTTGTTCTGGGCGATTCGTGGTGGCGGCGGCAACTTCGGCGTTGTGACCGAGTTTGAGCTGCAGTTGTATCCGTTTGACCGCAATGTATTCTCGGGCACGATAGTCTGGCCTATTGCGCAGGCGAGGGATGTTCTCGAGTTTTACGGTGAGTGGTATCAGAAATTATCCGATGAAATGTATGTGGGTCCGGCGATGGCTACGATGCCCGATGGTACTGGAGCGATCATGATGGAAGTCGTTTATAACGGCGATCCGGCGAAGGGCGAGAAAGAGCTGGCACCACTGCGGAAGATTGGCAAGCCCATGGATGATGGTGTCAAAGTGCAGGACTACACGGTGATGCAGACGCAAGAAGATGCGGCATTCGCACACGGTGTTCGATCCTATATCAAGAATGGCATGGTCAGCGAGATCAGCCAGGAACTCGTCAATGCCATGCTTGATGCGTACATACCTGATCCGCGACTGATGATGTTTACCCACACACTTGGCGGGGCGGTGAAGCGTGTTGGCGAGCTTGATACAGCCTTCCCTCATCGCAATGCGGAAACGATGCTTGGCGTAGGTGGTGGTTGGATGGACCCAACCATGGACGAGGGAGCTATTGCGGCGTGTCGCGAATGGTATCAACAACTCGAGCCGTTTATGGGGGGCTATTACAGCAACATCGATTTTGACGCGAAGGGTGTCGAAGGAAACTACGGGCCAGCCTACGAGCGTCTTGCCAGGATTAAAGGCGAGTTCGATTCGGGCAATCTGTTTCGGCTTAACAGCAACATTAAGCCAGCGGTCTAAATACGGGCCCACCAAAAAAACAGGCTGCCATCATTCGATGGCAGCCTGATCATTTTTCAAAGATCGGTCGTGCTGCTATTACTTCGGATATAACAGCGTAAATTGTAACCGGAGACCCCAGCCTTCGGGGCCGGCATCCGAGGATTTCGCCCAGTAACGAACGCCACCCCCGACTTGCACCAATTGATCACCGAAGCGCAG
>JAHEFE010000066.1 GCA_024640365.1 Woeseiaceae bacterium | reverse complement strand
GGAGCCCGACACCCTCTGGTATTACTCTTCGGGAACCAGCAATATTCTGTCCGGGATCATCAGAAGAACGGTGGGCGGCGACCTTCGACAATATTATGATTTTGCGCAGCAGCGCCTGTTTGGCCCACTTGGTATTTACACCGCTAACATTGAAACCGATTACAACGGCACTTTTATCGGCTCATCGTACATGTATGCGAGCGCCCGGGACTGGGCCAGGCTGGGCCAATTCTGTCTGCAAAAAGGCCGGTGGCGGGGGCGGCAACTACTACCGGAAAACTGGCTATCCTACAGCACAAGCCCGACACCCACTAACCCAAGAAATAACTATGGCGCGCATTTCTGGTTAAATGCCGATCCAGCCGATGGGCAGCAGAAAAGAACCTGGCCCAGTCTGCCGGCGGATACCTATTCGATGAATGGTTTCCAGGGACAGCGCGTCGTAATCGTCCCATCACAAGAACTGGTTGTTGTGAGACTTGGGTTCAGTGGTGGCAGAAAACGTGGTATCGAGCAATTGGTATCCGGCGTGATCGATGTTCTGGATCAGCACTGAGCAGCACCAGAACAGGCAGCGTGGATAACAGGGGTAACAGGCGCAGGGTATTCCAGAATTGCAAAGGGTGCCTGGTACCTAACCGCCGGTATTGAAAATACCGGATTCGGTTATTCTCAGCGACGGGTAAATTCCACCGACATCCAGTTTAGCCTTAAACGTATACTCGAGCGGTTCATCCTGGTTTTGTGTCATGTCGGTGATCAACCGGATGCCTTTGAGCAGGCTCGCACTGGCATTGAGAGTGATATTACCTTCGCTGTAACTTTCGATCTGCGGATAGTCTTTACCGACACCCTTGATAAGCTCGTGGCCTTGCAGCGAAATGGAATATACGACACCTTCCAGTTTTAACGGGGTTGGGTTCGGGTTGATGATCCGAAGACCAATTTCAAAGGACGGGACCATGCCTCCGGATGGAATGGCCCTGAATGAGCTGATCATGACGGTGGGTTCCTCGTAATCAGGATCCAGGGTCGCGCAGGCCTGCAACAGCAATACGCTCAGTATTAAGATACGGGGCATACCTGCCCAATACGCTGATCGGCTTCCAAGACTCATTTTCTCACCTTAACTGGCTGTCCTTGCTGCCGCGTCGGTTGTATCCGGCGAGGTTCCTCTGCTCCTTATCATGCGCACCCTGGCAACCAACACAAAGGCGCACACCGGCAACAGCACGACGCCGGGCCTCGGGGATGACCGCATTACATTCCTCGCAATGACTCAGGCTTTCGCCACGCGGTAACTCACTTCGGGCGCGAGCAACCGCGTCCTCGATGGTTGCATCGATCTGGTCCTGCACCGCGCCGTCTTTTGCAAATCCTCCTGCCATCAGAAGCTCCTGTACCGTTGGTTAACCGCTACCATTGTACTCAATCTTGCTGCTGGTTGATGAGTAGCACAATTCAGCCATACACAAGCTCTACCCAAGGGCTGATTGAACTGTGGATGGTTCTGGCCGATTCATAATTATTGACAACGGTTTGAGTGAATAATCGCCATTGACCTGAAAGCGGCCGTTCAATCGATCTGAATTTTAAAAACTTGAAGGACCGCAGACGGCCAATAGCAGCCATCGGATTAGTTTCCTCTGGTGAAACTAATTGCTGAAATGGGCTATGGTTCAGTTTCATTCAATAGACGATAAATTTCACTTACATCGACCGGACCATTTTCTTCACCGCGCTCTCGTTGCTGTGCAAGAATATCGTCTATGGGCTTCAACATGACATACAACAGGGGGTTCTGTGGTGATATGCCAGGAAAAGACTGCTGCATTTCATCCAGCAAACGCTTGGCGTCTGACTGTTCGCCCAAGGCATACAGCAATGCGACCGCCGCAGGCATGGTAAATGGGTCTTTGCTAATAAAAATCGCACGATTAACCGCTTCCAGTGCTTCGGTCGGATTGTCCTGAGCCATTGCGACGCTTGAACGAATAATCCACACAAATGCGCGGTCCATGCTAAATGCCCCAAGCTTCAATACGAGGTCGGCATTTTCCATTGCTTCCTCGTACTGACCGTTCCAAAGCAGGTAAAGGGCGTAATCCGAACGCAGGCGGGCCGACATTGGATTAGCCTCCAGTGCCTGTTTGTAAACCGCAAGGGCTTCATTTCGCTGGCCAAGAGACGTCAGCATGTAACCCAGACAGCCGCAGGCTGCTGCGTGAAACGGGCTGAGCTCGTGCGATTTCCGAAAGTAGTTGATAATAGTGTGCAACCGTTCAAGATCAGTCTCTTCCAGCAGAGGTTGAGACAGGTAGTTGTTGACCTCAAGCTCACCAATAGCCCACCAGGCCTCGGCCATGTCAGGCGCTATCTCAACCGCTTGGTCAAGTTGACGGCGGGCGTATTCAAACTTGTCTGGATCAAAGGTCAAGACGATGCTAAGACCCCTGACATAATGCTCCCACGCATCTTTCGGCGGGCGATCTGTGCGCTGTACACGCTGAACCTCTGATTGCAGGACCGCAGTGGCAATTTTTGCAACCAACTCGTCGGCTACTTCAAATAACTCAGCCTGCCCAGCAACACGTTGAAAGCGCTCTGCCCAGACCTGGTTGTCCCCTGCACCGGATAAAGTAGCTAAAACCCGGATGCCGTCCGGGCCGTTACTGATGCTGCCCTCGACCCGGTAGGAAGCACCTAGGCTATTTGCATATTCGTTCGCATTCAATTTGGAATCATGGTATTCCAATGATGCATTACGGGAAACTACTGGAAAATTTTTTGTACGTTGCAACCCTGCGATCAGTTCATCAGTAAGTCCAAAAGCCAGATAATCCTGATTTTCGTCGCCACTGATATTTTCAAATGGAAGCACAATCACAGCGGGACGGGCAACCAGAGTTTGGAGCGGGACTTGCGCGTCAACATCTGTCCGACCCCAGTTCAAGACAAGATATATGACCGCTATGCCCAATGCGCCGATGATCACATATTTCAGCTTGTGGCCGGTATACCGGGCAACAGATGCCGAACCGACAATATCCGTCTCTTTCCTGATGCCATCCACTGTAAGTTCATAAACCCAAGCCAAAAACACAGCCAACAGAAAACCAATGCCCAGCAATAAGAGAATGACGCGGAACACCCAGTCCGGCGCGCCCACGTTGTTCAAGATGACGTCGGTGACCTGCATTACCAGCCACGCCATAACGACGTAGGCCGTTGCTACCTTGAAGACATTGCGGCGCTTTAGTTCTCGGAAAAATGACATAGGTTTTTAGTTTATGGTCATAATTGCTCATAAGCGTAACGCGTTATCAGGAATTTTCCAAAGTGTTCATGTTTGAGTCAGAGGAGTTACCGTGGTGCAGTGTCCGCATATGGCCGTTAGCGGGCCTTGGCATTGCTACGTTTTTTGTTTGACTGACGTATGCTTTTCACGCGAAAGCAGACATTTTTTACTTATACTCCGGCTACCTGGATGATCAGCATTGCACCTTGTCTTTGCGCCACAACGATCATTTTGCGGGATAAGAAAATGCCTGATTAAGCATGCACCGGTTATGCTACCTGTTACAACTATTTGTGGAGCAACATCAATGCCTTTTTCTCTTTTGAAAGCCAGTATAGTCATAATATTTACCACCTTTTTGCTAAGCGGTTTAAGTGCCAGTCCTTCTCATAAAGCACCCCCGATGATCGATGGCCAGTGCAATGAGTACTCAGAACTGGGAGCCAAGTCAGTGAAAATTGATGATGCGGTGACATTGCAGGTTTATCAGAACCAGCATTTTGTCTGGCTTTGTTACAACTACCCTGATGGCAGCTTCGCCACGCTTGATATGATAGTAGATGCACCAGGCCTTAAAGAAGCCATGAATCTGCATATCTCGGCACAACTCGGTGAATGGCCTGCTTCGAAGCCTGATATGGCACCTAGCGAGGGCGACAGCCCCTTATGGTGGAATCATAAAGGTTGGACCGCCAATGAAGTATGGTTCAACGGTTATCGCATGCGCGAGACTGATGATGGTGAAGAACAGGTTGCCAACTGGCGCAATGCACCTGCACGGGAGATACAGCTGTCCAAAACCCATTTCGGTCGTGGTGAGTGGAAGCTGCGATTTAATATTAATGCCATTCAGGGTAAAGATGACAAGCGTTACAGCGTCGTATATCCATCTGAAGATAAGTTCTATACGCTGAAAGTTAACTGACAGAAATCAGGTCGACTCCTCACTCAGGATGAGGAGTTGGCGTACCTCCACCCCTGGTAAATGCAAGCCGTCGACACTGGCGGCTCTCTTAAATGGCGGAGTCCGCTCCTGGCCGTTAGCCGCCCTAAGCTTTCGGCTTGAATGAAGTTTCGCTATCCGCTTGGAAGAAGACGTTCAACGGACGTGATTTTCTAGACTTTGACGGACTGCCGTCGGCCAGGAGCGGATGTCCCCAGGAAGTCGTATTTTTGGCATTCTGCAGTTAAGCGATTATGCTTAACAGCAATAGCAGACGTAGAGAAGCCAGTCCTTGTCATTTTTCGATGAACTGAAACGCCGAAACGTATTTAGGGTAGGTATCGCCTATGTGGTAGTCGGGTGGCTGGCCGCGCAGGTGCTGCAAATGGTTTTCGAGACTTTCGGCGCACCTGACTGGGTGATGAAAGCCGTGTTGGTGCTGCTGGCAGTCGGGCTGGTGTTCGCCATTTTCTTAGCCTGGGCCTATGAGATGACGTCCAAGGGTCTGAAGCGTGAATACGAAGTAGACCGTACCAAGTTCATCGAACCGCAGGCTGGCAGGAAGCTCAACGTCCTGATTTTTTCCGCGATGGCGCTCGCAATCGCCTATTTTACATACGATAAGTTCATAGCGTCCCATTCGCCCGACAGTGTTCTTGGCGAGGCGGCCTCGTGGTCCGCTTCCGAGCCGGGGCAGAAGTTCCAGACCATTGCGGTGTTGCCTTTCGTCAACATGTCGTCTGATCCGGAACAGGAGTACTTCTCCGATGGCATTTCCGAGGAAATTCTCAATGTGCTGGCCAAGGTAAAGGGTCTGCGGGTTGCCGGCCGGACCTCTTCGTTCGCTTTCAAAGGCCGGAATGAAGATTTGCGCCAGATCGGTGGCGCCCTCGGTGTGGAGCATATCCTGGAAGGGTCGGTGCGGAAATCAGGAGAGCAGATTCGAGTTACGGCGCAACTCATCCATGTAGTGGATGGTTTCCACATGTGGTCGGAGACCTATGACCGGCAATTCGTCGATATCTTCGCCATACAGGATGAAATTTCTGCAGCCATTCTCCAGCAATTGAAGACGCAGTTGCTGGACGGCCAGTCGATTGCCGTCACACGCGCTGATGCAGCCGCCTTTGACTTGTACCTGCAGGCGCAACAGCGTATGCGAGAGCGGACCGAAGCCAGCTTGCTGAAAGCAGTTGAAATCCTGGATAAGTCCATAGCCGCAGACGCCTCTTTTGCACAGGCTTGGGCACAACGTGGTGTTGCCACCCTTTTGCTCAGAGAAAATGTTGGGAATTACGGGTCAATTCCGACTGAACAGGCGATAATTCAGGCAACACCATTCCTGGATGAAGCCATACGCCTGAATCCACAGCTCGCAGAGGCGATTGCCGGAATGGGTCTTCTCCTCATCAGCAGAGACGAACACCGGCAATCAATCAGCTATCTGAAGCGGGCGCTCGAACTCAACCCGGCTTCAATTGACGCACTCAACTGGTTGAAGGAAGCGTATTTCAACCTCGGCCGTTTACGCGACTCACTGGAAGTACTGGAAGAAATTCGCTTGCGTGACCCCATGTACATCCCCGGTATAGTCGATACCGTTTTCTACTACTCACTTTTGGGACGGAATGACGAGGCGGTCCAATTATTGGAAAACATTGCGCCCATGTTTCCGGTTGAAGTGCAAGATCAACTGTGGATCGGTGCCGTTCTGGCCATGTCCCAGCAGCAAGCGGTAGATGTCCAGGAAAGGCTCTATGCCGCCCAGCCAAAACAACACGCTAACCGTTTAGGACTGGGGTATCTGCATAACTCCATCGAAAACCCGGAACGCACATTGGAGGTGGCCCCCGATTTGCCTCCGGCAATCCTGGCACTGAACAAGCTGGGGCGATCTGAAGAAGCCATAATGCTCGCCTATACCATGGCCGCTGAAGGGAAAGCAGTGCCTGAGCTAATTAACGTTTTGCATGCCAATCAGAGATATAGTGAACTCATCGAGTTTGTCGAGGAACGTTGGCCGGACCTGGATGCGTTCGAGGCGGACACACCAGGTTTGCGCCAGGGGTTGGGCCCCAGTGCACTGGGGCATATTGCGCATTCATACCTTGAGCTTGGAAAGATGGTGAAGTACGGGGTGGCCATGTGGCACTTCAAGACCGTGCTCGATGAACAGCTTGAGGAAGGAGTCAGTAATCCATCTTTTTTGGGATCTCAGGCATTTTTTGCATTGTTGTCCGGTGATGAAACAAAGGCCATGGACTTCCTGGCCGCCATTGCCGATGCCGGCGTGGGCGTATTGATGCCAAAAACCCTGATCAACGATCCCCGTTACCTCGAAATCATCCTGCAATTGCTGGTTAACCTGAATAGGGAGAGGGCCGGATTGGGGTTGGGTCCTGTTGGCGGTTGAATTCAAGGGTCGGATACGTTACCTGCATCTGACCGGAGGTCAGCTTATGGCTGTTTTGTGTCCTCCGTCTCGCCAAAAATCTACCCCTGGGAGTAACCGCTAACCGGCAAGAAGCCGCACCTCGGCTCCTGTCTTTCGCCATTCCATTAAGCAACTTCCGCTCTTCTGCAGAAAGCAGTCATGCGCAGGCTGTAAACTTCAGCAAAGCGAAAGGCTGTGGACGGCCAGAAGCTGACTTAGCAGCAATCACCTATACTAGTCCTATGTTCCGATTTTTCAGAAGAATTAGGAGTGAAATCCTGCAGAAGAGAGAGTCAAACCAGTATTTAAGGTATGCCATTGGGGAAATTGTGTTAGTGGTTTTGGGAATCCTCATTGCGTTGCAAATCAACAACTGGAACGAAGACCGTATCGAGCAGAGGCAAATTACCGAATATGCTCATGCCCTGATCAAGGACCTTGAGCGCGACCTGGCCATGGCCGAGGTCATTGAGGCTGAGATCAATCTGTTGATCAAGAAGATAGATACGTTGGCTACTTATCTCAAAGATAGGCCGGTTGATCAACTGGATAATCTCGATTTGTTCTATCTGATGTACAAACCATTTTATCGTCCATATTCCTGGAATCGAACCGCACTGGATCAGATCAAGAGTTCAGGAGCGCTTCGGCAGATGGACAATCACCAGTTAGCGGAAGAAATCTCAGAATATGAAGCACTAACACGTCATCTGGATGGAGACTTCAACTTTGACCGGACCCTTGGAACGAACGCCTTGGCGCTGGCCAGTGGAGTGATCGACATGAATTACGAGGGTATTCGGAATATCTTTCCTATTGGCAAGGTGGTGGAATCCTTCTCCTTTCCAAACCCAAAACTCCATGAAGCGTATAGCGGCAAAGACCTATCCCTACTGACAAATGATATAAAGGATTTCAAGGTTGTTCTAAATGCTTATCTGATCCTCGCAAACACTCCTGGGATAAGGCCACGAGCAGAGATTGAAATGCCGGAACTGGTGTCAAAAGCACGAAAGCTGATTGATTCTCTGAAAAAAGAATATCCCCAATGACTTTGGGAATTTGGAAGAGAGGCGGATACATTTTGCAGGGGCCGCATTTGGCCGGAAGCGGCCCTTCCAACCGAGCTATTTTCCTTGATCTGAGCGTCAGCTAACGGCCAGGAGCGGAAGTTTCATAATTTCAGGTTCACAATAGTTTTTGTCTTTTCTCCTATACTCTGGTGATACTCGCAATCAATTCAATCAACAGGACCTCTCCATGACCCGGAACGCAACCATCCTCGCCAGTCTTGCGCAAAAGCGACCAGCTATGTTTATGGTAATCGCAACATATTTTTGGACATGGTCGTTCTGGTTTTTTT
>JAHEFE010000031.1 GCA_024640365.1 Woeseiaceae bacterium | reverse complement strand
GTCCAGCTTTTCGCAATATCAGCGCGCGCCTGTTTATGGTAGTCGTTACGCTCATATATCTTGCTGACGACGAGTAACAATGGGATGGCCAACAAGACCATCAGAGCCGCAATGATCGCGAGCTTTATTCTTATTCGCATACCGTATCCTCCAAACGGGGCTTTGAAAAACACAGTAAACCGCATCAATCAAACGAATTTGGGGCCAAAAAATGACGAATTGTGGCGATGTTTCAGGTCGCCGCGGCGTGCGGATTCGTTTGGGTTCGCGACCAGGAGCCATAGGCCGACACTAAACGTCAGGATAAGCGAGTCAGGACACGAGCACGCTTTCTACATGAGGTTTTACAGGTAGGGTGAAAACAAGCTAACCAACGAGTCTCGGAGTCGGACGGGAGTTGACCGCCTTTCCAGTTGCTGAAGAGTTATTGGCTCACTGCGTGCAATGACATCACTTATATGCTCGCGAAGTTCTGTGTTGAGAGCTTGCGAGAATATCTCGATTCCAAGTTCAAAATTGAGGCGCAGACTTCGCGGATCGAGATTGGCGGAGCCTATAAGGCAATACTCGTCGTCAATGCAGATCAGTTTCGAATGACAGAACGGCGCCGGTTGGTAGTAAACCTCAACGCCCCATTCAATGAGTTCGGCGAGCAGATTCCGGTTCGCCCAATGCACATAGAACAAATTGTTCTTGCCTGGCAGTACGACTCTAACCCGGATGCCTCTGAGCGCGGCCGCTTGCAGTGAGGCCATAAGCTCTCGGCTGGGAAGGAAGTATGGCGTCATAATGTCAATTGAATTTCGAGCCCCGCTGATTGTCGCCTGAATGGTGAGCGCGAGTGCGTCCATACGCTCATCGGGACCGTCGGGCACGACTCTGCAACTTGCGTCGCCACCAGCAACTGTCGGAGGTGGTTCAGAGTCGACTACAGGATCGCTGGCGGTGAATAGCCAGTCTTCATAGAAGACTGCAGCGAGCTCCGCAATAACCGGCCCGCGCAGGGAAAAGTGGATGTCAGTGATCTTTCTGGGTACGTCAGTAGAGGATGTGTGGTCGTCGCTGATATTCATTCCGCCGGCAAACGCAATGTCACTATCCACGACCAGTAATTTTCGGTGGTTCCGTAGATTGAGATAAATACTGGGCGGGAATACTCGCGGCGGAAGAAAACGACCAACTCTGACGCCATCGCGCCGCAGTAATTTCGCTGGTTTACGCCACGAATACATCTCGCCGATACCATCAATGAGCACCAGAACCTGGACGCCGCGTTCCGCTGCCCTTCCCAATGCGCTGGCAAATTCAAGGCCGGTTTTGTCAGCTTTCAAAATAAATGTTGCCAGCAGAATTCTATGTTGAGCCTTGTCTATTGCTGCAAGCATTGCTGGATAGGCTTGCTCACCGTTGTGATAGACGTTAATTGAATTATTTCTTGTTAGCAGTCGACCGGTGATTCGCTGGCCTACTGTTTCAAGGCCCTGTCCAATTGCAGACAGACGGCTTGCGGCCGGTTGGCCCGATTCGTAGTGTATTGCATAAAAGCGTGACCGGATGCCACGTGCGCGTGTTTTAACACGGTTGATGCCAAAGAGGAAATAGCCAATTGGTCCTGCGTATGGAATAAAGAGACATGCCATAATCCAGCCCATGGCAGCTCGTGTATCACGCTTGTAGAGTAATATGTGAAATACGCTCCAGGTTGCCGGCGCAATATGCAGTAAGGCGAATAGATATACAGGAATGTTATTCAAGTTCGCGCCTTTGCGTTGCGCTTGAGCTGCTGCATATCATCTCGTCTGGATGTTATATGCCAGGCAGCAAGCGCCGATAAAACATTTACACAAATATTTTGCCAAAGTTTTGTGACTCTTAGATTCACGCTAACTGAATCGCGTAACCCTGACTCATATACTTGATAGTAGCACTGGGCGGGGCTGGGAAATCGGCGGGTTGCAGAAATTGCGCGATCCCGACTGTGCTGGCGTGGCGTAGTGGCGTCCGTGCCGAGGTGCCAAGAGCCTATAATCAAAGCGGTGGGCGCCGCACGCACCGATTGCCTGATCATGGAGTGAGTATGAACATCGCAAAATATGCCGAATACACCAATGATCTCATTGCATTCTTCCTGATGCTTGTGATGTTTATTGGTTATCAGTTGTATTTAAGAAGACTCGCTCGGCGCGATGCCGCGTCTGTTTTTTCTACGGCTGCGACCGCGGCCCGAAACGTATGGGTGGAAATGATAATGACTGATCACGGTGACGCGCTGTTGGCCGTGCAGACTTTGCGTAACACCAGCATGGCAGCTTCTTTTCTTGCGTCGACCGCGATACTTTTAATGGTGGGAGCTTTGACACTAACCGGTCAGGCTCAGTCACTACAAAAGACCTGGCACTTTTTGAATGTATTCGGAACTCTTGATCCTCAGCTCTGGCTGGTAAAGTTGCTGTGTCTGTTGTTACTTTTGTTCTACGCGTTCTTTAATTTTATAAACGCAATTCGTGTCACGAATCACGTGGGTTACATGATTACGATCAAACAGGCACCCGGCCACGCCTATTATTCTCACAAGATGGTGGCGAGCCAATTGAATCGCGGCAGCGATTTCTTCAGGGTTGGCATTCGTGCTTATTATTACCTTGTGCCCATCATTTTTTGGTTGTTTGGTCCGCTATACATGATTGCAGCGACCGCCATTCTGGTATTTGTGCTGCTGCCAAAAATAGACAAAACGCCGCCGCAATTCATTCAGCAGGAATGAAGGGAAGATGCCTCGGCGCGTAAAGCTTTTGAACGGATCCCTAGGCTAGAAGTTCGCCGGCGGTGTCGCAGACCGATGTTCCGGCGTGTAAAACGGCTTATCCGAAACCCGGCACTCCGCCCATATTGATAGCCACTTCAATTCACGTTGATAATCAACACGCGCCCAAAGCTGTGGTGGCAATTTGCCGTTTACGAACTCAATATCGGCAATTGCCAGGTTGGCTTTGAGGATCGGTGACCATGTGGCGCACTTTATTTCACCGATCTGTTTGCCGTGTTTGGCATCGAAAATAAACGCTTCTCGGACGGGCTTGTTGCCGTCTACATAAATTTTGGTCAAGCGTCGCTTAACAGGACGAGCTTTTTCTGCCAGCAAGGCTTGGCGACCAGTGAAATGGCCTTTGTCCAGATTGACCAGCCAGCCAAGACCAACCTCATAAGGTGAACGGTCGTAGTCGGCACGGATAGTCGATTCCGCGGTGTTGAAATCAAAGCCTGGCATGATGAAACCGGCCTCAATACGTACCATCTCCAGCGTCGACAAACCTATCGGGTGAATATCAAGCCGGGGCTTGATCGCAAACAAGGCATCCCACAATGATTCTGCGTGTTTAGGATCGACCCAAAGTTCGTAGCCCAGATCACCGGTATAACCGGTGCGCGAAACAACCAACGGAAAGCCATTGCATTGCAGTTGCGCGATGCCGAATGGCTTCAAGTCGGCCAGGCCGTCGATACCTGCCTCTGTCAGAATCGAATAGGCCGTCGGGCCCTGTACAGCTAATGCGGCGACTTCATGTGTTTCTACTTCGATGTTTACATCAAAACCTATCGACGATATCAATAGCCAGTCCAGCTGATGATGTTGCGAGCAAAGCCGGTATTGATCCTCATCCAATTGAAATAAAGTGCCGTCGTCGATCAGTTTGCCGTCGTCATTGCACCACACCACGTAGGTAACCATGCCGGGTTTCAGTTTGGATAGATCGCGGGTCACCAATCGATCCAGAAAGCGGAATGCATCTTTGCCGGAGATGCGGTACTTCTCCATCGGCGTCAGGTCCATGACGGAGCAGGAGCTACGAACGGCAAAGTATTCAGTGGATAGTTTATCCAGGGTCCGGGCCGCCTTGTAGCCATTCCAGCCGGTCCATTCTTCGGTCAGTGACAGTGCGGCCAAACGGGAATGAAACGGGGAGTGCTGTAAAGCGCGTCGAAAATGCTCTTTATTGATAGTCATGATGCGGGCCTCATGGCGAGGATGCGTTGTGCCGCGTTATGGCCGGGCTGTCCGGTCAGACCGCCGCCCGGGTGGGTGCCAGCGCCGCACAGGAACAATCCGTCGATCGGTGTGTCGTACTGTGCCGCTCCGTATAGGGGGCGCATCATAAACGACTGGTGGATAGTCATTTCGCCGTGGTGCCAATGGCCCTCGCGCACATGATATTCACGCTCTATGTCTTGTGGAGTGAGTAATTCCTGATTGGCGATGAGCGATTTCAAATTAGGCGCGTAGCGGCAGAGTTGATCGATGACCTTGCTGGCAAATTGATCCTTTGCTTTTTCCCATCCACCTTCGAGATTATAGGGAGCGAACGTAACGTTAACCGCCATGACGTGATGCCCGGCTGGCGCCAGCGACTTGTTCTGCAAACTAGGTATCGTTATTTCCAGGACAGGATTATCAGAGCACTCACCGTATTTCGCAGGATTGAATGCTCTTTCCACATACATCATCGTTGGTGCAACGATTAACCTGTGCTCAAGATCGGCACCCGCTAATCCGGTAAATTCGGGGAGCCCGGTGAGTGCCAGGTGGAGCTTGGCCACATCGCCGGCACCACGAATTTGTGAAACTCGTTGGGCAAACATGGCATCCAGTTCCGGTGCACCGACCAGGTCCAGCAGGGTGGAGCGCGGGTCAGCATTCGAGATGACCAGAGGCGCTTTTATTTTTTCGCCGTCTGCCATTTCGACGCCATACGCTCTGCTTTTTTCCACGAGGATCTTTCGAACGCTGGCGTTTAGCCGGAACGAGGCGCCTGATGCCGCAGCCGCCTTTCTCAAGGCGTGACCCAGTTGCGAGTCGCTGCCATCCACGACAGATAAAGACCCGTTCAGCTCCCCGGATAATCGGTTCAACCAGGTCAATACGGTACCCGGTGTGCGCGGTCCCATGTGATGACCCAGTACTGCGTCTGCTGCAAGCGCGCCTTTCAATTGTTCATTTTCAAGTGCTTCATCGAGGATGTCGTACATGTTCATCGTTGCGATGCGCAGAAACTCATTCATTGAATCGCTGCCGAGACCCACTCGAAGATTCCACCCCAATTTGGCAAGTGTGGTCTTGTCTTTAAAATCAAAATCTTTGAGACGCGGTGGTTTGTTTTGGAATAGGGGCCGCAGTGCCTTGGCGTAATCCAGGTACTCTTTCTTGAGTTGATCGAAGGCCATGGTGTCGCTGTTGCTGACTCCCTGACCCGACGGGCCTTGCTGGCCGATACGCAGGTGGGCGCCATTCTGTTCGAGTGAAATAGTATCTGCTGCTTTGCCCACCGAGTAACCGAATGAGTCGAGCTGCAAATCCTTGCGAATTTGCGTGCAGACCGGAAAGCTGGTTTGTGCAAGCCCGGGTGTGTGGTAATCGGTATCGATGGCGCGCGTCGCAGTCATGCCGCCGACAGCGTCCCTGGCTTCCAGGAATAAAACGTCGAGGCCAGCACGGGCAAGGTAGGTTCCACAAACGAGACCGTTGTGACCTGCGCCAATGATGATGACATCCATTTGTTCAGTCATCGCTATAGGCCTCCGGAGTAGTGTCTGGCTTGCGCAGGTCTTTCAGGATCTCGCGGGCCGAATTGGCGCCCGGTGCCCCCATAACGCCACCGCCAGGGTGGGTAGAGGACCCAGACATATACATCCCTTTTACGGGGCCCCGATATTGTGCGTAACCGGGAAATGGCCGGTTAAAGGCAAGTTGGTCAAACGTAAGCTCGCCCTGGAAGATGTTGCCTTCTGTCAGCCCTATCTCATTTTCAAGTTCACGCGGCGTTCGTATTTCCGCGTGCAGCACCAGATCCTTGAAGTCTGGGCTGTAATCACCAATCTGGTCGATAACCGTCTGGCCAAATTGGTCGCGCTTCTCATCCGTCCAGCCACCGTCCGGATTGACCGGGCAGTACTGCACGAAGACCGTCATCATATGTTTACCTTGAGGCGCCATACTTGGGTCGTATTGAGAAGGAATGAGCATGTCGCAATAAGGGTCGGCTGACCAGCGATCCTCTTTCCAGTCGTCGTACGCCAATTCGAGCCGCTTTAGCGTATCCGTGAAATGCATGTGACCCTGGGTCAGTGTTGAACCTTCGGGTAGTGCGGGAAATGTAGGCATGCCATCAAGTGCGATATTCACCTTGCCCGATGAGCCACGAATTTTGAAATTCCTGGCCCGCTGCACCACTTTGGGCGGCAGATCAGCTTCATCCATGATCTGCAGAAACGTGCGTTTTGCATCAAGGTTGGAAACCACTACCTTAGCAGCAATTTTCTCGCCGGAGGCAAGTTCGACGCCTGTAACCTTGTTGCCGGCGACGGTGATTTTTGCCACTTCTGCGTCACTGCGTATCTCGCCGCCGTACGATTGAAATGCCCCAGCGAGCGCTTTCGCTACCGAGCCCATGCCGCCACGGGCAAAGCCCCAGGCGCCGACGTTGCCGTCCACATCCCCCATCGCGTGATGTAACAGCACGTAGGCAGTGCCCGGTGAGTAAACGCCGAGCCCTGTGCCGATGATGCTGCCGCCGGAGTAATGGGTAAGGACGGTCTCGTTTTCAAAATAGTTTTCGAGGTATTCAGCGATAGACATGGTAAAGAATCTGATGAACTCGTAAATCTGCGCCTCGGTGAGTTCGTAGAATTTCTTCATTAAGTAGGCGAGTTCGAAAATGTCGCGAGGCTTCAATGAGCCCGGATTGGGGGGCGTCCTAAGCAGGAAGCCGCGCACGAGTTTGCACCAACGCAAAACGTCGGCGTCGAAGCGAACGACCGCATCGGCATCGCGGGGGCTGTGACGCATAATTTCGCGGCGGCGAATGTTTGGCTGGGTGTAGCTACCAAAATAATCGCCATCCTGCTTGAACGTCATGCTGCTGTTGACCGGTATCACTCTCAGGCCATGTCGGCCGAGGTCGAGAGCATTGTATATCTCGGGTCTGAACAGGCTGCAAACGTAAGAGGCATTGGAGTACTTCCAACCTTTGTGCAGTTCACGGCTGGTCGAAGCACCCCCAATGTACGGGTTACGTTCCAATACGAGGACGCGCAGGCCGGCTTTGGCTAGAAACGCTGCGTTCGTGAGTCCGTTATGACCGGCGCCAATGACTATGGCATCGTAGTTATTCATAATCTGCTGGCACCCCAAACAAACTTTATTTGAATTTATAGCAATTGAGATTATCGATTTCTTCAGAAGATAGCCACGGCCATCTCATCAACTGCAACGCTTGTATCTGAAAGAGATACTGGTTTTTTGCTGATTGACTGATTAAGTAGCGCGGTCTAAAACGGCGCATAAAGCATAGAGTGATCTTTGAGTTCGGGCGATGGCGGAAATCTTGTCGGCATGTGACCTCAGAGGTACCGGTCTGGCTGCTGCCGACCGGTCAGATCGCCGCTAGCTTTTGGCAAATACGGGGGGCGTTCTAGGGTGTCGCGGTCTTGCGACACTTTTACAAGGCACATACAAAGAGCGAAACTGTGATTTGTAACGCACGTTCACGAGGTCGTGCGATTTACGATATCAACTAATAATATTAACTAATTGGATACCGTCTTATGCCGGGCTTTGACCTACCACGCAGGGAAACCATCGTTCGCTCCAACAGGAGCGGAGAGAAGAAGCCACAGGCTCTTATTCTCGCGGCTGGTCGTGGGCAGCGCCTGGGTGATTCTGCGGACGAATTTCCAAAATGTTTATTACAAGTTGGCGGCAGCTCCTTGCTTGATCATCAGCTGAATATGCTTGTCGAGGCAGGTATTACTGATATCTGTGTCATAGCCGGTTATCAGAAAAACGCGGTCGAACGCGCCTGTCAGAACCGGGCGCACGTGATTATTAATCCCGAGTGGGCGTGCACCAATAGTCTGTATTCACTGTTACTCGCACGCGCATGGGTCAACCGTGATCTGGTGGTGATGAATTGTGATGTGCTGGTAGACAGTAGCGCACTTTCAATGTTGTTGAATAATAAGTCGAGTTGTTTTGCGTATGACTCGAGTTCAGGGGATGACGACGAGCACATGAAGGTTGAGATCTTCGATGGCGTACTGAAATCCATGAGCAAGGATCTGCACCACTCGAAAGTGAACGGTGAAAATGTTGGAATGCTGTATTTCCAGCAGCAAGACTCAACCCAATTATTTGTTCACGCCGACGCACTCGTCAGTGCTGGTGGAGGCAGGCAATGGATGGCTGAAGCCGTCCAGTTGCTGGCTCGCGAACGCGCCCTTGTTGGCGTTGATATTAAGGATCTCCCTTGGATCGAGATTGACTACCATGCGGATCTGGAAAAGGCGCGTGATTATACATGGCCACTCATCGAACAGCGCAGGCAGTTTGTTTCTCGAGGTGCCGCAGTAGGCCAGTCGGCGAATGATCGTGAATACGCCGAACCCTGATGACAGTGATCTGGTGGCAGATTCTGGCGACAGAATGCTGCACAAGGCGCGTTCGACTTTACGCGGCATTGCCCCTTATGCGCGACGAAGACGTGGACTTTTTCTCAAGGGCGCTCTGGCTGCAATAGGAATTGTTGCTGCGCGACTTGCCTTGCCCTGGCCTTTGCGTGAAATTGCGCGGCTTGCATCGGATGGCGGTGGCCTTTCAGGTCTGTCGTTATCTATGAATGGCGAAATCATGCGCCTCTCTCTCATGTTTCTTGGTTGCATAGCCATACTTGGCTTTCTGGATTACATGGCGAGGTTGTATTTCAGTCGTTTCTCGATATCGACCACAAGAGACCTTCGCCAGGCAGCCTTTAGCGCCACGTTGGGCATTGATGCAGCCAGTCGAAAATCTGCGACAGGAGACCTTGTTTCGCGATTGATTGGCGATGCGGCGCGAGTGAAGGCAGGTATGCAAGGTTTCTTGTTACATGTAGCGACCAACGGGCTTTTATTTATAGGCGTGACCATTGTGCTGTTTGTCATTGAGCCAGACATGGGCATGCTGTTTGCTGTGGCCGCTATTGCAACTACGATGCTAACGTTATGGGGCGCCCACAGAATGTTTCGGGTATCGCTGCATCACCGTCGCCGAGAGGGTCAGCTCGCAAACAAAATTCACAGTAGTCTGCGTAAGACTCATAAAAAATCGACACTGAAAAGAATCAATAAATCCAGCGGCCGTTACGAGGCGTCGCTGACCCGATTGCAGGGCAGAATCACTTGGGCAACACACGCCATTTTCGGTGTGACCGTCGTTGGATCAATGTGGATCGGTATTCACGCATTTGCTCACGGCCGGATCGCTGTAGCTGACTTGGTTCTTTTTATGTTCTATGCCCTTATGGTAAGTGGGCCGTTAGTTCGATTGGCTCGGCAGGGAACGCGTACCGGTAAAATTTTGGGCCCCGCATATCGACTCGTACAGATGTTGCAACCACCGGCTGATTCGGAGACGACTGAACCCGCACTGAGACTCAAGTCGTTAAAAAAGTCTGTTACGTTAAAGCAGGTATTACCAGTTGTTGATGCAGGTCCGATAGTTGGAGCGTCTTGGGCTGCGATTGATTTGAAGTTAAAGCGTGGTCAGTGCGTTGCAATTGTTGATGCTAGTGGCGTTTATAGCCGCCAGTTCGTCGAGGTACTTGCGGGGCAGCGGGGTTCTAATGGTGGTTCAATAACATGGGACTCTGCTGTGCTGAAGGGCAGGAATACACGCGCTTTGGCGAAGCAGGTAGTTCTGATAAGACCAGACTCGTCTGGCAAGCGGTCGATGGCGCCATTGGCAGCGCGGTTTCGAGATATCGCTAAGGCGGCACAGCGTCGTTCTTCCATACGCGTCTACCTTGAACCTGACGACGGACTTGGTCCGGCCGACTGCGAACAGGTGCTATCGTGTCTTGCGGACAGTAGTGGCGATGACGCTACACTTATCATTGTCACCACCAGGCAGGGCTTGAATCTTGGGCCATTTGATCGCGTTATTCATTTCGACAGTGGGCAAGTGCTCTTCGATGGATCAAGTTCCGATTGGGTGCTGTCGTCAAATTCTTCGTCATGTCTTTCGCTACCGATAACGACGGTCAGCGGCCAGAACAGGTAATACTATGAAAATACTTTTTGCTGGCTATGCGCCAGTTCACTTCCGCTGTTTTGAACCCTTGTACAGGCGTTTGAGTGCCTGGCCCGGGGTTGAGGTGTTCGTATCCGGAGGGTTGCGCAGTGGGCGAAAAAACGCGTACCGCTATGATGCGGCCGGGATGTATGCAGGTTTTGATTTGCCGGAAGGTGCCGTGCTTTCTGCTGACGCTATTCGTGATATGGACTTCGATGTCCAGTTTTCGGCTCATACGAAGTTGATTCCAGCGCGACAGGTTGATCGTAAAATCCAGATATTTCACGGTGTTTCGTATCGCAACAAAGCCGTGCGGCCCGAGAATATGGGTTGCGATAACTATTTTGTGATTGGTCCGTACATGCTCAAGCGCTTCGAAGAAGGCAAGCTCTTGAGCGCGCAAGACCCGCGCGTCGTCAATGTTGGATTCATGAAGACTGACGCGTTGCTGGATGGGAGCCTGAACCGGCAAGCGTTGTTGACGAGCGTGGGATTTGACGGTTCGCGGCCAGTACTTTTATACGCCCCCACCGGTGCCAAGAGTAACTCTCTTGAGACGATGGGTGAGGCGGTTATTAAAGAGCTGCTGGCAACTGATAAATATGATTTGCTGATCAAGCCGCACGATCATCCAAAGAACAAGCGTGTGAACTGGGCCAAATACCTGGCGCGTTATCAGGGCGAGCATTGCAAAATCGTGCCCCCTGCAGCAGATGTGATCCCGATGTTGTTCATTGCAGACTTGCTCATCAGCGATGCGTCGTCTGTTGCCAATGAGTACACTTTGCTGGATCGCCCGATTGTCTTCCTGGATACGCCCGAATTGCTTGCAAAGGCCGAGACAGCGAGAAATTCGATGCTGGATCTTGATACCTGGGGTCGCAACGGTGGAGTCGTGGCAGAAACGGCGGGAGACACGCCGCTGCGAGTTGCAGAAAGTCTGACGGATCCGATGCAGCACTCTTTGATGCGGCGACGCATAGCCGAAGATTTATTTTTTAATCCAGGAAGCGCCACCGAATCGGCGATGTCCTGGCTGGCGGAGCATGTTCTGCCATCACGCAGATCAACTGAGGAGCAAAAGAATGCTTTTGGCAAATAGAATTTTCGCAACGTTAAGGAAGAACAATACGTCGCTGATCGCGACATCCCGGCGGACGCTGGTATCAGCGATAGCTGCGGTTACCCTAATTGCCATGCTGCCGGCGGGTCACGCTTTGGCAGCGAAGAGCAAGTCGGGTAGTGACTGGAGTTTGCACGGTCGTCTGCAAATCGACGGCGCCCAATTTAGTAGTGATAACCCGCTTTACGCAGACGATGTTGCGTTTCGTCGGGCCAGAATTGCACTGAATGGCAAGCTCACCTCAGATTTAAAGATTAAGCTCGAATACGAGTTAGCGGGTGACAGACCTACGCCAAAAAGCATGTGGATGCGTTACGATTTAACAAAGCATGGCAAGCTAACGGTCGGTCATTTCAAACAGCCTTTCAGCTTGCAGAATGCAACAAGTTCTCGTTACAACACGTTCATGGAGCGGGCACTGCCTAACATAAGCAGTGAGGGTTATCGGCTTGGTGCCATGGGCTCCACATATGGCAAGTACTGGTCTGCGTCGGCCGGCGTTACTGGTGGAACACTGACTGATCAATTCAAACTTACGCAAAACGGTACGGGCTACTTTGCTCGTGGTGTACTAAATCCTTCTACTGATAAGCATCAGCTCTGGCATTTTGGTTTGAGCGTGGAGCAAAGAAACTATGGTTCAGGAGATACTTTGAGATTGAGGGAAAAGCCCGAGTCCGATATATCGACGGAGAGGATGATTGATACAACCACTCTTGGTGATCTCAACGTCGGCAAACGGTATGCAGCGGAATTTGCCTGGAAAAGAGATGCTTTTAATCTACAGGCGGAGTACACGGGCCTGAGTGTTTCACGCAACGCGGGACAGGATCTCAATTTTGGTGGTTGGTATGCTCAAGCCGGCTGGTTTATTACCGGCGAATCACGTCGTTACGATCGGCGCACCGGGTCATTCAAGAACGTAAAGCCAAATAGTGCATCCGGTGCCTGGGAGGTTGCAGTTCGAGTCAGTGAAATGGACCTGAACAGTGCAGATATTATCGGCGGCAAGGAAAGCAACACCGGTCTGGCGCTGAACTGGTATGCGTCGGAGGCGGTCAGGGTGTCACTCAATTATATCGATGCGTCAGCTCGCCCCAACAGTGCGGGGCAGCCTGACGACGTATCTATACTTCAGGCGCGATTCCAGTACTTGTTCTGAATCGTTAATGGATAGCTATTGCATGCCGCGAAAAAGCCCCTCTCAGAGGGGCTTTTTTGCAGTGCTTAAAGGCAAATGATTTATTCATTCCCGATTGTCAGTCTGCTTTCAGTTGGCCGCTCGCGTACTCGGCTGGAACGATCAGTTCTTCAACTGCCGGAAGAACCTGACGCAGTATGGTTTCACCATCTTCACTCTCTATCAGGCCAACCAGAATATAATCCCGCCACTGGGTTCCCTGCACCATGATGGCATCGGAATGCCATTGTTTCCATGTTCCGGATTTTCGAAATAACTTGGCCGTAGGGGCTCGCTTTTCGATTGTCGAGACAAACTTATGGTGAAGGTGAGGATCGGATAAGTCATTGAGCATCATTGCCGATCGTTCAGCGTTGATCAATTTTCCCGTCGCGAGCAAATAAAAGAATCGACAAACCTGAGTCGCGGTCGCGCCATGCGAAATATTATGAATTGGATCTCCGACTCGTGGGCCATCACTGGCATAACGCTTGCCTACCCACAGACCACCGCCGCGCTTCTCATCGTAAAAACCAAATTTTGGATCTTTAAGCACGGACTGTATTTTCTGCATACCAACTTGGTCGATCAAGCGGGTCGCGGCCGAATTATTCGATATTCTGATCATCTCACCGAGATCTTTGTGAATGGCCGCCGTCTCTTTCAGTGATCCGTCTTCAAATGACACGTAGGCGGATAACAGAATTGCAATCTTCGGCAAGCTGGCGGCGTACATCATCTGATTGCCATTGACGCGCGCGAACCGTGGGATGGGAGTGCTCATGTCGACGAGCCCAATGGCCATTTTCTGATGCTTGATTAGCCTGGCCCATTCCGGATTTGCGTTCAGCCTGTCCTCAAGCTTTTTCTGCAATGCCGGGTCGACGCTATCATATAAAGGATGCCATTCAACTGCGTAAACGTTGGCTGCGCTAAGTAGTAGAGCAAGAGCTAAAAATACTAGTCGTTTCATTCTGATAAATCCTGTGACGTTCAAATGAATTCTCGGGGTGCCGGATTTTCGGCGGCCTTATTCCAGCGCTCGTGCTCGCGATGCAGGTATTTGCTTAGAATAAACCAGATCAGAACGAGAATAATGTTAATGATTACAAAACCGGTATTACTTAATTCGAAAATACGAGTACCAATCAGAATGGTCAAGGCAGCCATGCCGTCACCGAGACGTACAAACAATGTGTCAACGGTAGGTTTGGCCTGGTACAGCATTTCTTTCGTCGTAGGCAGCCAAAGCATTTGTCGTGCCGTGTTATGGATTGAGTAGTTGCTTGAGTTTTCAGCGACCTTCAAAAACTTGATGAGACCAAGGAATGGCATGAATGCCATCGATGCATAGGCCATCAAAGATATAAAAGGCGTTGTATAAAGCAAGGCTCGCATGCCGCCTGCCTGCAAAATGCGAGATACAACAAAAGCCTGCAATATCAGCGTGACAAAATTGACCCAGAAATAGAGGTCACCGTAAAAAGAAGCAGTCATCTCCCGCATGGCCAGATCGAAGGCCTGTGGATCGCCGCGCAGGTTGGCAAGATCCTCCGCGAATGCTGACTGTACTAGTCCGAAAAGAATATTGTCGCCGCTGGTTACGACCCATGTGAATATCATGATCATCAATGCGGTTGCACTCAGATAGCGGTGCTTCAGAATGAGGTTATATGGTCCTTCATTGTTCGGTGCGGCGGGTTCCTCCCAGCGATCGGTGGTCCAGTCCGACGGCTCACCGTAGGTGCCGCGCTTGTCTGTCTGCATGGCGAATGCAAGTGCCAAGCCGAGAGGGATTAGCGCAATCAGGATCAAGTCGAATGCGTCGATGGCGGGTAGCAAAATCAGTTGTCGACCAATCCATGAGCCTAAAGTCGCACCTAGAGCAGCGCCGACCGCAACCAATGGAAATAATCGGGCGCCGCGTTCGGCGCCATAAATATCGGAGCAAAAAGCCCAGAACTGCCCGACGAGCGTGACGCTAAATAGACCAACAAACAGATAAAATAGAATTCCAAAGACAGGCGATTTACCAAGAATCATTCCAGGTTGCGTTAGCCAGAATGCAACAAGAATCACACCGAAAAGTACGCCTACTCGCAAGATCAAGTCGTGGCGATTCCACCTGGCTGCGAGGCGTGCATACCATGGCAGCATAATGACCAGCAGGATGCTTTGCGCAAACGCGGAGTACGCTTTTATTTCGAGCTTGCTGAGATCACCGATATCAGTAATTGCGAGCCAGCCTTCACGCACTGGCTTGATTAGATAGAACGCGGCGAGAATCAGGAAAATATTTGCTACAAGGATTAAACTGGTTGTGCCTTCATGCGGACGCACGTCGGCAAACAAGCGCAACAGGCGCTCATAGCGGGGACCGCTCTCAGTATGTTCATTTTCGGTAGTCATATTTCAGGTTTACAACAACGTAGCGATCGATTCCTGCCAATCGTAGTTTTGTTCGTGGGACTAAGTGCAGGAGCCGCTCCCCTAGATCCGCCAGCGCCAGCGGTTCTGACCGAGGCAAAGCGCATTGTACAGGAAATGACAATTAACCAGCGGGGACCTTATCGGCGCATTGCCTGGTACTGTAACGACGGCACGGTGCAACCTCCGGTCGCCTATGCGTGCACCGAGCGTGGCGGCGGACGCCAGCACGCCGAATACTCGGCAGATCGGCAACGCCTGGCTGAATTGGGTTGGTCGGTGGGAACCATTTACACCGCAATGTCTTATGAGGAACTTGTTAACAGCAAGCCGCGTCAGCAGCGGCTCCGCGAAATTCCGCTAGAACAATACCTCACGGACATAGACGACGGCTGGGTACTGAAGCGCGCCAAGAACTACCGGGGTCGGGTTCAGGCTGAAGACGAAGCCGCGGCAGGCAAGCAATTGCTGCTGAGCCTCCTGGCGGATGCTAGCTGGGCAAAAGAGAATTTTTTACTGGTGCGGGAGGCGGCTCGCACGATACCGCACGGGGACGACACGGATTTAGCCCGTGCCGTTCGCCGCAAAGCTATCCAACTGGCAGAAATCGAGCCAAGTGCCGAACGGTGGCGAGCGGAGATACATGCCAATCCCAGTGCAAAGATTGCATTACGGTTGCGCCAGTGGGCAGCGACCCAACTGGATGAAGATACCAGTGTTCTGGCTGCGGAATTGGCGAATGACCTGGACGAGTTATATGGTGCGGCCGGACGGCGTACCCGTATTACGTCTGCTCTTGCCGCTATAGGTAAGCGTACCGCGGCAGAAGAATTCCGACTCGCGATTACAACCGCGCTTGAGAAAGAGCCTAAGGAACGCATTGCCGGCATTTGCTCCGCAATGTCGCTGGCACGTTCAACTTATCTGTCTGAACTGACTATCGAAAAACGACTCGCACTACTGGATGCAATGCAAGACCTGGATTCCGAGGCGCAGCTCGCGTATCAGGAAGGCCGAACAAAAATGGCGTTATCGCGGGGTGATACTCTTGCTATCAGCCTGTCGTTCCTTGAATGCGCCTATGCATCGGGTCTGCTGTCAGAAAATGAACTGGCTACAGTGTCAGCTCAGTTGCAGATCATTAATTCTCCGATCGTTACGCTGGATGTCTATCGCGCCGCAATAACTCGTTTGAAACGAGCTCCAGGTTGGGCTCTCGGCACCATCCGCCACACCTTTGCAGAAGCGTTGGTCAATTACACGACGTTGGATCCACGCGCGGCGCGGTTTAGTGATGACTTGTTGCGTGGCTCGCCAATGTGGATGCTTGGTGACACGTTGAAAGTGCTCTCAAAGGATGTTGATCAGCTATCCGCGAGCTCAATCGAAATCGATGGTAAAGCGGTGACTGGAGCTGTTGCGCTTAATAGCGGCATTGCTCGTGGAACGCTGCGCATTTTCGACACAGTTGAGGCGCTGGAACACGGCAGTCTGAATCGAACAGACATTGCAGTTATTCCTGAAACGATTGCTGAACTCACACCGGTTGCAGGAATTTTGACGCTGGGTGAGGGTAATGCCTTGTCGCATGTGCAGTTGCTTGCTCGCAATTTTGGTATTCCAAATGTGGCTGTCGATTACGAATCTATAGAGCTGCTTAAGCCACTCGAAGGGCAACGTGTCCTGATGATCGTGACGGCTCGCGGTGATGTCTTGCTTGAGCCGGATGATAGCCGGGATGAATTACCAACGACCGTAGCGACCCAGCAGATCACTGTTCCGGTGCCAAACCTGAGTATGCAAACGCTGTTGGTGCTTGATGAGATTGGGAGGGAGTTGTCTGGCAAAACCATTGGTCCGAAAGCCGCCAATCTCGGCGAGTTGAACCGTCTCTTTCCAGGTCGGGTGGCGCCCGCAATTGCCATTCCATTTGGTATCTATGCGGCTCATCTGGATGCGGCCGGTCTGACGGCACGAATCCGTGCTGCCTTTTCTGAATCAAAAGATGGCACGATCGATGAAGCAGCGTTTGACGCAGAACTCGCCAACGTAAGGCGAGACATTGCCAACTTGCGATTGTCTCCAGATGTGCGGGGCCAACTTGTCGAAACCATGCAAGCTCAATTTGGCGAGGCGGGCACATACGGGGTTTTCGTTCGGTCGGATACGAATGTCGAGGACTTGCCGCAGTTTACTGGCGCCGGTTTGAACGAAACGCTGCCCAACCTTGTTCAGCCGGAGGCGCAGCTAGAGGCCATTACCCGCGTTTGGTCATCAGTGCTGAGTCCAAGGGCCCTGGCATGGCGATCCAGTGTGCTGGCTAACCCGGAGCAGATTTATGCTTCCGTGTTGTTGATGAAAAGTGTGCCTTCAACTAAATCGGGCGTGCTTGTTACGAAGAGTCTTTTTGAGAGTTCTGCGGTCGGACTAACGGCGTCGGCCGCCTGGGGTGTAGGTGGCGCGGTAGCCGGAGAGGCGGCCGAAACGGTATCCATCGGGCCGGACAGTGCCGAAGTTATTTTCGAAGCGAAGTCACCTTACCAGAGACACCTGTCTGATACCGGTGGTGTGGAGTGGCTGCCGGCGGCGGCGGGCCAGGTACTTACAGCAGCTGAGATTCAGCAGTTGCGCATGCTGGCCGCTGAGGTCACTAGCAAATACGCGCCGGTCATGGATGACAAAGATGAGCCTCGTCCATGGGATATCGAATTCGGATTTGTTGACGGTGAGCTCACCTTGTTTCAGATACGACCATTGGTGGAACGTGCGAGCAATTCGGCTACTGCGATGATGGAACAACTGCGGCCGAGAATACAAACGCCATTGGCGGATTCAATGGTGCACCTCGATAAATTGCCAGGTAAATAATGTCATGTTGATAACCAACAGGGGCTTACGAAAACTTTTGGTCTTGGCTGTCTCCGCGTTGAGTAGCGGGACTGTAACGGCTTATCCACTCAACGGCATTGAGGAATCCGGTATTCGCCGACTCGAAGGCTTCCAACTTGCGCAGGTAACGCCAGGTGCGCCCAAACTGGTTGCGGGGCAGCTTTGGGGAGTGGAAGACGTCAAACTACACCTCCTCGATTATTCTGGCCCGGATTTTGACGAGTTGCCGGAGGATCCGGATTTGGCGGCGTTTTTGACTGGAGCGCTTGCCAAGCGTGATCCAAGTTATGCCATGGTGCTGATTGATCTTTCAGATAGTAGCGCACCGCGCTGGGCTGGGTTGCGTCCGGACCAGAAACAAAATGTCGGCAGCGTTGGTAAGCTCATTTGCATGGCCGGCCTTTTTTATGCGCTGGCCGAGGCTTTCCCTGATGAGAAGGATAGGGCGAGGGTGTTGCGTGAATCGGTTTCACCGGCGGGCACATGGGTAAGCGACGAATATCACAAGGTTCCAAAATGGGACGAAAAACTAAAAGTTAATTTTTATTCAGTGATTAATTCGAGTGATTCATTTCGTTTGAGCGAGTGGCTGGATCATGCGATTTCTGCGTCTGCGAACGGTGCAGGCTCAATAATTTGGCGTGAGGCGATGCTGGTAAAACATTTTGGCAAAGAGTATCCGAAAAGTTTTGAGGAGAGCGAGCGATTTTTTGCGGACACACCAAAGTCTGTGCTTGCGGAACTTGCGCAAAAGGTCGTCACTGATCCATTGATCGCGGCCGGACTCGATACTGACAATATCCAGCAGGGCTCTTTCTGGACAACCAACTCAAAGAGGAAGGTGCCGGGCAGGATTTCGTTTGCAACGCCACGCGAGCTCGCCAGACTGGTATTCAGAATTGAGCAAGGCCGGTTAGTCGATCCATGGTCAAGTCTGCAAATGAAGAAATACATGTACCTGACAAAACGTCGCTATCGCTATGCGTACGCTCCGGAGCTTAATAGCGACGCTGTTTTTTTCAAGAGTGGTTCGCTGTATTCGTGTCGCGCCGAAGAGGGGTTTCGTTGCGGCAAGTACATGGGTAACAAACAGAATTACATGAACTCCGTTGCTCTTGTTGAGGGCCGCACAGACACTGACCCAATTTATATTACAACGCTGGTATCGAATGTATTGAAATTCAATTCAGCCTGGGATCATTCGCGTATTGCCGCTGCTGTGCATGAAACAATCAGGACGAAAAAAGCGCAGTCTCTCCGTGAGACAGCAACTGCGACAGAAATGAACGAAGCCGGCAAAAGCGATTAGCATTGCTGCTCGTGTGTTGGCCGCAATGCATGGTCGGCCTGCTGCCAGGGTCTTTTAGTCTGCAGAGTTATTTTGCAAATCCCTTTGTTCTCGATGAGCGCTATCGTTAGTTAGTCTTGTTGTGGTCTCAAATAACGTCGAGCCCCGGCGGGCATCGCTCTCAGAGTTACGGCGCTTGCTGCGCCTGCGGCGTCCAGTCCCGCGCGGCCAGTTCGGTTGCATCCCGCTGCTGTTGGCTGAGATGCGAACGCGCGGCGTCGCGACTGGCAACGAGGACATCTTCCCCTTCCTCTACCGGATTGTTACTAGCAGCACGGTCACCCGCTGTAGCGAGCAGCAGCCAGTAGTAAGCCTGTTGATAGTCAGTTGCCACGCCTGCATCGCCGAGATACAGCACACCCAGTTCGCCTTGTGCGCGAGTGTTGCCCATGTCAGCCGCTTTTCGATACCAGTTCAGCGCGTTCAGCATCCCCTGCTTGATGATGTCCTGCATTTTGGTATCTGAACGATTGACGGTGTAGTTGATCTTGGTGGATGCCTTCAAGCCGAGCGCAATCGGCTGGAACTCCCTACTGCGGGCAGTGGTCTCGAGTTCGGCAGGGTCCTTACCCGCAGCAGACAGGATCTGCTCCGCCGCCGCGCGGGTCAGGAAGCCCTGCACGGCCAGATGTTTGTGGTCCGCGTAGTCGTCTGACCGCTCCTGAAACACATTGACGCGCTCCATAAAAGATCGACTCAGATTCCAATAGTTAGCGCTCGCGGTTATCTCACTCCAGTCAGACTCGCCTTCCCTGAGGTCACGAACCACGAACAAGCCAGCGGCCCCACGGGTTGTCGCTTCGCGAAATTTTTCATCCCAGCCGCCACTGTGCGGGCCCTGCCTGGAGTTTGGGTCAAGCTCAGGCTTGCCATCCAGGGCCAGCAGCGTCTTGCCGCGCACATCAAAGCCTTTGAAGTCATCCCAGCCCACCGACTCATCGTTGATGCCGTAGCCGACGAACATTATTGGGCTTGCCTGCAGTGCCGCCTGTTCTACCAGTCGCTCGCTGTAAAGCACTGCGTCGACGCCATGTTCGAGGCTCAGGCTGGATCGACCGCCGGCGATGACGAGTGGCGTCGTGGCACCGGTGACAACTACATGGACCGCCAGCGAGTTCTGCCACGAGCGTATCGCGATGTCGTTATAGCCGAGCGCCGCCGCCGCGAGCCCGGCCAGAAAGCCGTCCGGGTTCGACGCACGGACCATGCTACGGAATTCCTCGCTCATCATCTCGGGTAGCAGTCCGGTGGGAAGTTCCGGCGGTGCTTCCAGCATCACTTCTCCGTAGTTCACCTTTGGGCCGAGCTGGTCGAGCGCGAGACAGACCCGGTAGTAGTAGGGCGCCCCCTTGCCACCGCAGCCTTCGAACCGGCCATAGGCCTGTTCCGGGCTACCAAGCGTCATGCGTACTGCCTGCACATATGCTTCAACAACGGCGGCTTGGTGGCGGTCCATCTCGTGACCATCCTCGTCGAGACTGCGCATACCCCAGTCTGTGTGGAATTCTGCGAGCTCCAGCCACGGCTCGATATCTCCTTGCGCCTGCGCTGCGCGCTCGATGAGCGCCTGCTCTTCTGCCATCAGTTGTTCCGCCCGCGCCTCCGGAGAATTCCGCTCGGCCTCCTTCAACCCCGCCAGCAAGGCCAACGCCATCAGCACGCCCGGCACAAGCACCGAGACCAGCACGGCCGCCTTGTATTTCTTTAGTGCGAACAGCACCCACAGACTGGCGACGAACACGCCGCCGATGACCAAGGGAATGCTGAACGACGCGATACTGTTGGCTGCGCTGAGCAGTGCGCCGATGAATAGTCCGACCATCAGCGCCGCGAGGATGGCGCCCACGCCCAGCGTGACGACAGTCAGCCATACGGCCGTCAGCACTTTGGGCATGGAACGGGGCGAGGGCTCCCCGGGTGCGGCGGTGGCATCGACGCCCGCTTCGACCGGCATCGCCATCTTGAGGGTGCCGCTGTAGCGCAACCAATACACAGCCCAGACTGCGGCTAACGCCAGGGCGATAATATTGGCCACTCGATACATTTGATACAAACCATCAGCCGAGGAGAAATAGTCCGCCAATCGGGGCGCGAACGCTTGCAGAAACTCTGCAAACGCCGTCGGATCACGCGGCAAGATAGCCCACAGCGAAAAGGACGCAACACCTACGATTGAGGCCAAATTGCGAATGGCATCACTGCCCATAGGGATAAGCCATAACAA
The DNA here is from genome assembly GCA_024640365.1 of Woeseiaceae bacterium. Lineage (GTDB taxonomy): Bacteria > Pseudomonadota > Gammaproteobacteria > Steroidobacterales > Woeseiaceae > JAHEFE01. The sequence continues at coordinate 8,630 of JAHEFE010000031.1, read as the reverse complement.
GCCACTCACGACCGCTGCCCCGTTGATCGCGAGGTGCAACTTGTAGACCCATGGCTTATTCAAACGGCGCAATGACTTCAGTGCAAAGACGTACAGAACGATACTCGCAAGGGATAGCACGAAGTAAAAAACTGATTGGAACTCTATGCCATTTACAAGTGCATAAAAAACTCGAGGGCTATTTCGCAGCAACCCAATCACGTTCAAAGCTAGCGCGATCACCAGGTATATCTGATAGACATCGAGCCAAGCCACGCGACCATCGATGCGTTCCACTGCCTCTCTTATTTCTTGTGACTCAACACCTTCTTTTTCCGACATTCAATAACTCCCCCTGCCTGCAGTACGCGCAAAGCCAGCGCCCATCGCGGGCCGTGGTGTTTAGATCAGAAAAGGGTCGAACCGAAGTATCGAATTCGATTCGACCCCAAATTAAGAAAATCGTACTGCAGGGTTTTTATCGTACGTTAAAGGCAGACGAGTAACTACTGAATTTTATCGACAGGCTTCTTGCCGAATGAAAATTCATATTCCTGGCCTGCGCGGCTTGTGGCTACGTCTACCGGTCATTCCCTGCAATTGACCAGACTTTACTCGGCGACGCACTCGGTATCTTGCAACACGTAACGACTATCATCACGTTGATCAACCAGAATGCATACACCGTTATTCATAACCAGTTGAAATCGAATTGGCATTTCCATGTTGCGGCCCTGAGTCGGCTGCTTGTCGATACCGATCGGCGAGTTGCGATCGATCGTCAGCCAGCTACTTTCGGTCAACGCGCCTTCGGCAATAACAACATGGGTCAGTAATACATTATCTATGGTCAGCTGCAACGCCGCGTGACTCAGCTCTGATGCGTTGACGATTGTGGCCGGCGCGTCATTGGCGGTCGCCATGCTTTGACAGCCCGCAATGACCGCCACCGTTGCGAGAGTAGTTAATCGAATCAGCGACCTCATCGCGGCCACTCCTTCATGATTCGGTTCGTTTGCCATGGCGATTTTGGTACGACGGGATCGATGATGGTGGGTGTTCCCGCTTTGCTGAATCCCGGCGGTGCTGAGCCGCTCGCGGCGGGACAGAGTTGGTTCTCGCGGTAGGATAGAGCCGCGGCAAGGCGCACTTCTGCCGGATCGCCAAGCAAGTGACCAAAGTCATCGGCAACCGAACAGCCGGGTAAAACTACTCCAGGACTGGCCTGATTGGCCGCTGAAAAGCCGTCTGTGTAATCGCCGAAGTTCTTTTCATTCACGCCGCGAAACTGAATCGTAAAATAGGTCGTGCCGCAATTGTCTTGCGGATAGAAACCATACGGCTTGCCACAAGTCGTGGAGCCGATTTGAATGACTTCGACATCAATACCGCGCAGGGAGTTCATGATGGCCTCACTTGCGGAGCAGGTACCGGAACCGGTGAGTACATAAACTCTCGCGAGGTTCAGTGTCGGTAGAGCCTGATTTGCCGGATAGCGGTCATACCCCGACGTTGTATTGTAGAACGGTGTCGGTTGAATCGCTGCGCCAGTGATTGGATCGGTGCTTGGGTGCTTGCTATTGAACTGCGTTAATTCAAAAGTTCGTCCTGCCGTCTGTGCGTCACCCGCGATCATATAAGACAGTTGGCTGGCTATAAATAAATAGCCGCCACCGTTGTAACGTATGTCTAATACCAGATCGTCGATAGCTGCCGTCTTCAACTGATTAACTGCATCGACCAGAGCCCCTTCAGCCGTAATGATGTGATCATTGAAAGTCAGGTACCCGACTTTGCCGCCGCCGGCCAGATCAATAACTTTTACGTTCTGCACCGGAGCGGAAGTGATCACCTCGGCGCTCATCGTGAAGGTCCGTGTATTGGCAGCGTTAAGATCTTGCACGGTGAACGTGTGCGGTTCGCCAACGACGGGTGAGAAGAGGACGGCGTTCAAAACGTCAACGCCCGCCTGGGTGCCATCGTTGACAACATCGACGCCGTCGACTGTCAAAATTTCTGCGCCGCGATCGAGATTATTGGTTGCTGCGGGGGAATTGGGCTCGGTGTAAGCCACGCGCAACTCGCGGGGCGGTGCGGATGCCAATAGCGCCCATTGTGCGCCGTATCCTGCGGACACACCGCCTTGCGACAGTTGGTAGTACTCGTAAGTGTCGTAAGTGAAGTGGAACTTGTCCTTGGGCTGCCCGGATGAGGTCATCGCTGTGGTCTTCAGCAAATCGAAGTACTGCGGCGTGCTATACAGCGACGGGTCGCGGTCGGCGATCTCGCTGTACCAGAGGTAGGTGTTATTGCTAAATGAGCGCAGGTAGTTGTTTTCGTCAAGCGTTGTGCCCTGCATATCCGGGTACGGGTTACCGTCTTCCGGGTTGGTGCCGGCGCGCGGCGCCAGACATCGGTTTGCGAACGTGGATGCATTCAGAAAAACACCGGATTGCCAGTCGGAGCCTCCGCCCGGGTTGCCAGGGTCTGAGCTGCCGCCACCACCGCAAGCGACAAGTACAAGCAAAGCGCCAATCAAGACCGCTACACGAGTCGCAATTTTGATTAACTTCCCTGTTAACGACATGGTCTCGCACGACCAGTGGCTTACTGTGATCATAAAAACCCTCCTAAAATTGCAACCTCAATATAGACTATTTTCAACAGTTCATAGGGACGAATTTCGGTCATTTTTTTGTCCCGCTCAGAAGGTGATTAGCCAGGTGTTAATCCAGGCGATTTCTCTGCTATCCGGGTCAAAAAAAACCCGCCACAAAGGCGGGTAAGAGATTGTCATAAGTTAGGTAAAAGGAGCCGAAGGCTCCCTCAAGCAATTAAGGGTTTAGCGCTTCTTTAGCCTTTTCCTCTGCCTGTTTCTTCATGTCTTCTTCACTCATTTCATCCGCTTTTTGCATCATGTCTTCTGCCATGCCCGTGGCGCTCTCCACCGCGTCATCGGCCATATTTTTTGCATCGTCAACGAGGGCTCCGGCTGCATCCTGCACGTCATCCATTGTGTCGGATGCCATGTCCATGGTCTGGTCGCCAAGCTCGCCGGCCTTGTCCATCGCCTCGTGAGTGGCTTCTTTCGTGGCTTGTGCCGCCTCGTCAATCATGTTGTCCGCACTTTTCTTGTTGTCTTCCTTGTTGCCGCAGGCTGTGACTGACAGAGCCAGTAGTGCAATTAGTAATTTGGCGAAATTATTCATTTGTATCTCCTGATCGAGTTCGGGTCATGATGACCAATGGATGGCTGGAGGCTTTGCCATTGACCGATTTTTCGTTCATCGCGCCAGTGTTCATGCCGGCGAGCGATAGACTTGAAGGCCTATAGGCAGCTCTAGTCTTTGCTATCTGCAAGATAGCGGATTTGTAGAAAATTATCAGAGGAATGACAAGAATCGTTGAGTTCGCTGCTCGCAGCGCACTTACCTGGTCTTTCTCGGCGGCAGACCGGTATGCTGCGTGAGCACCCGATTCTTCTTTAGTCGCACTTCGTGAGCGCTCGCCGAGTTTTTCCGTCTGGGTGACTTATGGCGTGTATCAGCAGTTGGTTGATGTGCTGGCACCAATTGTTTTTTTCCGGGCCCAATCAAGTGCTCCAGATTCATTTCCATTAATGCTTCTCGAATCAATGGCCAGTTGTCGGGATCGTGATAACGCAGCAATGCCTTGTGCAATTTTCTTTGTTCCGGAGTCTTCGGCGTTTCTACTGACTCACTCTTGTAAGCGACCTTGCGCAGAGGGTTCTTGCCGGAGTGATACATCGCCGTGGCTGTAGCCATTGGTGACGGATAAAACGCCTGCACCTGGTCGGCGCGAAAGTTATTTTCTTTAAGCCAAAGAGCGAGATTGATCATATCTTCATTGGTTGTGCCTGGATGGGCGGCGATGAAATATGGAATCAAATATTGTTCTTTGCCGGCTTCCTTGGTGAAGCGCTCAAACATTTCCTTGAAGCGATCATAGGAGCCAATGCCAGGCTTCATCATTTTGTCGAGCGGCCCACGCTCAGTGTGCTCCGGGGCGATTTTCAAGTAACCGCCAACATGATGCGTTACTAATTCCTTGACGTATTCCGGGTCTTCTACTGCCAGGTCATACCGCAGGCCGGACGCGACCAGTATCTTTTTCACCCCAGGCAAGGCACGAGCCTTGCGATAAAGTTGGGTTAAAGATGAGTGGTCCGTATTCAGGTTGCTGCAAATGCCAGGATATACACAACTTGGACGGCGACAGGCGGCTTCTATTTCACGACTTTTGCAGGCGAGTCGATACATATTCGCCGTGGGTCCGCCAAGATCGGATATAACACCTGTGAAGCCCGGTACCTTGTCACGAAGTTCTTTGATTTCGTCGAGAATTGATTCTTCAGAGCGACTCTGAATGATTCGGCCCTCGTGTTCTGTGATGGAACAAAATGTGCAACCGCCAAAGCAACCGCGCATGATGTTTACCGAGAAGCGAATCATTTCATAGGCGGGAATTCTCGCATCGCCATAGGCCGGGTGTGGCACGCGGGCATAGGGCAATCCAAAGATATAGTCCATTTCTTCGGTGGCCAAAGGAATTGGCGGTGGATTGATCCACAGATCGCGTCCTTCATGGGCCTGCACCAACGCACGTGCATTGCCGGGATTTGTTTCGAGGTGTAATACGCGATTCGCGTGCGCGTACAGTACTGCATCGTTGCGAACCTTTTCGAACGACGGCAGGCGAATGACTGTTCGACCACGGTTGCGTTTTGCATCAGGCACAAAGCGCAGTGGTTGCTCGACGACCTGATTGTTTTCTTCTGGACCCGCTTCTTTTTTGCTGTCGCAGGCGGCGAGTTCCTGGGTATTAATGTAGGGATTGACAACTTGATCAATGCGACCCGGTCGGTCAATTCGTGTCGAATCAATCTCCCACCACCCATCCAGCGCATCGCGGCGCATGAAGGCTGTGCCACGAATATCGGTTATTTCATCGACTTTATAGCCACGTGCTATGCGATGCGCGATGTCGACAATGGCGCGTTCAGCGTTGCCGTAAACAAGAAGGTCAGCCTGAGCATCTAATAAGATTGAGCGTCTGACTTTGTCTTGCCAGTAATCGTAGTGGGCGATGCGGCGCAACGAGGCTTCTATGCCGCCGAGAATCACGGGGACATCACCGAACGCCTCTTTGCAGCGCTGCGAATAAACGAGTGAACAACGATCGGGTCGTTTACCGCCGACACCGCCGGGCGTGTAGGCATCATCACTGCGGACTTTTCGATCAGCCGTGTAACGATTGATCATAGAGTCCATGTTGCCGGCCGCTACACCAAAAAATAAATTCGGTTTGCCGAGCGTCTTGAACGCGTCTGCGGAATGCCAATCCGGTTGAGCGATGATGCCAACTCGAAATCCTTGAGCCTCCAACAGGCGCCCAATGATTGCCATGCCAAACGAAGGCTGATCGACATAGGCATCGCCTGTAACAATAATAATGTCGCAGGAATCCCAGCCAAGCGTATCCATTTCCGCACGGGACATCGGCAGAAAAGGTGCGGTGCCGAAGCACTCGGCCCAGTATTTACTGTGGCCATATAGGGGGGTGGCGGGAATTTGCATGGCGCAATGATAAAAGTAGCAGAGCCCGATTGGTATCTTTGTTTCTGCTCAAAGGCAATAAACTGTAGCTGTTATGCCGCTTGGTATCGGCTCCTGTGCCCGTTAATCATTGACTTCCGGCTGCTACCTGGTCTTCTCACAAGTGCCTCATTAAGTCAGGTCATTGGCGGGCGCAAAGCGGATTACCGGCTTGTGTCATGCGGATTATCATTGTTGTAGTGAGGGAAAGTGGCTTTTAGAACCCAGTGCCCATAGATTTGGGTAGTTGAGATTGAGATCGGCGTCCGCGATGGGCCGGTTTTTTTGTTCGAAACTACAACAGTTGCCCCTCAAGCCGGCATGTTGTGTGAAAATGGATGCCTGATGTCACACAGGATCGTGCAATGGCCGCGAAATCGTCCTTTTCAAAACTTCTGACTTTTTTGCTTCTCACATCGCTCTGTCACGCAGATGAGTACGGGAAATCTCGCCAGAAGCTGATTGATGCTTACCAGAGACAGGACTATGTTGCGATGCAAGCGGCCGCCAATGAGTCACTACAACACCGGCCGCACTTCCCAGCGGCTTTGTACAATCTTTCATTGGCGCAATTACTTAATGGCGATCGCGAAAGCTCTTTACAGACTCTTGCCCAGCTTGCGGCAATGTCCATCGATTTTTCCGCGGATAAAAACGATGCTTTTCAACGTCTGCATGTTCTTCCTGGTTGGCGGGATTTAAACGCGAAGATTCAGCAGCTGAGGCAACCAGTTGGAGATCCAGTCGTTGCTTTTTCGATGGAGCAGAAGGATTTTGTTCCTGAGGGTATTGCTATAACACCCAAAGGCGATTTGCTGCTCGGCAGCATTCGCTACGGGACTCTTTATAAAGTGGTTGCTGATGGCTCTTCACAATTGCTCAGCGATGGCGCGACAGCACGTCACTGGAGCGTCTTTGGCATCACTGTCACCGATGACGATAGCGCCTGGTTCGCGAGTGCGGCGGTTCCGCAGTACATTGGCTATGACGAGTTGGAGGAGGGTCGAACGGGTCTTTACCGGCTGAACATTCGCAGTGGAACAATAACGGCCCGTGCAGTATTGCCAGAGGATGATAAACCGCACGTCTTTGGAGACGTTATCCACGATCAGTCAGGGCGACTCTATACGACGGATAGTCTTGGCGGCGCGGTGATGTCCTACGATCCTGAAACCAGGGCCTTTGCAGAAGTTATTGCCCCCGGCATCTTGTCGTCTCCGCAGGGGCTGGCGCTGGATGCGGCCGAGAACCGCCTTTATGTGGCCGATTACAATGGCGGAATTTATTGCGTGGGCCTGGGAAAAAGCGAGGTCCGACAGGTAACGGGGCGCGACGACTTAAGTTTGTACGGGATCGACGGTCTCTATTGGTATGAAGGACAACTCATTGCGATTCAAAATGGCGTACAGCCAAACCGGATTGTTCGTCTTAACCTTTCCGAAGACGGCCTGGCGGTGTCTGATCATGAAGTTTTAGCGATGAACCTGCCACAGTTCGATGAACCGACTTTGGGCGTTGTGCACGGCGACAACTTTTACTTTGTGGCCAACAGCCATTGGAACAGGTTTACCAATGAAAATGAGTTACCGGCGAATCTTAGTGGTCCAATTATTTTGCAGCTGGATCTGCGCCAATAGACTGACGGAGTAATGTGGATGACTTACAGTTGGCACGACTTGCTGGGCAACGTTGGCGTACTCTTGATTCTCGGTAGTTATTACTGGATTCAGTCGGGGCGAACCTCTGTAGCGGACCTGTCGTATTCAGTCGTTAATGGTGTCGGCGCCACCTTGATACTTATATCGCTCTTAAAGGACTTCAATTTGTCGGCGTTTGTTGTTGAAGCCGTCTGGGTTGCCGTAAGCGTATTCGGCGCCGCCAGAATTCTGCTCGCAAAACGCAAGGCAAGCGGCAACCAATGCTCTTGACAGTTCAATGCAAGAGCGTCCTCTTTGCTTCATGGAGGTGTCTGTCACAAGATTACAACCATTGCATTTTTGGTTACTTCGATTGGTTTGGGTCAGGATCAGACGATTGGTTTTGATCTATCATTTCGATGGGGCTTAATTCGTAAATTGAAAGGCCGGTCTTTGACCGGCCTTTTTTATACGTACGTCTTTTACCTTGTTTCCTGCACCAAGCTCGTTGGTTTGCGCAAACTTACCAATTCCCAGAGTTTTTGAACGCAAAATTTGATTGAATTTGCACACCGCAAGAAAGTGGTTTTGACGCCAGTTGACCGGTGTTCCGACCGTAGAATATATGTTCTTGTTAAAATCGTTGTGAAAAAGAGACAAATGGAATTGATGTATGTCAATTACATACATGATTTTATAAACAACGAGTTAAACATCTTTTTTGAATCTTGATATTTCAGGAGTATTATTTTTGCAACAGGAAATGCCTGTCGGCGGGGGTGTCTTTGGAGGATGCTTAAATGAGAGCTTTAAGATTCAGGCGCAGCCTATCGGGCTGCGCGTTTAGGGCGACCCTGGCTGCGGCCATTGTCTGTACGTTCTTGCCTATGTCGATGGCAAGTGCTCAAACTACACCTGCTGCAAATAATCAAAATGACTCAGATGAAGCGATTGAAGAAATCGTTGTCACGGGTTCGATTATCAAGCGCGCTGAAACTGCGACAGCGTCTCCTGTCACGGTTCTGACCTCTAACCAACTCGATTTGCGTGGCATCAACACGATAGCCGACGCGGTTGTGCAGTTGCCCGCGAATAACGCCGGCACGATGAATACCTCGTGGTCCAGCTTTGGTTTTGCAACAGGTGCCTCCGCGGTATCGCTGCGCGGTCTGACGACGTCGTCAAGCCTGACCACTTTTGATGGTCTGCGTATGGCCCCGTATCCGTTGGGTGATGACGGTCGTCGTAACTTCGTCGACCTGGGCGCCATTCCGGATTCCATCATTGACCGGATCGAAGTCCTGAAAGACGGTGCCTCCTCGACTTACGGCGCTGATGCCATTGCCGGCGTGGTCAACGTGATTACCAAGAAGGAAATCACTGGCTTGCATTTTAATGG
>JAHEFE010000065.1 GCA_024640365.1 Woeseiaceae bacterium | reverse complement strand
CGTTGAGGCTTGCATAGATATAAATGCGGGTCGCTTCTCTATTGGTATCCGATATGAGCTGCAATGCCTGATACAAGGAATCGGCACTTTTACCCAGTGTGCCTTTACGAGCATTGATCGCATCGATCGAGGCCAGGATTTTTAAACGAGCCTGATCCCACGTAGCTACGTCGCTGTACAAATCGGATAGATCCCAAGTGTATTTCGAATCTGGTTCTGTCGTATCGTCCGCTGCAAACAGAGGCGAGGAGAAAGCGAGAAATACGCCTAAAAATAGCGTGAATTTAGTATTTTTCATTAGATATCACCTTGTGCGTTATAGCGATATTTGACACCCATCTTCATATTAGTTCGATTAACTGATGGCGCCCGGTATGTAAACCGGAAATTCTACCCCTGATCGCCTCGTCGTGCCGCACAGTTGTCAGTGCCGGCGCAGGCCTTATGCGTGGCAATTACTTATACCTAGAATGCACATGGGCGGGTATAAATATCCTGAGTTCAAGAGCTGTCAGGGAGCCCGCCGAAAAACGATAATCTGCCCCGAATATTTGATCGATATTCAGTGTTTACGAGATTTTCGTTGGTCTGGGCCGATCTGGAATGACCCAGTTATTCCGATTCCGAGTCACCCCCCCCTGAATTCGGCACGACAGCCTTGGACTCAAATTATTTGGCTCATTAACGCGAGGTTGTTCAAGTACCGTAAACATGTTTAAGTCTAGTGATATCGGTCAGGAACGAGGAAAAATGAGCCAAACAGAGCGACAAAAACCCGCAGTAGAGTCTCCAACAATTGGAAAAATGGCGTCTGAGCCTTATCTGGAGACCAATCAATCGGCGCAGATTCCCGATTATCTCGACAGAATTTATAACTGGGCCTATCTGAATCCCAAGAACGCCCGGTTCCTCGACAATGAATTTGTTGTCCGCACTATTCTCTGGCAGCAGCATCGGAAACTGGAGAAAGCGGCATTTTCAGAAATCGAGCCTGGTCAACGAGTGTTGCAGCCCGCCTGCGTATACGGCAAGTTTTCACCTGCCCTGGCTGAGCATGTGGGTCCTGAGGGCACGCTCGAGGTTGTGGATGTTGCGGAAGTGCAGGTCAAGAATTGCCGCCGCAAACTGCAAGATTTTCCCTACGCCACTGTGACCCATTCGGATGTGTTGCATTTGAGCGGCGAAAACTATGACACCGTCTGCTGCTATTTCCTCATGCATGAGCTGCCTGATGACTACAAACGAGGCGCAGCCGACGTATTGCTAAGTAGTGTGCCTGTTGGTGGCAAGGTGGTTTTCGTTGATTATCACGAGCCACATTGGGCGCATCCGCTGAAGCCTGTGATGAGCCTTGTGTTCAAGACGCTCGAACCATTTGCCAAGAGTCTTTGGCGTAACGAGATTTCGCATTTTACCCAGCATGTAAATCGGTTTAGCTGGACCAAAGAAACGTATTTTGGGGGCCTTTACCAAAAGGTCGTGGCAACGCGTACTTGCTAACTTAAATGAAGAAGTGACTTCCTGAGTAAGTTAAAACAGCAACGAATGGGGGAATAAGTCCTTTTGAAGTAGGGCAGCAGGGCCAGCGTTAGATAACTAAACAAAAAGCTGATTATGAAAATCATTGAAACGGATGTTGCAATCATAGGGGCCGGAGGCGCTGGACTTCGTGCCGCCATTTCTGTGGCCGAGTCAGATCCTCAGTTAAAAGTCGCCTTGATCTCCAAGGTATACCCGATGCGCAGCCACACGGTGGCCGCTGAAGGTGGCGCTGCCGGCGTTATCAAAGACGAAGACAGCTTCGAGAATCATTTTCACGACACAGTGGCCGGTGGCGATTGGCTTAGCGACCAGGATGCGGTCGAGCTGTTTATCCACGAAGCACCTCGTGAGCTGACCCTGATGGAGCACTGGGGTTGTCCATGGAGTCGCAAGCCAGACGGTCGTGTTGCGGTTCGCCCTTTTGGTGGTATGAAAATCGAACGCACCTGGTATGCCGCTGACAAGACCGGCTTCCATCTTTTGCACACCTTGTTCCAGACCTCACTCAAATTCCCCAGCATCAAGCGCTACGACGAGTACTTTTCAACCGACATCGTTGTCGTTGACGGCAAGTGCTGCGGGTTTACTGCGATTGAAATGCGCAGCGGTGAAGTCACCTACTTCAAAGCCAAGTCCGTGATCATTGCTACCGGTGGTGCAGGGAGGGTCTTCCCGTTTACCACCAATGGCGCTATCAAGACGGGCGACGGCATGGCAATGGCTTATCGTGCCGGCGTTGCACTGAAAGATATGGAGTTCGTTCAGTATCACCCAACCGGTTTGCCGGGCACGGGCATCCTTATTACGGAAGGCTCACGCGGCGAAGGCGGCTTACTGGTCAACAAAGATGGCTATCGCTATCTGCAGGATTACAATCTCGGCCCACCCGATCCCTGGCCGCGCAAGAAGGCAATGGAGCTGGGGCCGCGTGACCGCCTGAGCCAGGCTTTCTGGCACGAGCAGCAAAAAGGCCGCACGATCAAGACGGCCGATGGTGACGTCGTCCATCTCGATCTTCGGCATCTTGGTGAGGCGAAGATTGACGAGCGGCTGCCAATGGTTCGTGAACTTGCCAAGAGCTACGTGGGCGTTGACCCGGTCTATGACCCCATTCCGGTGCGGCCCGTCATTCATTACACGATGGGTGGTATTGATACCAACATCGATGCTGCAACCAATATTCCTGGCTTGTACGCGGCCGGCGAATGTTCCTGCGTCAGCATTAACGGTGCCAACCGACTGGGTTCCAACTCACTGACCGAGTTGCTGGTCTTCGGTGCGCGCGCCGGTAGCGGTGCTGCCGAGTTTGCCAAGGCACGGCAAGGCGCCATTAATGAGTCGGCCGCGAAACAGGAAGCGGAGAAGACTGAAAAACGACTGGCTGCTCTCTTCGCCAAAGAAAAAGCGACCGAGTCAATTCCCGGTCTGCGCAAGGAAATGAACGACACGATGGAGTCAGGTGCGGGTATCTATCGTACTGAGGATTCGTTGCAGGCAACTTGCACCAAGATGAGTGAAATTCGTAAACGCAGTGCCAACATTGGTTTGCAGGACAAGAGCAAAGTCTTTAATACCGACATGGCGGAAGCGCTGGAGCTGGATGCGATGATCGATGTTGCTTGCGCGATGGCTAACTCTGCATTGCAACGGAAAGAGTCGCGAGGTTCGCACCAGCGACTCGATTTTGAGGCCAGGGATGACAAGAAATACCTCAAGCATTCATTGGCACATTACTCGCCGGATGGTAATCCAAAGGTGGATTATCGTGACGTAACCATCACAAGTTCCCAGCCTGCCGAACGAGTTTATGGAGGCGCACAGGAATGAGCCGCGACACAGTACAACTGGAAATACTTCGTTACGATCCGGAAAAAGATTCCGAACCGTATTTCTCAACCTATGAAGTACCTTTTAACGATGACTGGGTAGTTCTTGACGCTATCAACTACGTCAAAGAGAACCTGGATCGAACGCTGACTTATCGCTGGTCCTGCCACATGGCTGTTTGCGGCAGTTGCGGCATGGTCATCAACGGCGAGCCGGTACTGTCTTGTCACACATTCATGCGTGACTACGGCGACAAGATTCGTATTGAGCCGTTACAGAACTTCCCGGTGGAACGCGATCTTGTTGTTGTCATTGATGACTTCGTCGAGAAGCTGGGCAGCGTTAAGCCCTACATCGTCCCCAAAGTAGAGAAGACTGTGGACGAGGGCGAGTACATACAAAGCCCGGCGCAGTTGGCCGTGTTCAAGCAGTACACTGCTTGTATCAATTGCCTGTTGTGTTATTCCGCGTGTCCACAGGTCGGTCTGAATCCAGGGTTTGTTGGCCCTGCCGCACTGGCGCTGGCACATCGCTATAACCTTGACTCGCGTGACGTCGGTCGAGCGGCGAGAGAAGACGTTGTCGCGAGCAATCCCGGCATCTGGGAGTGCAGCTTCGTTGGAGCCTGCTCTGAGGTCTGTCCGAAGTCAGTCGACCCGGCAGCCGCGATTCAGCAAACCAAGATTGCGAGTACGGTTGATTACTTCACAGACTTTCTGACGCCATGGAGGAAACAATGAGCCGCCGACCCTATATCCGTCCGGTACAGCGCTCAACCTGGTGGCTGGCGCAACCGCGATACATACGATACATGGCACGTGAAGTCACTTCGGCTTTCTTGTGCGCGTATTCACTTTTGATCATTGTTGGTCTTGTTCGACTGGCCCAAGGGCCGCTAGCGTACGACGCATTTCTTGCAGCGGTGTACAGTACATCGGGACAGGTTTTTTCGTTACTGACTTTGATTTTCGCGATTTATCACACGTACACATGGTTCCAGGTGACGCCTAAAGCTATGCCGATCAGGAAAGGTGGCAAGCTTATCGCTGGCAGTATTATTGTTGGCGCACACTGGTTTGTATTCTTGATTGCTTCGGTAATTATTCTTTACCTGGTGGGGATGTAGACATGGCGCGATCAAATAAACCAATCGTTTGGGGCTTGTTTGCTGCCGGCGGCACGTTGTCTGCCTTCATCTTCCCCGCCGTCGTTTTCGTCATTGGATTCGGCGTGACCCTGGGCTTCTACAGCCCCGACGTATTTTCCTATGAGCGTATGCAGGCGCTGGCGGCTAATCCGCTGGGTAAACTGTGTTTGTTCGCCCCGACTTTCCTGATCATTTGGCATGCGGCGCATCGTCTGCGCATTACGGCACATGATTTCGGTATTCGGGCGGATGGACTGGTAGCTGCTCTTTGTTATGGTTCGGCCGCTGTTGGTACCGTAGCGATGATCTACGCGTTATTTATTGCCTGATGAATTGAACGGGTCACGCTCGTATGAGTGTGGCCTCGCTTCAATCAGAAATTACCAGCCGTATTGCAATGACAGGCCGAACCCAATGCCGCGTGCGTCTATTCCTGAGCCATGTATCCGATAACGCTTGTCCAGCAGATTGTCTACGCTGAGGCCAAGCTGTAATCCATTTCGGAATTCGTAGTTGGAGCGCATTCCGAGTATGCCCCAGCCTGCAGTTCCTGTTGGGTCAATGCGCGGATCGGTTAGGTCACGCGCGCTCAATCGATTCTGGGGAGCTGCAAACAAGATATACGATTCGAGTAACCAGCCATCACTGATGTGCTGTTCGAGTAGCAGTTTGCCGTTGACGGGTGGTAGTCGATCGGCATCTGTTTCCTTGCCGTCAGCATCCTTGTCAGTGCCCCGACTCAAATTGACAACTGCCGATAGCGCCGTATTTTCCGACGGTTGCCAGCGCGCTCCCGCTTCGATACCCCACAGATCGGACTCGGTGACATTTCGACTCTGCACGATTTCTCGGCCATCAATGGTCGTGTCTCCGGTGGCAACCGAAATGATGCGATCCTGGTAGTGCATTCGCCATGCAATCAATTCGCCGCGTACCGTGTCATTGTCAAATTTCAATCCGAAATCGATTTGATTGACATGCTCGGGCTCGAGACTGGTGGTAGGTATGTTGAATCGATTACCAGGCCGTGGCCCAAGTGTTCCCAGGTCAAAAATATTGGGGGCCCGAAAGCCGCGACCGACATTGGTGACCAGATTGATATGCGGGTTGAACTCGAACACCCAACCCAGTTCGCCACTCAGGTCGGTATGTTTTATTTTGCTGGCGGTGTAATCGACAGACCCGGGAATATCGATTTCAATATCCGTGGCACGAACACCGGCGTTGAGTGACTGACGCGTACTTATTTGCCGACGGACATTGCCGTAGATCGCAGCCTGGTCGACACTTGAGTCATTCGGAAAACGCGACGCAGCGATGGTTGTTTCTCCAGAATCAATATCGACCGAGCTTGAACTGCTGCGCACGGTGTCGTGATACCAGTCGGCGCCAAATACCCAGTCATAGGAACCTATCCAGCGGCTGCCACGGAGCGTAGCACCGAGCAGGTCACTGCTGTTGCTCTCAAAGCGGCGCGCTGTGGACCCGAAGCCGCGCGACGTGCGGTCATCGACAATTCGTTGCCAACCCAGGTCCAATGTCCAGTTTGTGGCCAGCCAGCCTTCGTCGTACTGATGTCGGGCGTGGGCGAAGAGGCGTTGATTGGGTGTAAATTCGGCCTCCGAAGATGATGGATCCGTTTCGCCGAATCCGGGAACCAGTTCATCGATGCGTGGAGTATTCGGTTGCTCGGTCGCCTGCAAATCCAATAACCAGGAGCGATTGTCATCAACCTGCAGTTTTGTGGCGATACGTGCTGAATACGAATCGTAAGCCGTTGGTGCTATGCGCTCCCCGCCGCCGATACGTCGATTGCCGGTTGAGCGATAGCCGAGGTTGATCATGCTTGCGAGTTTCTCGGTGCCAAACTCACTGGTGGTCCGAATCGATTGTGACAAGTCGGCAGATTCAACACGCAGGTCTATGTCGTTGTGTGTCTGGAAATCCGGGCCAGCAATATTCGGCTGCCGTGATAGCACCTGCACAACGCCGCCCATAGCGTCGCTGCCATAGAGAGATGCCGAGGCCCCTCTCGCTACTTCCATGCGATCCACGCTACCCGGATCAATGAGTGCGAAGTACTGGGTGGGCGCACTGCGAAAGAGGGCGTTATTCAAACGCATTCCATCAACCAGATGCAGAACCGCGGAACCACGCATACCACGAATAATGGCAGCCCCTTGTCCGGGCGTAGTTTCTTGAACGTAACTTCCGACCTGGGCTTGCAGTGCGTCCGTAATCAGCGCTTTCTGTTGAATCGTATCGGCCGGAATGATCGTGGCACCTACCGAGACATCGTGCGTATCAATAGCGCGCCTGGTCGCTGTTACCTGAATTTCGTCGAGTACGTCGGTCGCCAAAACGACAGAAGTTGCTAAAAGGTACAGGGTAACTAACTGGCAACTGAAGGACGCGGCTGGGCTGTTCTTTTTATTGGGTGTATCTAATTGCATAAGTACCGAAATGGATATC
Source organism: Woeseiaceae bacterium (assembly GCA_024640365.1). Taxonomy (GTDB): domain Bacteria; phylum Pseudomonadota; class Gammaproteobacteria; order Steroidobacterales; family Woeseiaceae; genus JAHEFE01. The sequence goes on along the minus strand of JAHEFE010000065.1, from coordinate 1,339 downwards.
CATTGCCAAACTATTGATCTTTTTGTGATAAATCTGATTTTTCGCACCAGGTTGCTTTACGGCTTGCTGGCGGTTGTACATCTTAACGGAAATGAACGGGCTTCGGTGAGCCGCTTGTCGTGTTCGAAGTTCGCCGGTCGATAACAGGGTTTGGTGTGCCGTCGAGATTCATTTTTGCGTTAAGTTGCTGCGAATTCTTGTGCTAGACTCGATCGTGCGATTCCGGGGGACAGACTAAAAAAAGCAATGAACAAATTCTTTAAAGAATTGCGCCGCCGCGAGGTTTTTAGAACGGGTGGCTTGTACGTCGGCATAGCCTGGATTTTGATCGAGGCCGCCAGCGTCATTTTGCCTACTTTCGATTTTCCCGCGTGGGTTTTCAAATCAGTTGTCATCGTGGCCTTTGTTGGTTTTCCGGTTTCACTCGTTCTGGCCTGGTTCTACGACGTCACCGAAGAGGGCGTGCTTCGCGAAGATGACAAAGCGGAGCTAGAAGATTCCGCCATTGGCGGGCGCAAAATGGACTTTATTGTCATTGGCGTTCTTGCGGTTGCTCTCATTGTGTCGCTTTATTTGAATGTGAATAGCGGTCCACCGGTAGAAGTCGAGTTGGCACCCGTGTCTGTGTTGATTGCCGATTTTGATAACCAGACAGGCGATGCCCTTTTTGATGGCTCGCTTGAGCAGGCTCTCAACATCGGTCTTGAAGGCGCGACCTTCATCACGGCTTACAGTCGCCAGGCCGCGACCAGGGCATTGGAAACAATCAAGGCCGGTAGCAAGCTTGATGAAGAAGGTGCCAGGTTGGTATCGATTCGTGAGGGCATCAAACTGATCGTCGCCGGCCTTATCAAGGCTGACGGTTCGGGCTATGAAATGACCGCCCGAATTGTTAATCCGGCAGACGGCGAGCTAATTGCAGATACGACGGTTGCGGCGAAAAACAAGATAGAAGTACTGAGCGCAGTTAGCGGCCTTGCAGATGGTATACGTAAAGCGCTAGGCGATAAATCCGTCGGGAGTGCGGATCGTCCGCTGGGCGAAACGTTCACCGCGTCCTCGCTGGAGGCTGTCAAGAATTACACCCGGGCGCAGGATCTCGCGGCAGCCGCTCGCTATGACGAGGCGCTCCCGTTTTATGAATTAGCCATCAAGGAGGACCCGAATTTCGGTCGCGCCTATTCCGGTTGGGCGTTAGCCCTGTTTTATCTTGGTCGGACCGATGAATCCAATGCCCTTTGGGAACAGGCTTTATCGAAGCTGAATACGATGACTGAACGTGAACGTTATCGCACGCTGGGTTTGTATTACGTTGCGGTGACCGAAGATTTTCAGAAGG